>CAUJET010000064.1 GCA_963169665.1 Actinomycetota bacterium | reverse complement strand
GGGAGGCAGATTGAACGTGGGGTGTGGGCGGCCGGTGCGGTGTTCGGCGAGGAGCTTGTCGATCGTGTCCGCCCGCACCCCCGTCTCCTCAGCGAGCACGGACGCGGCGATCGCCGATGGCGCCACACCGAACACCACCCGACCGTCGCGGTGGAGCTGCTCGACGGCCGGGAGGAGCGCGGTCGTCTTGCCCGTCCCGGCCGGGCCGACCACGAGGACGACAGATGCGGTGCCGGCGATCGCCGCGGCCGCTTCCCGCTGTGCGCTCGAGGACTCGATCGGGCACCGCTCGAGCGTCGCACGACTCGACCGTGTCTGTGCGGGGTCGACGCCACGGCCGGCCCAGTCGAGGATGAACGCTTCCTCATTCAGGATCCACCATTGGGTGATCGCCCGATCCGACGCTGCTTCGGTGATCGGACGGTCATCACTCAACCTTCGCTCCACCCCCGCCGGGACCGGCGGGCCGAGCTCCATCCCCTGGCCGGCGCCGATGCCGTAGCCGAGAGTGTCCGCCACACCGACCACCTCCCCCGCCGAAGCCGCCAACGTCGTCGGAAGGAGGGCGGCGACCTCGCGGACGATCTCCGCGGGCCGCCACGACGACTGCTGCTCCGCCAACGCATCGATCGCCGCATCCACCAACCCGTACTGATCGAGCACATCGAAATCGCACTGCACGTCGAGCGACCGGCCCAACACCCCCGCCACCAACCGCTCCGGATCCACGTCGAGATCACAGAGCTGCCCCACCCACCGCTCATGCAGCACGTCGGCGTTCACAGCGTGGTCCTTCGCCGGCCGCGAATCCACCGCCGCCTCACGCTCCAGCTGCCACCGCTCCCGCGCCGTCGGCTCGCGACCCATCGTCTGCTCGAACCGATCCAACTTCACCGACAGCCGTGCAGTGACCGCTTTGGTGCGGGTGGAGAACTCCTCGATCACGCGCCGGTCGATCCCGTCGATCTCGGCGATCCCGTTCACGACCGGACCCCACTCAACACCCAGCCGGCGCGTCAGCTCCGCGCGCTCCGCAGCGTGAAACAGAGTCGACAACGTCCGCTGATCACGCTTCAACGTGCGGGCGTCCAACGCGAGCCAGCGGCCGTCCGGGGACTTCACACGGTTCGCCACCACCAGATGCGTATGCAACTGCGGATCCAACGCACGCGACGTGTGCTGCCGGAACCCCGCCGCCACGATCCCCTCCGCATCCACCACCACGACCTCGCCCCCCAACCGGAACCGGGTATGCGCATGCGCCTCGATCCACCCCGCCACCGCCGCCACCGCCGCGTCGTGAGCGGCGAGGACCTCGGCACGGACCCAGTCATCGCCGACCGCCCACAACACCGACACCGACTTCGGCGACGACGCCGTCACATCGAACCCGCGAACCGACGTCTCCGAGTGCCCGTTGCCCAACAGCCGCTCCGGGTCGCGAGGATCCAGCCCGGCCATCAACGCCAGGAACGCCTCGTCGTCCACCGTGCCCGAGAGGCCGAGCATCCCCGCGGCCTGGCCGTGCCAGATACCCCTCGGCTCGTCCGCATCGAGGTAGTAGTTCGGCCACGCCTCCACGTAGTACGCACCAGCCGCAGCGCCCTTCAACGTCGTCACACGAACCGTCACGGGAACATCACCGCCGCCGCTGTGCACTCGTCTGTCCACCTGGGTTGCCGAGTCGGGAAGATGTGAGTCGACATGACGCTCAGCCCGCGAACGGCAGCGGAGGCTGCGATGACCGACGATGGGGCTTCGGGGTGCGACTCTCGGACGGGACAGGGTCGAGCCGGACCAGGGTCGTGGTGGGCGTCACGATCGGCCACGTGATCGGCGCACCGATCCACGCTTCGAGCAACGCCCGCGGCACACGCAGCTGCCGACCCACACGTCGGACCGGGAGCTGGTTGTCGTCACCCGATCGCAGTGCGGCGGTCGCGAGGTCGTACACGGCCGAGCGCCCGATGCGCAGGATCGCGGCGACCTCCGCCAGCGTCAAGAAGTCCGGCGCCACCGCGCCTCTGTCCCGGATCTCGTCCTCGTCCACGCCCCGTCCCCTTCGGCGGCGCGCGATCTGATGCGCGCCTTCCCTTACCAACTGGACGGCGAACGACGGGTTTGTTGATTTTTCGGGCTGTGACGTGTGTCAGGCAGTCATCGAAATGACGTCGCCCATGATGTCCGCAGCGGCTCGATCGGTCTGCTCGAGGAAGTGCGCGTACACGTTCAGCGTGGTCGCTGCGTTGCGGTGACCGAGCCTGCCGGCCACGGTCCGCACGTCGACGCCAGCGCCCAACAGCTGGGTTGCGACGAAGTGGCGGAGGTCGTGCAGCCGCACGTGGCCGAGGCCCTCACGGCGGCACAGACGCTTGAAGCTCCGCGACACCGAGTCGGGAAACCACGACTCGGAACCGTCGGCGGCGTCGCTGAAGATGAAGGCATCACTCGCCAACACCAACCGGCACATGGCAGCACGCTCCACCATCCGTTGGTGATGCTCGGACAGCAGCTCCACCGTCCGCACATCGAGCGACACTCGACGGGCCGCATGGGTCTTCGTGTCCTTCTCGACCAGACCCTTCGGCCCGAACACGATGCCCCGATGGATGTCGACGGTGCGGCCGTCGAGATCGAGATCGATCCATCGCAACGCGATCACCTCCGAGCGACGAGCTCCGGTGGCAGCCGCCAGGACGAGATAGCAGGCGAGCTCGGGTGAGGCCTCCAGCGCACGCAGGAGCAGCCGAGCGAGCTCGCTCCCGCTGGGCGGCTTGATGTCCGGCGGCGCCACCCTGGGCGGCGTCGCAGCGGCTGCAGGGTTCGTGCCGATCCATCCCCATTTCATGCCCTGCACCAGCGCTCGCCGGAGGATGCCGTGGATCCGCCGGATCGTGGCCGGAGCGAGCGGCCGGACGCCCGCACCGCCGGCCTGTAGACGTCGATAGAGCGCATCGATCTCGCTGGCCCGGAGCTTCGACAGCGGCACCGTCGCCAGGTGCGGCAGCAGGTTCCGATCCATGTAGCCGCGGGTCTCCCTCACCGTCTTCGGCGAGAACTCCGGCGCGGCGAATTCGAACCACGTCTCGAGCAGATCACCCACCGTCGCCGACGTCCGCGCCAGCGTTCCACGCTCGGCCTCGACGATCATCTCGGCGAGCATCCGTTGCGCCTCGCGCTTGCCGGTGCGGACGCTCTTGTTCGCGTACCGCTTCCGTCCGGTCACGGGATCCACGCCGAGGAAGACGCGCAGTTCCCATGCCTCACCCCGCCGCCGAATGAAGCCCTTCATGCTGTTTCTCCAATCCGTAGATTGGCACGTGATTGGCAAACTGGGAAGAAAAACCAAAGGGCCGCTCCGAAGAGCGGCCCTGACCTGGCATTTCTTAGCAGCCCCAACGGGATTCGAACCCGTGCCGCCACCTTGAGAGGGTGGTGTCCTAGGCCACTAGACGATGGGGCCGAGTAGCGGAAGCACACTACCAATCGACGCCCGCCTCGCCAACCAGATCCCGGTCGGAACTGTCGCGACCTGCGGCTCGGCCGTGACCGCGACTGCGCAGCACGCCATCGACAGTGGCCTGGCGCAGGCCGTCGCGGCAGGATCTGCCACTCGCCGCCGGCCCCGGCGCGCAACTGCGCACTCGGATTGCCCGGTGCATCCTGCACAATGGCCGACGTGAACGAGCCCCGATACGACGTGGTGTGGCCGCAGGCACCGATGGGCGTGCAGCGACGTCGCCACGCACCTCGCCTCGACGACCTGCGCGGCAAGCGGGTCGCGTTCGTGTGGGAGTACATGTTCCGTGGCGACGAGCTGTTCCCGGCGCTCGAGCGGTACCTGCGCGACACCTACGAGGTGGAGGTGATCGGCTACGAGGCCTTCGGCAACACCCACGGCCCCGACGAGGCGGCCGTCCTGGCGGAACTCCCGCAGAAGCTGCGCGACTGGCGTGCCGATGCGGCCGTCAGCGGCGTCGGGTGTTGAGGCAGCTGTACGCCCGCCGTGATGCGGGCATCCGTCATCGCCGAGAACGCCGGCGTGCCCACGGTGTCGATCGTGTGCGAAGGCTTCCAACGCCAGGCGCTCGCCACCGGTCGAGGCCTCGGTCTCGACGACCTGCCGCTCGCAGTGCTGCGCGGCCACGTCGACACCCAGTCGCACGACGAGATGATCGCCCTGTTCCTGGAACACACCGTCGAACAGATCGTGCGCGGCCTCACCGAGTCGAACGACGACGGTGACGGCGCCGGCGGTGTGGAACCGACGGCACTCGAGACCGTGGCGAGCGGCTCGCTCGACGAGGTGCACCGGGTCTTCCTCGAACGCGGCTGGACCGACGGCTCGCCGATCGTGCCGCCCACGCTCGATCGCGTGCAGGCGTTCCTCGACGGCACGGGGCACGACCCGTTCCGCGTGATCGGGCAGGCGCGGCCGTCCGGCCGCGACATGACCGTGTGGTCGGTCGCGATCAACGCGGTGATGGTCGGGCTCGAGCAGCGACATCTGCCGGTGTTGCTGGCGATGGCCGACGTGCTCGCCGATCCGACCTACGGCGTCGAGCACTCCGGCAACACCACCGGCGCCGATGCGCTCGTCGTGGTGAGCGGGCCGTCGATCGCCGAGCTCGGCTTCAACAGCGAAGGCGGCGCCCTGCGCGAAGGCACGCACGCCAACACTGCGGTCGCACGATGGCTGCGCCTCTACCTGCGCAACGTGTGCGGCTTCACGACCGCCGAGCACGACAAGGCCACGTTCGGCAACAGCACCCGCGTGGTGCTCGCCGAACACGAGCCCACACTGGCGGCGATCGGCTGGCCGTCGCTCGCCGCCGACCTCGGCGCGGAGCGAGGTGTCGACACCGTCGCGATGGCGCGCATGAACAACGGCCTCATCATCGGCAGCGTGTTCGGCAGTTCGCCCGGCGAGGTGCTGCCGTACCTCGCCAACGGACTCGTCCGCGCGACCGGGTGGGAGCTCACCCATGTGTTCGGTCTCGGCCATCGGTCGTATCGGCCGTTGTTGATCGTGTCGCCGCTGATCGCCCGGATGTTCGCCCGTCACGGCTGGTCGAAGGCCGATGTCCGGCAGGGCCTGTTCGAACAGGCGCGCATCCCCGCTCGCACGTTCGAGTCGTTCATCGGCGCCTGGACCAACCTCACCGCCGGCCGGCGCACGCTCGCCGATCTCGTGGCCAAGGGCATTCTGCCCGAGGTGTTCGCGGCGAGCGACGACCCGGATCGTCTCGTGCCGATCGTGGCCGCTCCGGAGGAACTGCTGATCGCCGTCGCCGGCGATCCCAACCGCGCGAACGCATTCGTGCTCAGCAACGACGGCCGTCACGGTGACTGGACGACGGCCACCATCGACCGTTCGGTCTCGCTCGATCTCGCCTGCCGCATCGACCGTCCCGACCTCTGCGGCTGACGATCCGCGCCGCCGCGGGCGGGGTGTGCCGGCGCGTCAGCGTTCGGGGATGGGCAGGCTGTGCGTTCGCTTCACGACCTTCATCGCGCTCTGCGAGGTGAGCGTCTTCACGTGGGGCAGTTGGGCGAGTCGATCGATGTAGATCGCCTCGAACGCTTCCGCGTCGGCGGCGACGACGCGCAGCAGGTAGTCGGGCTGGCCCATCATCCGCAACACCTCGACGATCGCGTCGATTTCGCCGACGGCGTCCTCGAAGTCGGTCATCGAGTCGCGGGTCACCTGCGACAGCGTCACCCACACGAGCGCCTCGTACCCGCAGCCCACGGCCCGCCGGTCGAGCAGCGCGGTGTACCCCTGGATCACGCCGTCGGCCTCGAGTTGGCGCACCCGCCGCAGACACGGTGACGGGCTGAGACCCACCAGATCGGCGAGTTGGTTGTTGGGCTGTCGTCCGTCGCGCTGGAGATGGAACAGGATGCTTCGATCGATGGAGTCCACGGCACGAAATGCTACGTCGCCGACACCGGATGGCCGGACGTGCCGTTGACAGCGACGACGACGAACTCGCCGACGCCGCGGCCCACCAGTTCACGGTGCCAGCCTCCCCAGATCCGGTCGACGGCGAATCCGGTCGCGGTCAGGGTCGAACGCAGTTGCCCCTCGGTGCGGAAACGGAGCGTCGCCTCGCTGCGCAGCTCGACGTCGGGGAACGCGTAGTGGATGGTGAACGAGACGACGTCGTCGACTGCCGCGGTGACCTCGGTCCACACGTCGACCGGAGTGCCGTCACCGATCGTCACGACGTGCCGGGAGTCGATCGGATTCCACCGATCCCACGCCCTGGCGGTCGGGTCGCGGCTGTCGAACACCAGTCGTCCACCGGGTGCCAACGCCCGGTGCAGGTCGGCGAGCACCGCCGCCCATTCGTCGTCGGTGACGAAGAACTGTGCGACGTGACTCGTCATCACCACCGTGTCGAAGGCGGCGTCGGGGAGCGAGCTCGAGGTGCCGACGACCCAGGTGACGTGCTCGCTCCCGGCCTTCGCCCGGGCGGCGGCGATGGACGCCGCTGCGGGATCGACTCCGGTGACGAGATGCCCCCGTGCGGCCAATCCGATCGTGAGCCGACCGGTGCCACAGCCGAGGTCGAGCACCCGCGACGCCGAGGTCTCGTCGACGAGCGCGGCGAAGGCGTCGTCCTCGTCGCTCCACAGGCACTCGGCGTCGTACACCTCGACCAGGCGTGGATGCAGGAACTCTCCGTGGTGCATCTCGGGTCGACCTTCCGTCGGAGGGGCGTACGGGCGCAGCCGTCTCGCGTGGTTCGAGCATGGCACCGTCGCCGAGTTCGGCCGGCCGAGGTTTCCCCGTCAGGGGCGGCTCCATCTGGTTCGGCCCCGTTTGCCGCGGTGCCGCACCCCCGAGGTGCGGGGTCGTGAGAATTCTTCGTGATCGAACACATGTTCGATTCAGCGTGATAGTGTCGGGGTCGTTCCCGGTGGCACCGGGACGGATCGAACCCTCGGGTTCCAGGTGAATGACGTCCGGTGCGTGAAGCCGCCGGTCGGTCGGTCTTCTCGGCGTGAGAGGAGGTGCACATGGATCTGATGACGAGCGCGGCCGCAGCGTCGGTCGACGTGACGAGCGCGACCGCGGACGAGGTGACCGGGGTGCTCCATCACCTCGCCGTGCTCGGGCGGCTCGTCCAGGCCCGCGAGATCGAGTGCATCCATCGACTCGAGCAACTCGCCATCGATCACCCCGGTCTCAGCCCAGAGCACGTGTGCGCGGCGGCATCAGGACGCTCGCTGCGAGCGGCCACCGCCGTCGTCGGACGAGCCGACGCTGCGGTCGGTCTTCCCGTGCTCACGTCGATGCTCGGCGCCGGCCTGGTGTCGGGCGCGCACCTCGACGCCTTCGCCGCAGCGCTCCGGAGCCTCGAGGAGGCGCTGCGACCTGCGCTCCTGGCGTGCGAGGCCCAACTGGCAACGGAAGCGCTGTCCATGACGGTAGAGCAGTTCACCACTCGGCTGAAGGCCGAGGTCCGCCGGATCGAGGGCGACGACGGCATGTCGAGGCTCGAACGCCAACGGCGTCAGACGGGCCTGCGGCAGTGGGTCGGGCGCGACGGCATGTGGTGCATCTCGGGCCGCTACGACCCTGAGCAGGCCATGGTCCTCGCCGCGGCACTGCAAGCCCAGACCGACTCGCGCTCCCATGCTCCGCATCCCCCTGGCGTGCCGAGCGATCCACTGCTCGCTCACGAGTGGTTCCAGGCGATGGCGCTGGCCGACCTCGTGCTCGGGACGGGTTCGGGTGCCCCGTCGTTCGAGGTGATCACCGTGATCGACGAGCAGACCTGGTCGCACGGTCGACACGCTCGTTCGCGCGTCGACTGCGGACGCGGGATCGACCTGCCCGTCGACGCGCTGCGCGACCTGATCGGTCGGGCGACGGGTCGGGTGCGGTTCGTCCCCGTCGTGGTCGATCGCAACGGGGTGGTCGTCCGGCAGGGTCGGCCGGTGCCGACGTTCGACGATCTGGTCGCCTCGCTCCGCGATCCGGTCGGCCTCGACCTCGGCCGCTCGCGACGATTCGCCAACCGAGATCAACGGCGGGCGTTGCGCGCCATGTATCGGCGCTGCGCGATCCCGGGCTGCGATCGTCACGTCTCGACCACGCAACCGCACCACCTCGACGAGTGGGACCACGGCGGGCACACCGACCTGTCGCGGCTCCTGCCGCTGTGCCAGCACCACCACCGTCGGCTCCATGCCGAGCACTGGCAGGTCGACATCGCCGACGATCGATCGCTCGTCATCCGTCGAGGCGGGGAGGTGATCATGACCACGGGTCCACCCGCCGAGCAGTGGCGGTGAGGGGACGCGAGGCGAGCACGGTGCAGGGCATGCCCCGGCTCGTCCGCCCCGATCACCGTCGACGAGGACATGCCTGGTCGCTCGCGATCCGACCGCGTCGGGCCACGTGTCCGCACCTTGACAACCGAAGACGGAGGCGCTGTCCGGACGCGCCGTCCCGACGCTCCCTCCCGATGGATCAGGGCGCGGCTGCCGGCTCGCCCTCCATCGAGGCGCGGAGATCGATGAGCGCGGTCGCGGGAACCGTGATGAAGCCGCGGCGCGGTCGGTCGAGATCGAACGACACCAACAGGATCAGCACGACGAAGGCGCCGGCCAGCAACGAGGTGACGAGGTTCCGTCCGAACATCGACAGGTACATGGCCAGTACGCCGAGTGCGACCGCGCTCCCGACGACCTGCAGCAGTTGCACCGAGGTCGGCACGCGGTTGCGCAGCGATGCGACGCGAAGACCGTGCGCGTCGATCGTCTCGTTGAGCGACTCGACGTAGAGCCTGGGTGCCGAGCCCATCGGGTCGGCTGCGATCGCCTGGCCGGCGAGCGCCCACAGATCGTCCTGCAGCTGTTCCACCGCAGCGACGGCGCGATCGTGATCATCGGTCGACGGCACGGCCTCGGCCATCACGATCGCTGCGTCGGTGTAGACCCGGAGGAGCTCGAGCGACTCGCTTCGTTCCGGTTCGGACAGCAGCTGTGCACACAGGTAGGTGGTGCCGATGGCGTTGGCCTCGTCGACGAGTACCGAGCGCCGTCCCTCGTAGCGGCTCACCGCCATGGTCAGCCCGAACGCGAGCAGGAGCCCGACGAGTCCGAGGAGGGCGCCCTGCACCACACCCACCGGTGGAGAAACATCGACGCTCCTGGGTCGGTCGACCGGACGAGGAGGACGGTAGTCGTTCGTCCACCGTGCGCCGGCCTGACGGCGCCGGCACGGCGGCGAAGGTTACGGTGCGCCTCGGGCGGGAAAGGAAGCGACTCGATGGCTCTCCATCCCTCAAGCGATCCCTCAGCGACGCCGAGGACCGGCCGCCACACTCCTCGCGCAGCGAGGGTGGCCGCAGTGTTCGCCTGCGTGGCGATCGCGGCATCGATGTTCGACGCCGCTTCGGCGCCGCGTGCGTCTGCCGCGCCGGCCGGCGGATGCGGGTCGAGCGACGCTGCGGTGCACGAGGTCGCCGCGGGCGACACGTGGTTCGAGATCGCGAGCGATGCAGGCGTCGCGATGCGCGACCTGTTGGCGGCCAACGACGCCGAGGCGTCCGATGCGATCCACCCCGGTGACGAGCTGTGCCTACCCGAGGGAGCGAACGCGCCGACGGGTGGAGCCGCGGCAGCGTGCGGCACCACCTCGGCGACGTACACGGTGGCGTCGGGCGACAGCTGGTTCGTGATCGCACGGCGTGTGTCGACGACGCTCGCCGACCTGCTCGACGCGAACGGCTCGACGGCCCGCACGGTGCTGCAACCGGGCGACCGCCTCTGCCTGCCGAAGGGTTCGGTGCTCGCGGTGAACGTGAACACCGTGGTGCCGCTCGCGGCGCTGCCGGTGCAGGGGCCGTGCTGGTACGGCAACACCTGGCAGGCACCTCGTGGTGGCGGCCGCCGCCACGAAGGTGTCGATCTGATCGTGACCCCGGGCAACTACGTGTACGCCGTCGCCGACGGGGTGCTCTCGCGTCGGGCCTGGGATCAGCCGGGGTCGTTGTCGGGCAACGCCTGGTGGCTCACCACGGCCGACGGCACCTACTTCTTCTACGCGCACCTCTCGGACTTCGCTCCAGGGCTGCAGACCGGAACGCGGGTGCGCGCCGGGCAGATCATCGGATTCGTCGGCAGCACGGGCAACTCCGCCACCCCGCACCTCCACTTCGAGATCCATCCCTTCGGCGGCGAACCGATCAACCCGTACCCGACGGTCCGGGCCGCCGGCGGGTGCAAGCGTGGCGCGGGATACGAGCAGCCGGGTGGTTGGATCCCCGAGACCTGACGTGACCTGACCTGACCTGGCCGGATCTGGACAGACCGGGGCAGACCGGGGCAGACCGGGGCGGATCCGACGGCTGACTTCCGTGTCGGATGGGCCAAAAGCACCAAGTGGTGGGGAGCCGACATCGGTTGCTGGAAGTCAGGGGTACCTTGCGACGTGCGCAGGGCGCGCGAATCTCAACAGGGTGGCGAACATGCGGCGTGGAGCAGCGATCTTCTTGGTGTTGTCGATGGGCCTCCTCGGTGCGGCCATCGTGGACGTGGCCCCACAACCGGCACTCGCCGTCGAATCCGCTGGCTATGTGCCGACGACACCCGCTCGCGTCATGGACACCCGCGAAGACCTCGGCGGGCCGCGACTCCAAGGCGGTCGTGCCAGGTCGCTCCAGCTGGGAGGCCGTGGCGGCGTGCCTGCGGTCGGGGCGACCGCCGTCGTGCTGAACGTGACGGTCACGGACCCTGCCCAGGAGGGCTACGTGACGGTGTGGCCCACCGGCGTCGAGCGCCCGGTTGCTTCGAACATCAACATGGTGGCGGGCGCCACCGTGCCGAATCTCGTCACCGTGGGTCTGGGCCAGGGTGGGCAGGTCGACGTGTTCTCGTCGGTCGATGCCGATCTCGTGGTCGACGTGGTCGGCTGGTTTCGTTCTGGATTCGTCGGCGTGACGCCCGGACGCGTGATGGACACGCGTGAGGGTCTCGGTGGCCTCGTGCTGGAGCCGGGAGCCTCCCGCAAGCTCCAGGTGGCGGGACTCGCTGGCGTGCCGACCAGCGGTGCAACAGCCGTGGCGCTCAACGTGACCGTCGTCGAGCCGACATCGGCCGGGTACGTGACGGTCTGGCCGGGCGCCGAGCGCCCCACGGCGTCGAACTTGAACTTCGTGGCCGGTCAGACGGTGGCGAACGCGGTGTTGGTCGGACTCGGATCGGACGGGTCCGTGATGCTGTTCAACAGCTCGGGCAACACGCACCTGGTCGTCGACGTCGCCGGTTGGTTCAGCGGTGCGCTCACCCCTGTCGTGCCAGCACGGTTGATGGACACCCGCGACGGGTTCGGCGGCATGATCCTCGGCGCCGGTGAGACCCGTGAACTCGTCGTGGTCGGCCGCGGCGGTGTGCCCGTGTCCGGAGTCGATGCCGTTGCGTTGAACGTGACGGCGACGGTTCCGACTGCTGCACCGTACGTGACGGTCTGGCCGGCGGGTGTCGATCGGCCGACTGCTTCGAATCTCAACGCGGTGCAAGGGGCGACCGTCGCAAATGCCGTCGTTGTCGGCGTCGGTGTCGACGGCAAGATCGCGATCTACAACAGCAGTGGCGACACACACGTGATCGTGGACATCACGGGCTGGTTCGCCTCGGCTCCACCCGTCGACTCGACGCCGCCGGCCATCAGCGATGTCACGTTCTCCGGCATCACCCCGACCTCTGCCACGGTCACCTGGAACACCGACGAGCCGGCCACGTCGAGCGCCGACTACGGCGTGACCGCCGCGTATGGCTCCAGCACTGCCGCAGACCAGGCGCTCCTCGCGTCACACAGCCGTACCATCACCGGTCTTCAGCCCTTCACGACCTATCACGTACGGGTGAAGAGCGCGGATGCAGACGGGAACGAAGGGGTGTCGGCCGACTTCACGTTCCGGACGGAGCTCGCACCCATGTCGTTCGCACCCGCCGCGAGCTATGCGGCGGGAGGACATTCCCACGGCGTGGCCGCGGTCAACATCACCGGCTCTGCTGCGATCGATCTGGTCGTGGCGAACGCCCTCGACGACACGGTGACGGTGCTCCGGGGAAATGGCAACGGAACGTTCGCGGTTCCTCCCGCCCTCACCCTCGCCGTCGGCGACGAGCCGAAGTCGGTCATGTCGGGCAACCTGAACGCTGACTCCTCGATCGATCTGGTGACCGCCAACCAAGGAAGCGGTGACGTGTCGGTCCTGCTCGGCAACGGGTTCGGGGCTCTGGCCCCTGCCGTCTCGTACGCCGCGTGCACTGGCGCTCACGAGCCGACCTTGGTGGACCTCGACGGCGACTCCGACCTTGACATCGCTGCAGCCTGTTGGGGGAGTTCGCAGGTTCGTGTGCTCGCCAACAACGGCAACGGGGTGTTCTCGTCGGCTGCGACCCCGACCGTCGGAGCTGATCCGCATTCGATCGTCGGACTCGATGTGGACGGGGATCTCGACAAGGATCTCGCGGTCGCCAACCACGGTGGTGACAGCGTCACCGTGCTGCGGAACGTAGGTCCGATGTCGTTCGTGGCGACGACGATCAGTGTCGGTGACGCTCCTCACTCGGTCAGATCCGGGGACCTGGACGGCGATGGCGATGCCGACCTCGTGACGGCGAACGATGGCGCCGACACGGTCACAGTCCTGCTGAACTCGGGGGGCGGTTCGTTCTCTCGGGTCGACATCTCGACGGGCCCGACACCGAAGTCTGTCGCGATTGCGGACATCAACGGCGACGGCGACCTGGACGTCCTGACCGCGAACATCACGGACAACTACCCGGCCGTGACGAGTCCCGACGGCGACGACGTCACCATCCTGCTCGGCAATGGCGACGGAACGTTCGAACCACCGGTGCAGTTGACCGCTCCGGGAACGCCGTTCGCCGTGATCGCTGCGGACCTCGATGGTGACGCTCGACTCGACATCGTGACCGCGAATTGGCACAGCGGTACTGCTGTGGTCCTACTCCGTCAGTGACCGTGCCGTCGTGAGACCCAGCGCGTCGGACGCCGAGCGTGACGCTGGTCCCAGGTGCGCCTCGAGTTCCTGCTCGAGTTCCGGCAGCGGTAGCGGCGGGCAGAACAGGTAGCCCTGCGCCTGGTCGAGGCCGATGGCCGTCACTGCGGCTCGTTCGCCCGGTGTCTCGACGCCCTCCGCGACCACGACGTGACCGAGCGAGGCCGCCAGCTGCCGGATGGCGCGCACCACACCGGCGCGGTGCTCGTCGCGTTCGCACCCCGAGGTCAGCGACCGGTCGATCTTCACGATCGACACCGGCAGCGCGAGGAGCTGCCCCAGCGACGAGTACCCGGTACCGAAGTCGTCGACCGCGAGACGAACGCCCAGCGAGGCGAGTTGCTCGAACGTCGACGCGACTCGCTCGACGTCGGTGAGCCGGTGGCTCTCGGTCAGCTCGACGATCAGCCGATGTGCCTGCAGGCCGTGACACGCCACCAGGGTGCTGACGTCCTCCACCAGGTTGTCGCGCATGATGTGCAGCGCCGACACGTTCACCCCGACGGCTGAGGTGCGCAACACCGGGTGCGACTCCCACCGGGCGAGTGCCTCGGTCGCGTGGCGGAGCATTCGGCGCCCGAGGTCGTCGATCACACCGATCTCCTCGGCGAGGGGCACGAACAGCGACGGCGGTACGAAACTGCCCGGCGTCGCCTCCCATCTGGCCAGCAGCTCCACCCACGCCACCTCGCCCGTCGCCAGGTCGTACACGGGCTGGCCCCAGGCCTCGATCTCGTCGGAGCGCACCGCTCGGCGCAGCGCCATCTCGAGACCGCTGCGTTCGCTGAGCTGGGCGCGCAGATCGGCGTCGAACAGCACCGCCTGTCGGCGGCCGTTGCGCTTCGCCTCGTACAGTGCTTTGTCCGACTCCTGCACCAGACGGGCCACGTCGGCGCCCCGGTCTGCGCAGCGCGTCACGCCGATGCTCGCCGACACGTACACCTCGTCGCCGTCGATGCGGAAGGGTTCCTCGAGCACGCGGATGAGACGTTGTGCGAGCGCCGTCGCCTCGCCGTCGTCCACCTCGCGGAACATGAGCACGAGGAACTCGTCACCACCGAGGCGCCCGACCACGTCGTCGTGGCGCACCTCGCCGCGGACGCGAGCGCCCACCAGCACCAACAGTGCGTCGCCGATGGGGTGGCCGAAGCGGTCGTTCACCTCCTTGAAGTGGTCGAGGTCGATGAACATCGCAGTGACGTGCCCGCTGCCGCCGTGGGTGCGGCGTTCGGCCAGGTCCTGCAACCCGAGTCGATTGGGTAGCGAGGTGAGCGGATCGTGGTTCGCCTCCCACTCGGCCCGGCTCGCGGCGGTCGCGCTCGTGATCCGCAGCCGCACCAACTCGACCAGCAGCTTGCCGGTCGTGCGCGTGTCGTTCACGACCAGTCCGAGGAACACCAGGCATGCGATCGCCACCACGCCGTCGCCCATCAGGAAGAACGCAACGCTGCCGAGCAGCCACATCGGCGTGAGCACACCGGCCGTGAGCGGGGTGATCCCCGTGACACCCGACATCGCCCCGGCACTGAGGGCGAACATGAAGCACAGCGTGATCCATCGGTACTCCCCAGCGGCACCCAGGTCGAGCCAGGGGAGCAGGCCCCACACCAGGCCGCTGCACGCGTGAGCCCCCATCGCCGACCACGACACCTTCGGCTGCGTCGGACGCAGCATCAGCGCCGGTCGCTGCAGGAGGGCCCACAGCATCACCGCCACCGCCATCACGCACCCGAACCACCACGCCGCGGTGGTGGGATCGATGCGATCGCCGACGACGAGGACGAAGACCACTGCTGCGATCGCGTTGCCGGCCGGTGCCAGATAGCGGCTGTTGTGGAAGAACGACACCAGGTGGTCGCGCAGCGCGTCGTCGACGCGCGCCGGGGCGTCGGAGGTCGCCGCCTCGGCGGGCGCGCCAGGATGCACCGTGCTCACCGGGTTGATCGTGCCGAGCCGCC
Source organism: Actinomycetota bacterium (assembly GCA_963169665.1). Classification (GTDB taxonomy): domain Bacteria; phylum Actinomycetota; class Acidimicrobiia; order Acidimicrobiales; family Ilumatobacteraceae; genus VFMC01. The sequence continues at coordinate 20,062 of CAUJET010000064.1, read as the reverse complement.
TGCTCCGGTGCACGGATCCGCCCTGCTCAGCAACGACCTTCCTGGCTCGGGGACCGGCTTGGTAGCGTCACGTCGCATGACATCCCCGGGTTCTCCGTCCCCCGACGCCCCGACGCCGCCCAGCGCCGCCAACTTCGTCCGCGACCTCGTGCGCGCCGACAACGAGCAGGGCATCTTCGGCGGGCGGGTGCAGACCCGGTTCCCGCCAGAGCCGAACGGCTACCTGCACATCGGCCACGCCAAGGCGATCCACGTGGACTTCGGCATCGCCGAGGAGTTCGGAGGGGTGTGCAACCTCCGCTTCGACGACACCAACCCCGACACCGAGGACACCGAGTACGTCGACGCGATCGTCGACGACCTCGCCTGGATCGGCTACTCGGTGCCGAAGGTCCTGTACGCCAGCGACTATTTCGAACAGATCTACGACTGGGCCGAGTTGCTGATCACCAAGGGCCTCGCCTACGTCGACGACCAGGACAGCGAGACGATCTCCGCCCAGCGCGGCGGCTATGGCAAGCCCGGCGTGGAGAGTCCGTTCCGCGACCGATCGGTCGCTGAGAACCTCGACCTGTTCCGACGGATGCGGGCCGGCGAGTTCGACGACGGCGCCCGGGTGCTGCGCGCCAAGGCCGACATGCAGCACGAGAACATGCAGCTGCGCGACCCCGTGATGTACCGCATCCGGCGTGGGCACCACCACCGCACGCACGACGCCTGGGTGATCTATCCCACCTACGACTGGGCGCACGGGCAGAGCGACGCGATCGAAGGCGTCACCCATTCGCTGTGCTCGCTCGAGTTCGACAGCCACCGGCCGCTCTACGACTGGTATCTCTCGCACCTGCCGCTGCCGTTCGACCAGCCGCGTCAGATCGAGTTCGCCCGCCTCGAGCTCACCCACACCGTCACCTCGAAGCGTCGGCTCGCGAAGCTCGTCGCCGACGGTGTCGTCGACGGCTGGGACGATCCTCGCCTGCCGACCATCCGGGCGCTGCGCCGCCGCGGCTACCCGTCGGCGGCGATCAAGGACTTCTGCACGTTCATCGGCGTCGGCAAGACCAACAGCCGCCACCAGATCGAGCTGCTCGAGAGCTTCGTGCGCAACGAACTCAACCGCACCGCCCTGCGCCGGATGGCGGTGCTGCGGCCGCTCAAGCTGGTGATCACCAACTGGCCCGCCGGGCAGGTCGAGCAGTTCACGATCCCCAACAACCCGGAGAACGCCGACGACGGCACCCGCGAGGTCGCGATGAGCGGCGAGCTGTGGATCGAGCAGGACGACTTCATGGTCGACGCGCCGCCGAAGTACTTCCGGCTCACGCCCGGCCGGGAGGTCCGCCTGCGCGGCGCCTACTTCGTCACGTGCACCGGCTACACGGCCGACGCAGCGGGCAACGTGGTGGAGGTGCAGTGCACCTACGACCCCGACACCAAGGGCGGCAACGCGCCAGACGGTCGCAAGGTGAAGTCGACGATGCACTGGGTGTCGGCGGACCACGCGCTCGACGCCACCGTCGCCCTGTACGAGCGGCTGTTCACCGCCGAGGTCCCCGGCGAGGCGACCGGCGAACCGTTCGACGACCTGAACCCCGCCTCGCGTGAGCTGCTCGAGCACTGCAAGGTGGAGGCCGCGCTCGGTGAAGCCGAGCCGGGCCAGGTCGTGCAGTTCGAACGCCTCGGGTACTTCGCCCACGACCCTCGCGAGCGGCTGTCGTTCCACCGCACGGTGGGCCTGCGCGACGAGTGGGCCAACATCCAGAAGCGGAGCTGACATGACGATCCTCGACAAGCTCGACCTCACCCTGCGGCTCGATCGCGAGCAGTACACGAAGCGACTCGAGGAGGAGCAGCGGCGGTTGTTGCAGCTGCGGCTGCACCTCGGTGGCGAGCTCGGCGACCACGGGGTCGGGCCCGGTCTGCTCGTGCTGTTCGAGGGGCCCGACGCCGCCGGCAAGGGCGGCGCGATCAAGGTGATCGTCAACCATCTCGACCCGCGCCACTACACCGTCGTCAACTACGCGGCACCCACCCCGCGCGAGAAGCGGCATCACTTCCTGTGGCGCTTCTACCGCGAGCTGCCCGGCCACGGTGGCATGGCCGTGTTCGACCGCAGTTGGTACGGCCGGGTACTGGTCGAGCGCATCGAGGGCTTCGCCACCAAGGAGGAGTGGAGCCGCGCCTACAAGGGCATCGTCGACTTCGAGCAGTCGCTCGTCGACGAAGGGATCATCCTCGTGAAGTTCTGGATGCACATCTCCGACGACGAGCAGCTGAACCGCTTCAACGCCCGCGCGGCCGATCCACTCAAGCGGTGGAAGCTGACCGACGAGGACTGGCGCAACCGCGACAAGAACCGGCTCTACGATGCCGCGGCCGAGGACATGTTCGCGAAGACCTCGCACAAGCTGTCGCCGTGGGAGGTCATCCCCGCCGAGCAGAAGCGGTACGGACGCATCGCCGTGCTCGAGACGCTGAACCGTCGCATCGAGGAGGGCATGCGCCGGTACGGCATGGAGGTGCCCGCGTACACCGACCTCGACGATCGCGACGACTGACCGCGACGACTGACCGCGACGACTGGTGGTCGCGGGTCGGCGAGCTACCGTCGGCGCCATGACCACTCCTCGCCGTCATGTGGAGCCCGGGCTGCGTGAGCAGCTCGACCTCGGGTACGTCTTCGGCAGCGTGCTGACCTTCGCCCAGCGGCCGCTGGTGACCGAGTTCCAGCAGCTCGCCGACTGGCAGGCCGACGTGGCCGTGCTCGGCGCGCCGTTCGACCTCGGCACGACCAACCGGCCCGGGGCACGGTTCGGCCCGCGGGCGTTGCGAACCGACGCGTACGAACCGGGCACCTTCCATCTCGATCTCGGGCTCGAGGTGTTCGACTGGCTGGAGGTCGTCGACATCGGCGATGCGTATTGCCCGAGCGGCATGGTGCAGGAGAGCCTCGACAACATCAAGGCCAAGGTGGCCTCGGTCGCCTCGCTCGGCATCATCCCGGTCGTCATCGGCGGCGACCACACCGTCACCTGGCCGGCGGCCACCGCGGTCGCCGACCACCACGGCTTCGGCACCGTCGGCATGGTGCACTTCGACGCTCACGCCGACACCGCGGACACGATCGACGGGAACCTCGCCAGCCACGGCACGCCGATGCGCCGACTCATCGAGAGCGGCGCGATCCCCGGGAAGAACTTCGTCCAGATCGGCCTGCGCGGCTACTGGCCGGGTCAGGACGTGTGGGACTGGATGGCGGAGCAGGGCATGCGGTGGCACCTGATGGACGAGGTGCACCGTCGCGGCCTCGACGCGGTGCTCACGGATGCGATCGCTGAGGCGATGGACGGTGTCGACCATCTGTACGTCAGCGTCGACATCGACTGCCTCGACCCGGCGTTCGCCCCGGGCACCGGCACACCGGAACCGGGTGGGCTCACGTCGGCCGATCTGTTGCGGGCCTTGCGGCGCCTGGCCATGGAGACCCCGCTGGTCGGCTTCGACATCATGGAGGTCGCTCCCGCGTACGACCATGCCGACTGCACCGTCAACGTGGCGCACCGCTGTGTCATGGAGGTGCTGAGCGGGCTGGCCGCGGTCCGGCGTGACGCTGGTCGCGTCAACCCGTCGGCCGGTGGCGCCACCCGATGAACTCGATCGATCCCACGGCGGGCGCCGCCGCTCGCGTCCTCGATCTCGTCGACGAGCACCACGACGCGATGGTGTCGCGCCTGGCCGAGTTCGTCGCACTGCCGAGCATCAGCGGCACCGACGCGGAGAACGAGGCCATCGACCACATGGCCCGCACGTTCGCCGGCATCGGCCTCGACGTCGACCACTGGCAGATCCCGCTCGCGGAGACGATGGCCCGCCCCGACTTCCCCGGTGTCGAGGTCGACCGCCGCGAGGCGTGGGGCGCCGTCGGCCGACTCGCCGGGGCCGGCGGCGAGGGACGCAGCCTCATGCTCAACGGTCACGTCGACGTGGTGCCCGAGGGCGACCCTGCCCGATGGACCACCACGGCCTTCGACGCCCGCGTCGAGGGAGGTCGCCGCGACGGGCGCCTCTACGGCCGCGGCTCGTGCGACATGAAGGCCGGCCTCATCGCGTCGATCTGGGCGGTCGACGCGATCCGCCGATCAGGTGTCCGTCTGCGCGGCGATCTGCTCGTGGCCGCAGTGCTGGGGGAGGAGGACGGCGGCCTCGGCACCTATGCCACGCTCCAGCGCGGCTGGCGTGCCGATGCGTGCGTGATCCCCGAACCGACGAGCCTCGACCTCCTCGCGGCCAACGCCGGGGCACTCACCTTCCGTCTGGTCGTCCCCGGCCAGGCCACCCATGCGGCGCGGCGCACCGAAGGCGTGAGCGCGTTCGAGAAGTTCGTCCCGGTGCACCACGCGATCCTCGAGTTCGAACACGAGCGCAATCGTTCGCGAGAGGGCGCCAGCCCGAAGTTCCCGATCCTGTACCCGATCTCGATCGGCACCGTCCACTGCGGCGACTGGGCGTCGTCGGTGCCCGACCGGCTCGAGGCGGAAGGTCGACTCGGCGTGCAGCTCGACGAGTCGCCCGCCGACGCCCGCCGTGCGTTCGAAGCGGTCGTGGCCGATGCGTGCGCGGCAGACCCGTGGTTGCGCGACCATCCAGTCATCGTCGAGTGGTGGGGTGGTCAGTTCGCGAGCGGCCGGCTGCCGCAGGACAGCGACCTGCTCGACCGGGTGCAGGCCGCCCACGGCGCGATCACCGGGACGACGGCGGGCAACTGGGTGGCGCCCTACGGCAGCGACCTGCGGCTGCTCACCGGCATCGGCGGCATCCCGACCCTGCAGTACGGGCCCGGTGACGCGGTGTTGGCGCACGGACCGGACGAGTACGTGCCGCTGGCCGAGGTGCACACGACCGCCCGCACCCTCGCGCTGTTGGCCCTCGACCTCTGCGGCGTCGCCTGAGCCGGGGTTCGCCGCGACGCGGGCGAACCCGAACGCTGATGTTCGCCGCTACGCGGGCGAGCCGAACGCTGATGTTCGCCGCTACGCGGGCGAACCGAACGCTGATGTTCGCCGCTACGCGGGCGAACCGAACTGACGGTCGCCCGCGTCACCCAGGCCCGGCACGATGAACGCGTTCTCGTTGAGGCGTTCGTCGACCGCCGCGGTGTAGATCGCGAGGTCGAGCCCCGCTTCCTCGAGCACCTTGATCCCCTCGGGTGCGGCCAGCACGCAGACGACGATGATCGTGCCGGTGGCTCCGCGCTCGATGAGGAGCTTGCACGCGTGCGCCAGCGAGCCACCGGTCGCGAGCATCGGATCGAGCACGATGCACTGCCGTCCGGCCAAGGTCTCGGGCAGCTTGTTCACGTACGACTTCGGCTGGAACGTCTCCTCGTCGCGGGAGATCCCGATGAAGCCGACGTCGGCGCTCGGCAGCAGTTCCTGCGCGGCGTGCAGGAAGCCCAGCCCGGCGCGCAGCACCGGCACGACGATCGGCTGCGCGGCCAGCACGCGTCCGCTCGTCTCCGTGAGCGGGGTCGTGACCCGCACCGTCACCGTGGGCAGGTTGCGCGTGGCCTCGGCGAGCAGCAGCGAACCGATCCGCTCGATCTCCTGCCGGAACAGGGCGTTGGGCGTGTTCACGTCGCGGACTCGCACGAGCGAGTCGGCGATCAGCGGGTGGTCGACATGATGGACGGCGACGGGCATGCCCACGAGTGTGGCAGATGCGCGGGGTACCCCGGAAAGGCTCCCCGGTTCGTTCGCGGGATCAGCCGGCGCCGAGGGTGACGTCGGCCTTCAAGAGTGCGTAGCGCGGCTTGATGTATCCGTTGATGATCCGCAGCCGCTCGGGGAACGGGGCGAACGCGCTCTTCATCGCGTTGATGGTCATCCACTCGAAGTCCTCGAGTCCCCAGCCGAACGCCTCGTGCAGCTGCGCCATCTCGTGGGTCATCGACGTCGCACTCATCAGCCGGTTGTCGGTGTTGAGCGTGACCCGGAACCGCAGCCGCCGCAGCATCCCGATCGGGTGATCGGCGATCGACGCGCACACGCCCGTGCCCACGTTGGAGGTGGGACACAGCTCGAGCGGGATGCGTCGGTCGCGCACGAACGCGGCGAGCCGACCGAGCTGCTCCTCGCCGGGCGGGCCGGTGATGTCGTCGACGATCCGCACGCCGTGGCCCAGGCGCTCGGCACCGCAGAACTGCACGGCCTCCCAGATGCTCGGCAGGCCGAACGCCTCGCCGGCGTGGATGGTCGTGTGGAAGTTCTCCCGCTGCACGTACTGGAACGCGTCGAGGTGACGCGTGGGCGGGTAGCCGGCCTCGGCGCCGGCGATGTCGAACCCGACCACGCCGGCGTCGCGCCACCGGACGGCGAGCTCGGCGATCTCGAGGCTGCGTGCGGCGGTGCGCATCGCAGAACAGATGAGGTAGATGGTGAGGTCGGTGCCCGCAGAGCCGCGGCGGAAGCCGTCGAGCATCGCTTCCACCACCTCGTCGCGGGTGAGGCCGGCCTCGGTGCACAGCACGGGGGCCATGCGCACCTCGGCGTACACGCAGCCGTCGGCGGCGAGGTCCTGCGCACATTCGTAGGCGACACGTTCGATCGCGTCGCGGTGTTGCATCACGCCGACGGTGTGGGCGAAGGTCTCCAGGTACAGCACCAGATCGTTGCGCTTCGCGCCGCGGTTGAACCACTGGGCGAGCTCGGCCACGTCGGTGGTGGGCAGCGAGGTGTAGCCGAACTCCTGGGCGAGCTCCACGACCGTCGAGGGGCGCAGGCCGCCGTCGAGATGGTCGTGCAGGAGCACCTTCGGCACCGATCGGAGCAGGTCGGGGGTGACGTGGGGCATCGCCACATCGTACGGGCTGGCCCGTGACGCCCGTACCCTGTTGCGCCATGGAAACCAGCGGCCGCGCCACCGACCCCACCGGTCCCACCGACGGGCTCACCGTCCTGGGCAACACGGTGCGTCATTCGATCGACCACGTCGAGGTGTTCCCGGCGCCCGCCCACGTCACCACCGTGCGGTTCACCACCGACGAGCTGCAGTCGATGTGCCCCGTCACCCAGCAGCCCGACATCGCCCACGTGGTCATCGAGTACACGCCGGACCGGTGGTGCATCGAGTCGAAGAGCCTCAAGCTCTACCTGTGGGGCTTCCGCGATCGGGCGGTGTTCGCCGAGGCGCTCACCGCCGAGATCGCGAACGAGGTCATGACGACCGCGCAACCGGCGGACGTCACCGTGACGCTCACGCAGCGGCCGCGCGGCGGCATCGAGGTACAGGCAATCGCACGGCTCACCCGCTGACGGTGAGCCGCACGACCTGAAGGATCCTGCCGATTCCGACTACTGGCTCTCGTAGGGCTGCCCGGCGGCCTTCGGGCCGCGCGATCGGCCGACGAACCCGGCCACGACGACGATCGTCATGAGGTACGGGGTCATCTTGATGAACTCGCTCGGCAGGCCGGTGTTGAGCAGGCTGAGCTTGTCGGCCACGGAGTCGAACAGGCCGAACAGCAGGGCCGCGCTGAGCGCCCCCACCGGGTGCCAGCGTCCGACGATCACGACCGCCAGGGCGATGAAGCCGCGGCCGTTGGTGATGTTCTCGTTGAATCGACCGAGCGTCGCCGTCCACCACGCACCACCGAACCCGGCGATCGCGCCCGCCATGATCACGTTGCGGTAGCGCAACCGCAGCACGTTCACGCCGAGGGTGTCGGCCGCACGCGGGTGCTCACCCACTGCACGCGTGCGCAGGCCCCACTTGGTGCGGAACAGGAACCAGGTGAACACGACGACCAGCACGTACGCGCCGTACACGAACACGGTCTGTCGGAACAGGATCTGGCCGAGTACCGGGATCCGCTCGAGCAGCGGGATCTTCCACGCGCCCAGCGTCGGCGTGTCGTTGTAGTCGGGGTTCTCCGTGAGCACGCGGCTCGACAGGAACGACGTGAGGCCGAGCACGAAGAAGTTGATGAAGAAGCCGACGATCACCTGATCGACCTTGAACCGGATGGCCAACCAGGCGAGCAGCCAGGCGAACAGTGCGCTGGTGATCATCGCCGCCAGCACGCCCACCCAGAAGCCGCTCTTCGGGCCCATCCCGGGCCAGCCGCTGGCGAGCGAGCCGACGAAGGCCGAGGTGAACGCGCCGTTGAGGAGGAGGCCTTCGATCGCGATGTTCACGACGCCCGACCGTTCGCACATGATGCCGGCGCACGCACCGAAGATCAGAGGAGTCGAGAACGTGACGGCCGAAGCGAGCATCCCGATGAAGGAGAACTCCCGCCCTGCGGCGGCCCACGCCAGGAACGACATGAAGATGAGCAGCGAGGCCATCGCGAGCACGACGTTGGTCCACTTGCCGAAGCCGCGCCACAGCTGGATGCCGGCGACGACCGCGAGCGAGGCCGCGACGAACCACGCGAGCGGCTGGGCCGGCAGGCCGAAGGATCGACCGGCGTCGAGGTTGAACGTCGCCGTGCCGCTGTGACCGGTGAGGAAGATCATCGTGATGCCGGCCAGCACGATGTAGGCGATGCCGAGGTTGCGGGCGTGCCGCTTCTCCTCGAACGTCAGTGGCGTGCCCACGACGGTCGTCGCATCGGTGGTGGCGGTGGTGCCCGCGGGTGTCGTGGTGCTCATGCTCCCCACCCCCGGAACTGCAGCACCGAGGTCGAGCCCTCGCTCTTGAGTCGCCAGATGAGTCTCGTCAGCGCAGGGGCGGCGATGAACAGCACGATGAGCGCCCGCAGCACGAGCACGACGTCGAGCGGGATGTCGGTCTCGAGCTGCATCTTGCGGCCGCCCGCCTCGAGGATGCCGAACAGGAAGGCGGCGAACACGATGCCGACCGGCTTGTTGCGGCCGAGGAGCGCGACGGCGATGGCGTCGAAGCCGATCGAGCCGGCGAAGCTCTCGGTCGCGTATCCCTGCGTGCCGATGATCTGTGTGGCGCCACCCAGACCGGCGAGGCCGCCGGCGATGAACATCGCGAGCGTGGTGAGCGTCGCCGGCTTCATGCCGGCGTAGCGGGCGGCGTCGGCGTTGGAGCCGAACGTCCGCAGTTCGAAGCCGATCTTCGAGCGTTCGAACAACCACCACATGAACACGGCACCGGCCAGGGCGACGAGGAATCCCCAGTGGGCCCGCAGCGACGGGTCGTCGCTCCAGAAGAACAGCTCGGGCAGCCGACCCTTGTCGCTCACGGTCTTCGACACCGGGTTGTCCTTGCCGGGCTGCTGGAAGGCCTCGGTCTTGAGCAGCCACAGCGTGAGCAGACCGGCGATGTAGTTCGTCATGATCGTGGTGATCACCTCGTGGGCGCCGGTTCGTGCCTTGAGCAGGCCGACGATGCCACCCCACAGGCCGCCGGCGACGATGCCGGCCAGCAGTGCGAGCGGTACCTGCACGATGCCGGGGCCGTCCATGGTGAAGCCCACCCACACCGATGCCATGCCGCCGGCGAACATCTGGCCGGTGGCGCCGATGTTGAACAGGCCGGAGCGGGCGGCCACGGCGAAGCACAGGCCGGCGAGGATCAGTGGGGTGGCGGAGACGATCGTCTCGCTGATCCCGCGGAGACTGCCGAGCGCGCCCGTGGGCAACGCGACGTAGGCGTCCTTGATCGTGGTGAGGATGCCGCCGATGTCGCCTTCCTTGAGGCGATCGATGTCGGTGAGGCCGATGATGAACGCGCCGACGATCAAGGCCGACACGATCGCGAGGACGGGCAGCAACAGGTTGTTGTAGGCGTCGATGCGGTCGAAGAACGCGACCAGCTTCGGTTTCTGCTCGGGGGCAGCTGCCGGGCTTCCGTCGACGGTGGCGGCGGTCATGCTGCGCTCTCCTTGGCGCCGGCCATGTAGAGGCCGACCTCGTTGTGGTTGGTGGATGCACGGGGCAGGTCGGCCACGACCTTGCCGCGGTACATGACGACGACCCGGTCGGCGAGCGCCATCACCTCGTCGAGCTCGGTGCTGACCACGAGCACGGCGACGCCCGCGTCGCGCAGGGCGACGATGCGCTCGTGGATGTACTCGATCGAGCCGACGTCGATGCCGCGGGTGGGCTGGCAGGCGATGGCGAGTTGCAGGTCGCGGCTCAGTTCTCGGGCGACGATCACCTTCTGCTGGTTGCCGCCCGACAGGGTGCCGACGCCGGTGTCGACCGACGGCGTGCGGATGTCGAACTGCTCGACGAGGTGCTCGGCCGTGGTGCGTGCGGCCTTCCAGTCGATGGTGAGGCCCGTGCTGAGCGGCGGGGCGTAGTAGCCGGTGAGCGCCAGGTTCTCCGTGATGTCGAAGTCCTTGACGATGCCCTCGCGCTGGCGGTCCTCGGGGATGTGTGCCACGCCGTGGCGGTGCATGTCGCGCGGGTTCGCGACCGTGATGTCCTGGCCGACGAGGTGGACCGTGCCGTCGGCGACGCGCCGCAGGCCGACGAGGGCATCGACCAGTTCGGTCTGGCCGTTGCCCTGGACGCCGGCGATGCCCACGATCTCGCCGGCGCGCACCTGGAGGTCGACGTGGTCGACGAGGACGCGGCCCGATGGGTCGCGGACCGTGAAGTCCGTCAGCTCGAGGACCACGTCGCCCGGATCGTGCTGCGCCTTGTCGACGACCAGGTCGACGGGGCGGCCGACCATCATCTCGGCCAGCTCGGTGTCCTTCACCGTCTTCGGATCGGCGTCGCCCACCGTCTTGCCCCGGCGCAGCACCTCGATGCGATCGGCGACCTTGATGGCTTCGCGGAGCTTGTGGGTGATGAACACGATGCCCTTGCCGTCGGCCTTCAGCGACTCGACGATCACGAAGAAGTCGTCGATCTCCTGCGGCGTCAGCACGGCGGTGGGTTCGTCGAACACGACGATCTTGGCGTGGCGGAACAGCACCTTGATGATCTCGACGCGCTGTTGCAGGCCGACCGGCATGTCCTCGATGACCGCGTCGGGGTCGAGGTGCATGCCGTACTGCTCGGAGATCGTGCGCACCTGTTCGCGCGCCGTCGCGAGGTCGAGCTTGATGCCGCCGAGGCTCGTGGGTTCGACGCCCATCACGACGTTCTCGGCGACGGTGAAGACGGGCACGAGCATGAAGTGCTGGTGCACCATCCCGATGCCGGCGGCGATCGCATCCCGCGGCGACGTGAAGTGCTGCGGCACACCGTCGATCAGGATCTCGCCCTCGTCGGCCTTGTACAGGCCGTAGAGGACGTTCATCAGCGTGCTCTTGCCGGCCCCGTTCTCGCCGACGAGGGCGAGCACCTCGCCGCCGCGCACCCGCAGGTTGACGTCGTCGTTGGCGACGACGCCGGGGAATCGTTTCGTGATCCCCCGCAGCTCCAGTTCCATTCGCTCCCCCTTGGGGCGGCGCCCCGTGTGCGCCCCGTGACGAGCGCTGAATCTAGTGCAGCGATCGCGAACGTCGTTCGGTGAACGGCGGCGATCGTGGGTCCAGTCTGTGCGACCGCATGGGTCGACCGGAAAACGAGGAGAGGGGCCCCGAAAGGCCCCTCTCCGGTGTTCACGTGCACCAGGTGCACACGGGTCGAGCGACGCCCGACCCGCGGGATCAGCTGGCCTTCATCTCACCAGCGGTGAACATGGCGATGAGCTCTTCGATCTCTGCCTTGAGCTCGTCGGGCACGTCACCGGCCTGGTCGTGGTAGTCGGCGATGCCGACGCCACCGTTGGCGAAGGTACCGACGTAGTCGTCACCGGCGTCGCCGGACTCGGACACGTTCTTCACCGTGTCGAACACGGCAGCATCGATGTTCTTGAGCACGGAGGTCAGGTAGACCTCCTTCTCCTTGTCGTTGCTGACGTACATGTCGACGTCGACACCGATGATGCGGATGCCGCCGACTTCCTTGGCGTAGGCCGAGGAGCCGAGGCCCACGGGGCCGGCGACCGGGAAGATGATGTCGGCGCCCTCATCGGCGAAGCCCTGGGCGAGCTTCTTGCCGTCGTCGAGGCTCTCGAAGTTGCCGGCGAACGAGCCTTCGGTGCCGTCCCAGCCGAGGACTTCGACGGCGGTGCCCTTCTGCTCGTTGTAGTAGTTCACGCCGTTCAGGAAGCCCGTCATGAAGATCGTCACCGGCGGGATGTTGATGCCGCCGTAGGTGGCGACCTTGCCGGTCTCGCTCATGCCCGCCGCCAGGTAGCCGGCGATGAACGACGGCTCGTCGGTGGCGAAGTTGAGGGCGCGGACGTTCTCGAGGTTCACGTCGTCGGCGAAGTCGTCGGGCGTGCCCGCGTCGTCGTTGGCGTCGGAGTCGATGATCGCGAACTGCTGGTCGGGGTTGGCGATGGCGGCTGCCGCCGTCGCGCCGCCGAGGAGGAAGCCGACGGTGATGATGACGTCACAGCCCTCGTCCACGAACGCCTGGATGTTCGGGGCGTAGTCGGCATCGCTGGCCGACTCGAGCAGGTTGATCTCGGCGCCCAGGTCGGCCTCGGCCTGCTGGAGGCCGGCGTAGGCGGACTGGTTGAAGCCCTTGTCGTCGACACCGCCGACGTCGGTGACTTCACAGGCCGACACGGCGCCGCCCTCGGCGGGAGCCTCGGTGGCGGCAGGTGCTTCGGTGGCGGCCGGAGCTTCGGTGGCGGCCGGGGCCTCGGTCGACGTCGACTCTTCCTCGTCGTCGCCGCAAGCCGCGACCACGAACAGTGACGCGGTCAGTGCCAGCGCCGCGAAGCGCTTGGTCTTGCGCATGTGGTTCTCCCCCTTGGAGTTGGTTGGGTGGATCGGAAGATCCGTTCCACAGCCTACTTCGCAGTGCCGTCCCACCAGGGACGCGCTCCGTGACGGCCGTGTGAAGCATGGCGCTCGGAGCCGCGTTGCGTCAAGCGCTTGACGCAGTGTTCACCAGGGATTCCACGTGGGGCGCGGCCACTCACGAGTCTCTAGGGTGGGGCGGGTGACGTCGGCCACCAGCGATCGGGAACCCATCGCCGGGCGAGCCCGCGTTCGCGCCGCCGACGTGGCGTCGGCCGCGGGGGTGTCGATCTCCACGGTGTCGCTCGTGGTGAACGACAAGTGGGAGGGTCGCGTCGCCGTCGACACCGTCGCCCGGGTCCGCGCCGAGGTCGACCGCCTCGGCTACGTCGTCGACGAATCGGCGCGCCGCCTCGCCACCGGTGGCGCGGCCGCGGTGGCCGTGGTCACCCCGGCGTTCACCAACCCCTTCTATGCACGTGTGTCGCTCGGCGCTGCCGCAGCGCTCGGCGAGGCGTTCCAGGTGGTGTTCTCCGTGCCCGAGGTCGGCGACGACCCGGTGGCCACCGTCGAGCGGCTCCGTGGCCTGCGCCTCGCCGGAGCGCTCGTCGCCGCGCCGTCCTCGGAACTGCTCCAGGTGCTCGCCCGCGATCTGCCCACCGTGGTGCTCGACGCGCCGGGGAGCGCCGCGGGTCCACCGCGGGTCGACCTCGACGTGGCCGACGGTGCCGCGCAGCTGGCGAGCCATCTCGTCGACCTCGGACACCGGCGGGTGGCGTTCTTCCGGGCGACCCCGGAGACGGAGACGTTCCGCGTGCGACACGCGTCGCTCGCCGCGCGCCTGGCCGACGGTGGTGCCGACCTCGTGGCCATCGACCGTCTCGTGAGCGACGTCGATCCCGGCGCTGCCCACGTCGCCGCGCTCGCGTCGATGCCGGCCGTGATCGACGCCGGCGTGACCGCCGTGGTGTGCGCCACCGACCTCCACGCGTACGGGCTGCTCCGGGCGTGTGCCGAGCGCGGGGTCGCCGTGCCGTCGACGATGTCGGTGGCGGGCTTCGACGACCAGCCGTTGTCGGCCTACGTCTCGCCGTCGCTCACCACCGTGGCGTTTCCGGCCGACGAGCTGGGCCGCGAGGCCGGGCGGATGCTCGCCGACCTCATCGCCCGTGGGGCGGGCGGCGAACCGGCCGACGGACCTGGGGGCGGCCCCGGACACCGTTCGTCGGCGCTCGCGACGCGTGTGCTGCCGGTGTCGCTCGTGGTTCGCGGATCGACCGGACCGGCAAGCCGCTGACGGAGGCCGTCGCCGTCGTAGCATGTGCGCCGATCCGCCATGGCAGCTCCTTCACGTCCCGCACCGCCGCGCCGGCGTGTCAGCCGCCGCCGCTACATGGTGCGCCGCATCGGCGCCCTCGTCGTGTTGGCCGTCGTTGCCATCGGCGTGGTGAAGGGTGCCGACGCGCTGCTCGGCGGCGGCGAGAACGACGCGGATGCGAGCGGCACGACGGCGCCTGGCGTCGACGGCTCGGCGGGCACGGCCACGACGCTCGACCCTGCCGCCACCGTGCCGGGCTCGGGCGCATCGGTGGTCCCCACCGCAGCACCCGACACGACCACGGCGCCCACGCAGGCGCCGTCCGCCGTGCCGTCAGCCGCCGATCCAGCAGTGGTGCTCATCGCCGGCGATTCCGATGCCGGCACGTTCGGGCCGTATCTCGAGACGCTCATGAACGAGACCGGCGTGGCCCGGACCCAACTCGACTACAAGGTGTCCTCCGGCCTCGCCCGGCCCGACTTCTTCGACTGGCCGAGCCACTTCCGCGAGATCGTCCCGCAGGTGGCCCCCGACATCGTGGTGGTCACCTTCGGCGGCAACGACCCGCAGGGCCTCACCGACGGGCTGAAGGCCGACGGGTCGCCCAACTTCATCATCGGTGAACCCACCGGCGACGGCGACGAGGAATGGCGGGCCGAGTACGGCCGCCGCGTCGGCGAGGTCATGGACTACCTCTCGTCGGAGGGTCGCACCCTGGTGTGGGTCGGCATCCCCAACGACGACAATCCTGACGTCACCTTGAGACTGCAGGTGCAGGACGAAGTGGTCCGCGCCGAGGCGGCGAAGCGGCCGCAGGTGAAGTTCGTCGACACGTGGAACCGGTTCTCCGGTCGTGAGGGCGGCTGGGCAGAATTCGTCATCGACCCGCGCGACAACCAGGCGAAGGACGTGCGTGCGGAGGACGGGTTCCACCTCAACACGGTCGGCGCCGAGATCCTGGCCCTCGACATCGCCGAAGTCGTCACCGCCGACCTGCGCACCCGCGGCGCCGCGATCTGACCGTTCCGGGCCCGCCCGGTCGAGCGATGGGTCGTCCGACCCATCTCGCTGCGTGCGCCCGCACCACGCCCCGTGGCGCGTTTACGCTGCCCCGATGGCAGTGCGGGTGCGGAGAGATCATGCGGAGGACTCATCGAGTCGGAAGCGGGCGATGATCCTCTCCGCACTCGCGCTGCTGTGCTTCGACAGCACGACGGCAGCGACGGTCGGCGCCGCAGGTCCGGTGGTCGACACGGCAGCCTCGTGCGAGGACGTCACCCATCGGTGGGGCGGCGACGTGGTGCTCGACGTCATCACGCCCTCCTACGACACGGGTGTCGAGGTGCCCGCTGGCGACGGCGCCTCGCTCACGGTGGTCGGCGTGTCCGCCAACGGGCTCGACGACGCCGGCACGGCCCATCCGCTCGACGTCCACGTGGGCGGCATGCGTGCCGCAGCCGGTGTCGCGATCTCCGGTGGGCACGTCGTGGTGAGTTCGACGTCGTCGGCGTTGTCGACACCTCGTCGCGTCGTCGGTGTCACGGTGGTCGTCCGCCGCTGCGCCGTGGTGGCCAGCGCTGCGCCGGCGCCGATCGCCGCCACCGTGAGCCCCGCGGCGCCGGGGGTCGTGCCGATCGCCACCTCGAGCGCCGCCGTGAACGCCTCGTCGAGCGCGTCCCCGACGGCGGCGTCCGGTGTCACCGCCTCGCCGACGTTGCCCGAGACCGGCGCCGACGCATGGCGCCAGTCGCTGATCGGAGCGCTCGTGATCGCCGCCGGAGCCACCCTCGTGTCGCTCGGCCGTCGGCGCCCCTCGGTCGGCTGACCCCGGCGAACGTCCCGCCTGCCCCCGGCTGGAGCCGGCGTGAAGCCGGCGATCGTTCAGTCCCGTCGGGCGGTCACTGCTGTCGGCCCCGCGCCTGGATCGCAGCGCGTCGCGCGGCCACCTGCGCCGGGTCGAACATCGCCGTGCGCCAGGCCCGGCCGTCGCGTGCCTCGATCTCCCAGCCCGGCCGTTCGGCGGTGATCTCCGCATAGGTGCTCCGGATCTGACGCACGCCCGCCTGCTCGTTGCCGATGATGTCGGTGGCCAACTTGCGGGTGAACGGCAGCAGCTCGTCGTGGGGCACCACATGGTTCACGAGACCCCACTGGAGCGCCTCGTCGGCGAGCATGAAGTTCCCGGTGAAGCTCATCTCGCGGGCGCGGCGCACGCCGATGGCCTGGGGCAGCAGCACGGTGAGCCCCCATCCGGGCATCACGCCGACGCGGCTGTGGGTGTCGCCGAACTTCGCGTGCTCGGACGCGACCAGGAAGTCGCAGTTGAGCGCCAGTTCGAAGCCGCCGGTGATCGCCACGCCGTTGATCGCGCCGATCAGCGGCTTGGTCATCGCGGGGAACGGGCCGCGCACCCCCGAGGCGTTCGGCGAGCCGTCCGCGCCGGTGCCGCCCAGATTGCCGGCGCTCGAGCCGAGCTCCTTCAGGTCGAGGCCCGCGCAGAACGCCGGATCGGCACCGGTGAGGATCACCACGTCGACGTCGTCGCGTCGGTCGGCCTCCTGCATCACCTGCGGGAGCAGGCGCAGCACCTCGCTCGACAGCGCATTGCGCGACGCCGGGCGGTTGAGTGTGATCGTGGCGATGCGATCGCTCACGTCGAGGAGGACGACGGGGTCGCCGGCAGGGGTGTTCGACATGCGGTCGATTCTGACAGTCGGGCTCCGCCGTCGTGCGAGTCAGGCCTCGCCGTCGTCGGCGGGCAGGAACTCGAGCTTCAGGTCGCCGAGCTTCACGAGCGTGGCGGCGATCCACCCACCGAGCGCACCGAAGTGCTCGTCGAGCAAGGTGCTCGACCCGTCGGCCAACGTCTGCTCGGCGAGCTCGTACAGGCCTTCGTAGGTGACCTCGATCGCATACTCGGCCTCGGGACCGCCGTCGATCGCTCCGCTGCTGATGTCGCGCGCGTCGACCGGATCGACCGGGTCGAGGTAGGCGATCTCGATCGTGGTGCCGGCGCGCTCGAGGCGCCCGTCGCCGATGAGCGGGCTCGTCTCCACCGCGACCGGATCGACGATCGACCGGTCGGGTTGCTGGCGGAGCCGCTGCACGCGGAACACGATCTCCATCTCGATCGCCGGTAGCTGATCGAGCACCTCGTCGACGTACCAGCGGCGGTACGAGGTCTGGCTCCACGTCGGCCAGTCGAAGTTCACGTGGGCGACCACCCGCGGCGGTTGGCCCTCGCCGGGCAGGCCGTAGCTGGTCTCCCAGCTGAGGTCGCCGAGCAGCACGTCGACCTGGAAGTGCTCGTCGAACGCCTGGCGCTCGAGGAAGGCGGCCTCGAAGGCGTCGCGCAGCGCGCCGATGGCATCGGTGAAGACGTGGTCGAGCATGCGGGTCCGACGCTAGCCAGTCGGGAGCCGAACCCTCGCCGGCAGCAGCAGGCACCCGGCAGCGAGGGCGGGCGGCCGGTGATCGCCGTGCCACAATCGACGCCATGTCCCTCGTGCTCACCGACATCATCCCGGCCGACCCCGCCGCCCCCGCCGACGCGCAGGGGAGTGCCTACGCGGTCCTCACGCTCAACAACCCCGGTGAGCGCAACACCCTCACCGCGCCGCTCGTCGCCGAGATCGTCGCCGCGATGGACACGATCGAGGCCGACCCCCGCGTCGGGGCCATCGTCGTCACCGGTGCCGCCCCGGCGTTCTGTGCGGGAGCCAACCTCGGCAACCTCGCCGAGGCGACCGAGGAGAGCCTGGGCTCGATCTACGAGGGGTTCCTGCGCATCGCCCGCAGCGAGCTGCCGACGATCGCGGCCGTCAACGGTGCGGCGGTCGGTGCGGGCATGAACCTCGCGCTCGGCTGCGACCTCCGCATCGCGGCACGGCGCGCCAAGTTCGACACCCGCTTCCTGCAGATCGGCATCCATCCCGGCGGCGGTCACACGTGGATGTTGCGGCGCATCGTCGGCCCGCAGGCGACCTTTGCCGGCGTGGTGTTCGGCGAGGTGATGGACGGCGCGGAGGCCGAGCGCGTCGGGCTGGTGCACCGATGTGTCGACGACGACCAGCTGCTCGCCGCGGCGGGTGCGATGGCCGCCCGCGCCGCACTCGCGCCCCGCGAGCTGGTGATCGAGGTGAAGAAGACGATCCAGGCGATGGCCGACGTCGACACCCATCCTGCGGCGGTGAAGCGCGAGCTCGACCCGCAGGTCTGGAGCACCCGCCAGCCGTGGTTCGCGGAGCGCCTCGCAGCACTCCAGCAGAAGATCTCCTCCAAGTAGCGCGTCGCCGGCGCGGGCCTCGAACGGGCATCGGAACGGGCGCCGGCACGGGCATCGGAACACGCGTCACGAGGGTCTCAAGACGCTCACGCTGCGTGTGGGCAAAGCGCGCAGAACTGTTACGAGCCAGGCCTTCCCAGATCGCGCAGCGAGGTCTACTCTCGACTCACGGGAAGCTCTTCCACCCGTACATTCCGAGATACAACGGAGGTACTGATGAGCCAGCGCCATCGCAGCCAGGACGTGGCACCGCCACCGAAAATGGACCTGCGGGCACATGCCCACAACGAGCGGCATCGCATCAACAGCGAGCTGCACGCCCTGGCCACACAGGTCAGTTCCGGGTTCGAACCCGAGGACGTCCACGAGCCGGGTCGAGCGTGGGTGCCCGGTCACCACCACGATGCCGAGCGGGCCAAGGCCCAGGCCGGCCGCACCGGTGGCCAACGGCACTGGAAGATGAAGATGTGGAAGCGCCGCACGTCGGTGCGCCGGGCGAAGGCCCAGGCCTTCCGCCTCGCCGGCGAGTAGCCGCCGCTCGCTCGCACCTGATCCGAGCGGGTCGAATTCGACCGAACTGATCGAACTGCTCGACGCCGGATCTCCCGATCAGGAGATCCAGGCGTCGGTCAGTTCCGACCGGCGCTTCACCCACTCCTCGGCGGTGATGCCGAAGCGCATGTGGTCCTCCCACGTGCCGTTGATCTCCAGGTATCGCAACGCGACACCTTCCTCGCGGAACTGCAGCTTCTCCATCACGCGGCGGCTGTTGGCATTGCGCGGCACGATGCAGATCTCCAGCCGGTGCAGGTGCAGTTCCTCGAACGCGAACCGAGCGAGGACCGCGACGCCCTCGGCCACGTAGCTGTGCCCGGCTCGGTCGCGGTCGATCCAGTAGCCGACCGTGCCCGACTGGAGCGCGCCGCGGACGATGTTGTTCAGGTTCACCTCGCCGGCGAACACGTTGTCGACGAACAGCGCGAACCCGTAGGCGGTGCCGGCCTGGCGTTCACGATCGCGTGCGGCGCAGCGTGAGCTGAACGCATCGCGCGACCGAGTGGGATCGGCCACGCGGCTGGAGCGCAGTGGTTCCCACGGCACGAGCCACTGCTCGTTGCGCACACGCACCTCCGACCACACGGGGAAGTCCGACGGGGTGAGCGGGCGCATCATCACGCGCTTGCCGTACAGCCGCAGGCCGCTCACCGCCGGCATCGAGGGATGCCCGAACGCGCCCGATCCGGTCACGGCAGCACCGTCACGGCGTCGACCTGCAGCTTGCGCATCACTGCCACCACGGCGCAGCAGCCTGCCACGATGCGATCGACGAGCAGGACATCGAGCCCGGGGTTGTGCGCGCGGGCGCCGCGATCCTCCGTGACGATCGTGCGGAACACGTCCTCGGCAGCCGCCCGGTCGAGCTCGAACGGCAGCGCTGCCGTGCCTCCCACCTCGACGGCCACCATGGCCGCCGCCTCCGGGCCGCTGATCGTGAGCGCTGCGCCGATGAGGTCCGGCCGATCGCGGACGACGTCGTCGAGATGGTCGGCGACGAGGCCGATCGCGTTGGTGAGATCCTCGGGTCGCGGGGGATCGGTCGTCAGGTCGGCGGACAGCGTGAGCACTCCGACGGGGAGCGGCACCCGCAGGTCGTCGACGGTCACCACGATCTCGTGGTCGCCGAGTTCGACGTGGACGGTCACGCGTGTGCTCCCGGTGCGGTGGCGTCGGGTGC
>CAUJET010000063.1 GCA_963169665.1 Actinomycetota bacterium | reverse complement strand
ATGTGCACGAGAGCGTCGCTGGGCACACGATCTCGCCGCGAGGCCGTTGTAGGCGACGACGTAGAAGCGTTCCTGGCGTTGCACGATGTAGCTCATCCAACGGTATCGACCACTTCGACACCAGCCCGAAGCGCCACCGAGCGAACGGTCGCCGGCGTCCTCGCGGGCAATGGGGCTCAGAATCCGACCTTGCGATTCGCAACCGTGCTGTAACGGCTGCCGCCCAGTCGATCCGAGCGAGTTGGCCGACCCGCTCGGATCGATCGGCAAAGAGCGTCGCCGAAGACTCAGTCCTCGGGTGCGGGGATTGTGGTGCCGACGCCCTCGCTGGGTGTGGGCGGTGCTGGCGGTGGTGTCTGGGCGGTTGCGAGAAAGGCTGCTCGTCCCTCGGCGTTCAGGGGCGTCAAGCTTTCCGCGAAGGCGACGATGGCATCGGCGGTACCTCCGCTGTTCTGGATTCGGATGATGATCCCCGGTTGCTCTTGCCAGACGAGGAACGGGTTGTGGTCGTCGTTGTCGTCGAGGTAGGCGGTCGTCCCGCGCAGGTCGATTTCGACGCTGTTGTGCCGCTTGTCCATCACTGACCAGATGTCGGTGCCGTTCGTGTTGGTGTAGACGTCGACGAGGAACAACGGTGCGTCCCATTCGGTTGCAGAGCCGATCAGGTAGCTGTCACTGGTGAGTGTCTCGGGGTCTTGGTGGCCGAGGCGGATCCAGGTCGGGTCGGGGAGGGGATTGATGATGAGCTGGCTGTCGTCGAGCCAATCTCCGCCGGCAGCGCGTTGGTTCGTGTCGTCAGATGGAGGTTGCGTATCGGGAGTGGCTGCTGGATTGATGGAGACGGCTGCGGCGAGCTCGAGAAGTGTCTCGTCGGCGACCGAAGAGCCTCCCCAGATCACGATTGCCACGTCGCCTATGTTCCAGCGGAGTTGCTTTGCGGCGACGGGTCTGTCGGTGCAGAACTGCGGTTCGCTTGAGATGGTGATCGGGGCCGCCGCGGATCCGCACGGAATGCCTTCGACGTTGGTGCCTGCGCCGACCTCGACGATCTGATCTGGGCGTGCGTTGGGCGGTCCGAAGATGTGGTCGACGTTGCCCTCTATGGGGTTGGCGTCGACGCGGCTCGACCCGGTGTAGAGGACGTACCCGTCCGGCAGCGCTGCCGGGGCGAGAAGGGCAGTCTCCGTGGCCGCAACATCCGGGACGGCTTGCGATGACTCCGTTTGCTCGGGCTGTGTTGCCGGTGCAACCGCGTTGTCAGCGGGTGCATGTCGATTGGCGGCGAGCGTGCCGACCCCGAGGAGGGCGACGGTTGCTGCGGCGACGGCAATCAAAGGCCGCCAGTTCGATCGAGGTTCGGGTTGGCGGAGCAGCAAGTCGTCAGGTGTCGGCCCGAGATCAGGGGTGCGCTCCACGATTCGATCGAGCGCTGACTTGATCTGGCGCTGTTCGGTTGCATTCATGAGAGTGCCTTTCGGAGTTGGATGCGTGCGCGGACGAGGGTTCGGTGAACGGTGCCGGTCGACAGGCCGAGGGTGTCAGCGACCGCGGCTTCGGTCATGTCGTTCCAGTAAGTGAGAAACACCACCGAGCGTTGGGCGATGGTCAACTTGGCCAGGGCCCGGATGACGTCGAGGTCGACGGGGTTGTCGATGGCGTCGTGAGCGGTGATCGCGTGCAGATCGCGACGCCATCGTCGAGATCGTTGTCGTTTGTGGTTGTGTGCTTCGCTGCTCACGGCGCGGAACAAGTAGCTCTGGGGCTGATCGAGACCGACCCAACCGGTGGAGTTCAGCACCCGCAAAAACGCGCTCGTCGCGATGTCGTGGGCATCGTCGGGGCCGACGAGCACGGTCGCGAATCGCAGCGCCGGCGGGCCATACGTCCGCCACGCCAGCTCAGTTGGTTCCTGCTCGGGATCGGGATCCGCATCGGTGATGGAGAAAGGGTTCATGAGTGTCATCTCGTAGTGAAGACACCACCGCCGATGAATTCACGCGACTCGGTGCACAAAAACGAGTCGCGTCCCATACCAACCGCGAGATTCCGCCCGGCGGTGCAGGGCCCTGCGGTCTGTGCGATTCATCGAGTTGTTCGGAGAGCGGTGTCACGCGCGCAGCCAAGCGGCGGCGTCTCACAGTTGAATGTTCGAGATCGACGACACCACCGCCACATCTTCGGCTGGCGAGCTCTGGCGCTCCCATGCCGACGAGTTGCTCCGTTTCGCAACCGTGTTGGTCGGGCCGACCGATGCACACGACATCGTCGTCGAGGCGTTTCTCAAGAGCTTCGACTCGATGGACGCGACTGGCGTCACCAACCAGCGTGCCTACTTGTTCCGCGCTGTCGTCAATCATGCACACGATCTGCGACGCGCACGAGAGCGTCGCTGGGCACGCGATCTCGCCGCGATCGGGCCGACGAGCACTGCTGCGCCGGACACCTTCATCGATGTCCGTCGTGCCGTTGCCGGCCTCAGCGTGCAACAACGCGCCGTCGTCTACTTCGCCTACTGGGAGGACCTGCCCGAGCGTTCGATCGCGGAACTCCTACAGGTCGCACCAGGCACAGTTCGCCGTCACCTCGTCCGCGCCCGCTTCAACCTCAGAAAGGCACTCCGATGAATGCTCAACTCGACCGCGCTGTGCGTAGCGTTCTCACCGACATCATCTCGACCGCTCCCAAGCGGGACGACCAACCGATCCGAACGGTCGGCGTTGTCGAGAATCCATCACGAGCAGGCCGCCCGTACCTCATGGTCGCCGCCGCAGCACTCGCGGTGGTCGGCGTCGGGGGAGTGGCCCTGGTGAACAGCCGCGATACTCGCCAGACGCCCGCGTCGGCGTCGCCGACGAGCGTTCCGGCCGCTCTAGCGACGTCGACGCCCGACACATCAGTGCCGACCGTCCCAACCCCAGTTCCAGAGGGTCCCATGGCAGACCTCTACGGGGAGGTCGCATATCGCGTCAGCTACGGCGAGGAGAGCCTTGCTGCGCTCGGCTTCCCGAACCACGAGTACGCGATTGACGGCGGTGGAGTCACAACGGTCTCGGCCGGCGACCCTTCACGCCCTGATGAGCGGACCATCACGATCGTGATGACGCCAGGCACCATGCTGCAGCCGGAGAGTCACAGCCGCACGCCCGTCACGGTGGTCGAGCAGACGAGCACCCTGATCCGCGTCGAGAACCATTCGAACGGCGGATGGATCTTCTCGGTGGAGTTTGTCGACACGGCCGGCGGCCCGCTCCCGACAGTGGACCAACTCCAAGACCTCATCTACTCGATCGACCCGTGAGCCAGGCGGCGCACGCCGCACAATCTCCGCAGGTCGGACTGCAACGCTGAGGTGGTGCCGATGCTTTACCCGGTGTGGCTGTGCAGTCGAGAGTGACCGACCAAGGTTTCGAAGAGTTTGTGCGCGCCGACGGTGAGCGCTTGCGGCGGGTGATGAGCTCGCAGTACGGGGTGGACATCGGGTGTGAGTCAACGGACTCCGCGCTGGCGTGGGCGTGGGAGCACTGGGCTCGGCTGCGGGGGATGTCGAACCCGGCCGGCTACCTGTACCGAGTCGCGCAGACACAGGCGCGCCGAACGATCGCCCGCGGGCGACCGGTGACCTTCCCGCCGGAGTCAAATGCCGGGGCGGACTCGGGGTCATCGATCGACGGGGATCTCGCCGTCGCGCTGCTCTCGTTGCCGGACCAGCAACGCCTCGCCGTGTTGATGGTGCACGTGTACGGCTGGACCCCCATCGAGGTCGGCCGGATCACCGGCACCCCTGCGGTCACGGTCCGGTCACACCTGCGGCGCGGGCTGCGCCACCTCCGAACCTCTCTGTCGAAAGGGAACACACCATGAGCCGCACCACACCCGTCCTCGAGGACCGCCTCGCCCGCTACCGACCCACCCTCGACGAAGCCATCGCCGAGCGGACAGCGCTTGCATCGACGGACCAGCCGCGCACGGGGACCGATCTCGTCGAGCTCGACTGGCAACCAGTCGAGCCCGGGCGGTCGTCGAACCGATCCCGCGTGCTCGTCGGCGCCTCGGCCGTCGTGATGATCGGCGGCCTCGCGGCCATTGTCGCCACACGGGACACACCCCCGGTCACGCCGGCGAACTCCGTGTCACCGGTCGACACCGAAGCGACGAACGAGAGCACTGCCCCCGGTGAGGTCGTCATCGACACCGCACCCGCCACGACGATCGCAGGATCCGGCCTCACACCGGCATGCCCACCCGGGACCGACACAGTCGGCACCGGCACGCTCTACCGAGGCGGACCCGCCTCCGATCAGAACCTCGCGGCCCCTGGATTCATCTTCTCGCAACGGTCCGGTCCGACAGCCGTCGACGTAGCGATCGGAGCCATCGCCCTACCTGTCATCGGGCAGGAGTGCAGCATCGCCGCCGCCCCCACACCCGACACCGGCACCGTGATCGTCACGGTGAACCCACCCGCCGTCCCCACACCGCTACGTCTCGATGTCAAGGTCAGCGAGCGCGACGAGATCATCGGCGTCACCGGCATCACGGGCAGCACCAGCTTTGAAACCAACCGCGCCGGTGGCGGGGCGACCCTCACTCTGATCGACGGGGTACCCGCATCCGCGACCAGGATCCAGGTCCGCTTCAAGAAGGGCGACGACGTCTGGGAACTCACCGCCGACACCACCACCGGGACGGCCATCAACCTCGCTGTTCCAAACGGTGAGACCGACCGCTTTCCCGACCAGAACATCGATTGGGTGCTGTTCACCGCCATCGATGCCAACGAACACGTCGTCGACGCTGGCGGCGGACTCATCTGACCATCAGTCGCTGGTGAGTACCGGCGAACGAGGCTGCACTGTCAGCGAAGATGGAACCTTTCCGAGGTCCGAGCTGTCAGGTCAAGGGTGTCAACGCAGATTCGATGAGGGGCTACGTGGACCCGTTGCTGCAGGTGTCACCGGGCGCGCCGACGTACGAGCTGCGGTTTCTCAACCCACATTGACAGCTGTGCGAGATCCTCGGTGAGGCCCTGGCTTCAGTCACGACTCGGACGGGAGGGGCGCCGTGCGGCCGGACTAGGTGACGCTCGCATTCGCGCGTCCCGTCGATCGGCTGGGCATTGCGAAGGTCAGGTTGCATGATCCGCGCCACTTCGCTGCGACGGCCATGTTGCTGAACAGCGTCGATGCACGCACAGCGGCAGGTCATCTCGGCCATGCCCGACCTGCGTGCGTCGGACACGCTGGCCAACAGCCTCGACGTGAAGGTTTGAGTCGCGTCGCACTCTCTGCCCGTCTGACAGCTGCCGCGCTGTGGTCGTGCGCACCGCACAGCGGGAACTCGTGTCGCTCGGCTGCGACCTCGGCGGCATCCATACGCTGACCTGACGCTGATCTTTGGCGGGGCAGGCTGTTCGGTGGCATCTGATGGGGGTGATGGAAGACTTGGACGAGGAGCTGTACCTCAAGTACTCGCCCGAGTTGCTGCGTTTTGCCGCGGCGTTGGTGGGGCCTAGTGATGCCGACGACGTCGTGTCATCGGCATTCTTGCGGGCGTTGTCCTCGCGGCATTGGCCGACGGTGGTCGAGCACAGGGCCTACCTGTATCGGGCGGTGTTGAACGAGGCCAGGCAGAGCGGTCGCACGTCGCGCAGGCGGCTTGCGCGGGAGCTGGCTGTTGCCCGCACCGAGCACAGCGAGCCCGACGCATTGCGGGTGGAGATGGCAGACGCACTCGCCGCGCTGTCAGTCCAACAGCGAGCAGTCGTCTTCCTCACCTACTGGTTCGAGATGTCCGCTGCCGAGACTGCAGCGACGCTCGACATGTCACAACGTTCGACCGAGCGCCTTCTGAGCTCGGCCCGCTTTCGGCTGCGAAGGAGCCTCCAATGACCATGACCGATGACGAGATCGCAGCAGAACTGCGATCGTTGCTCGAAGACCTCGGCGATGCCGCGACCGTTGCCGCCACCGATACGAAGGTGACTCTGACCGGCGCCTCGAGATCACGGACCCGACGCCCGATCAGCCTGGTCGCTCTCGGCGTTGCGGCCGCTGGGCTGGTGGCGATCGCAGGCGCGGTAGTCGTGCGCGACGGGCAGCCCGATGCGCAGGGAAGCCCGCCATCGGAGACAACTCCGCCGACCTCGGCGGGGGTCAGCACTGCGATGGAGCAATGGCCAGTGACGTTCCGCGATCTGCTCGACGAGGCGTTGCCGGATGGGTTCACCGCCATGCTCGGCGCCCGCAGCCCACTCGAGGCCGTTGCATACAACGATCAGGGCATCAGGCTGAGCGTTGTCGTCGACCTCGGCAACTCGGAGGGTGCCGCGAAGGGCATCCCGTCCGACGAGAACTCTGCCTTCACCCCCGAAGGCGACCGCGTGATGGGCGAAGTCGTCTACAACTACAACGACGCGATGGTTCCTGGGGCCGACCAGATCGCAGCGGTGGAGGACGCTCGCAGCCTGCTGCCGGGCGTGATCGCCCAGGTTGCCGCTGGCTTCACCGCCGACACCCGCGCTGCGATCCTCGACGCCGCCTACCCGGACGTCGACTCGGCCGCACTTCGCTACGGCATCGACGCAGCCCTTGCTCCGATGTTGGGCGCTGTGGCCGGCAATCGGATCCTCGGCGGGGCGGACTTCGCGCTCATGTACAGCAATGACACCACCTTCGTCACGGTCAGCGCCGTCCGGTCCGCACGATCGCTCCCCGACGGCATCACGAACCCGGGCGCCACCGCGACGACCGGGCTTCGTTGGGTCAACGGGTGGCAGGTCATCGTCGCCAGCACTCCCGTCACCGACAAGCAAGCACCCCTCGACGCGAACTCGATGCAGCAGATCCTCGCCACCATCGAGCCGTTGTTCGCATCTTGGCAACCGGCCCCGACGCCGGAACCTGGATGTGCGACTCGCATCGTGCAGATTGGCGACTCCGAATCGAACGTCGCCGAACGCTACGGCGTCACCCTCGACGACCTCGAGCGAGCCAATCCAGACCTTCACGCCAACTTCCTCGGTGGCGCAACGGTGATCATCCCCTGTACGTCCACCGTGACGACCCCAGCCACGACCCCTCCCCCGGACGTCATGCTTGCCACCGGGGTATCGAAGCCGGCCTGGAGCTTCGAGGCCACCAACGGCATCGTCCGCTCCAGCGCCACCCTCACCTACACCGTCTCCGGGGGCTTCAACACCGAAACCAACGATGGCACCATCCTGATCACCGTCACCACCTTCGACGGCCAGCCCGTCCGAGAGGACCTCATTCAGCTCTCCCCGTGCACCGAGCCCACCGAACTCGTCAACAACCTCGGCGCTCCCCTTGAGCAGGTTCCCTTCACTTGCGGACCAACGGGTGTCATCGTGACCATCGACCTCTACAGCGGACAGAGCTCGTTGACCGTGGGGATGACCGGCTTCTCTCCGCCCGACAGCAACGATCCCGCACAGACGACGACGGTTCCATCCTGACGCTTACCGATCGGTGTGCGTTCGAAGTCATATGAGTCTTGACTCATCATGAGTGATGACTCATACTGGGCGGGCGTCGGAGGTCGAGGTCACCGATCAGTTCGTCGACTGGTGATCGACGCTGTCCGACGCACAACGAGAAGCCGTGACGGATCGGGTCGACCTGCTCGCGGAACGGGGTCCGGATCTCGGTCGGCCGGTCGTGGACCGGATCCACAGTTCACGTCATCAGTCGATGAAGGAACTGCGGGCGGCCAAGGGTGGGGCGTTGCGGGTGCTGTTCTCGTTCGACCCGCGCCGCCACGCGATCCTGCTGCTCGGTGGCGACAAGAGCGGCGAGTGGAACGACTGGTACGCGTGGGCGGTCCCACTCGCGGATGACCTGTATGACGAGTACCTGCGGGAGCTCGACGAGGAAGGATTGATCTGATGGCACGAACCAAGTTCTCTCAACTCCGCGACGGAGTGGTCGCCGAGCCCGGCGCGACGGAACGGCTCGCGGGACTGCGCGAAGAGACCCTCGAAGAGATCCGCCTGTACGAGCTTCGTCATGGCGAGGCGATCAGCCAGGCCGAACTCGCCGGCCGGCTCGACGTCACCCAGGGGGCGATCTCCAAGCTCGAGCACTCCGACGATGTGCGCGTGTCGACGCTGCGCCAGTACCTCGATGCGCTCGGTGCACGCCTCGAGCTCGTCGCGGTGTTCGACGCCGATGACCGTCGCGTGCCGATCTATCTCGGACGGGACGACGCCGCCTGAAGCAGCCATCTGATCTTCCGCGATTCATCGACCACCGAGTGGTCGGACAGGAGGCCGGGCAACAACGCCGGCACCGGTGTGGTGCCGCCTCGGCCGGACCGGTGTCAATGGCCTTACGGCGCCTTCGCCCGGTGCGGCCTCGTGGCGTGAGTTCAGAAGTCCTCAGTGACGGTGGCACCGTCGACGACAGTCAGGATTTGGCGGTCGTACAGCATCGAGTAGGTGTCGCATCGGAGCACGCCGCCGGACCACACGGCTGTGCCTCCGAAGCCGTATCCGGACTCGTCATACGTGAGCGTGAAGACGAGTGCCGGGAACTGAGCAGCGAGCGTCGCCGCGGGGTTGTCCGCGCGGCGCTCACCACAGCAAGCGAACCTCGTAGAGCCCGTCCCCACCGTCACGCTGGGGGCGGGCATCTCTCGTCAACGCCGAGAGCGCAGCCGATGCGCCGGCTGCGCTCTCCAAGGGCTCCGGGTGCAGTCCGTGAGCAGTGGCCGGCACCTCACGCGAGGGGTGCCGACCGGGTTGGATGGTGCCCGGCGGGCGCGGGCTGTCACTCGAACAGACCCTCCGGGCGGTGAGGTGGAGCCCGCCGCTCCACACCCGTGGCTGGCCCGCCGGCGAGGATCAGGAGTTGGCTGGGGCTCCGATGAAAGTGTTGTAGGCCGCGGCATCGACGGGGATCATCTGCTCGATGATCGTGGTGAGCTCGTTGATGTCGAAGAGCTCCGTCGATCGTACGGAGACCACGAGGCCGGGGGCCTCGGTCCACCAGATCTCGACCTCCATAGGGCCGTTGACGCTTCGCTGCTTCGATGCGTATACGTACCCGTCGTGGCCGCGAATCGTGATTCGTTGAGCCTGAATCGGTGCGTTCTTGGCGTACACCCCCTGCTCGTCAGCCCCTTGCCAAGTCTGAACGTTCAGCTGGCCCGCAATACCATCGACGCCACCAACAGTTGCCACCCACGAGGTCTCGGTGACCTGCTGGGTGAACGGGACGTCCTCACCGACGAGCACCGTTCGCCCGGCAGGAAGCGGGTCGGAGACGAGATCGACGGAAGGCCGCCCCTTTAGCCGTTCGGCCAGCGGCACCGACTTGAGTGATTGTGCGAACTGCACGAGTTCCGTGGGGGACACGCCAGTTCCGGCTGAGAGGCTCACTCCGATGTTCTCGGTGAACCATCCCGCCTGGAGCAGACCGCTCGGATCGGAACAGAACGAGCCGGTGGTGGCAGCCACCGCAAACGGTGTTGAGCCAGCGATGGGAGTAGCCGCGTCCGTCCACTCATCGGCGCTGTACTCGACCGCCCCGTCCGGCATTGGAAGCGAAAGAAAACTGTGGCAAGGAATCGCCATCGACTGGCTTTCGGCGTACTCGACACGAATCATCAGGGTCGGGTCCTGCGGGTCTGCGAGTGCGCCAAACACGCGGACTTGGAACCCCGACGGTTCGCTCCTCACCGACGGCGGAAGTGGTGGTTGAAGGAGCACGAGCCCATCGGGAAGCGAGGGCAAGCTCATCCCAACCAGCACCGGCGGCTCCCCGGTCGCGACGGGAACGGATCCACCCTGTGAATCGACCGATGACGATGATTGGTCAGTTGCTGCACCAGCGGGGGTTTGCTCACTGCTTCGACTGACCTGAAGAGTCACGAGTCCACCGAGACCGATCGCCACAACCGCGGCCGCGCCGACAAGAGCGCGACGATGGCGCTGGGGCTGCTCGGTGGGGTGAATCGCCACGAGCGGTGGTTGCAGATGGCGGTCCTCGTCGAGGACGTCTCGCGTACTCTCGTACGAGTCGGCGTTGCCTGATCCTGCCCCGCTGATCTGGGACCAGACTCGATCCCGTGTTGCCGGGTCAAGGTACTCGTCGTCGGGGCGAAGTCGATCAAAGCGCTTCAGTACATCCATGGTGTTGCTCCTTCTTGCGATTCTGATGATGTGGGGGAGTCGATGGACCTTCGAAGGTCTCCTCGGATCCGGTGCAGGCGCGACCGCACAGTGGCAGGAGCAATCTCGAGGGCTTGCCCGATCTCGGTGCTGTTCAGGCGTTCCCAACCAGACAGGAACAGGAGATCCCGATCCTCGGCACGCAGATCGACCACTGCTCTGAGCAGACGTGCGACGTCGTTCTCCGCGTCGATGCGGTTGGCGACGCCCTCCGCCAGCCCAATCAGCGGGTCGATGTCGTCTGCTCTGATCGACGCCGAACGCTCCAGAGCGAGCAGCCGCCGGCGCTCGGTGCGCCAGTGTCGGCGAAGCAGATTCGTCGCGATGCCGAACAGCCAGGCTCTCTGGCTCCCACGCGACTGGTCGAACGTCGAGTACGAGGCGATCGCTGCACGAAACGTCTCGGCCAACAGATCCTCGGCGAGCTCACGTCCGACGCGGCGCGCGAAGTATGCGAAGAGGCTCCCCGAATGGTCGTCGTACATCGATCGCATCGATTCTGCGTCGAACCTGACCATGGGTGGAGTCTCCTGCATTCTCTGCCGCGCATGCACGACACGTACTTGCCCGCAGCGGGCTTGGTGTTGCAGAAGTGGAGTTCTCGCCCGTGACTCGCGGTGCAGATTCGTCAATCGCCGGTCGAAAGCGCAGCCGATGCGAAGGCCGCGTCTTCGCTGTCCCACGTGCGTAGTCCGTGTCCGCGGGTCGACACCCTACGCCGAGGGTGTCGGCCCGCCCGGCGGCGACCGGCGGGTCCGGGCTGTCACTCGAACAGGTCGTTCATCAACGCATTGGTGTCTGTGACGTCCTTCGGGAGAACGTGGCGGTAGATGTCCCGGAACACAGTCTCGCTGTGCCCCATCCGGCGAGCCATTTCGACCGGCGGCACGCCAGCCGACGCTCCCATCGAGCGGTAGGCGTGACGCAGGGCGTACAGGTGCCGACCACCCGGAGCCATATCGACAACAGCACCGGCGTTGCGGTACGACCGTGCCAGGTTCGACAGAGCGATCGGCTTACCGGTCCGTGTCGCCACGAGTAGACCTGCCGAGCGGCCGGCGATGTACTCGACGAGCAGGCGCACCCACACCGGATGAACCGAGATGTCTCGGACGCTGTCAGCCAAGCCTTTGGGCGACCCATGTACTCGTCCTCTGCACCCCACTTGACAGGCAGCTCCACTTGCGGTCAACCGCAGCCTCAAGTTGCCCCACCTGGCCACCCCGCGGGGCAGGTCCGTGTGACGGGCCGGCGTGACGTGGCCTCCCTTCGGGCGGGTGCCGTGGGTCGGCCGACCGGCGGGCGGCTGTCAATCTGTCAGCACGGGTCCGAGGTTGCGCGGCGCGTTGACAGCCGCCCTTCGTCCGGTCGGCCTCAACGCCCGTACGGGCGAGCCTGGTCGGATCGGAACTTGGGGAAGTCGCCCGATCCGACCAGGCCACCCGCACACCGCCTGAACGGAGACCGACATGACCAACGACACCCCCACCTTGCAGCTCGCTGTGTGGGACGACCCACTTGCCGCCAACGGGCTGCAGACCGACACCGACGACGCGCTGAACTATCTTCCGCCGTTCCTCGGCCCCACCTCAAGCCTCGTGTTGCATCGTCTGTCACGATGCTTGACGACAGGCACCGGTCGTGTCTGGTCGATCGAGGATCTCGCCGCCACGTTCGGCGTCGGCGCGTCGCAGATGCGCGCCTCGCTCGCC
Organism: Actinomycetota bacterium; assembly: GCA_963169665.1. Lineage (GTDB taxonomy): Bacteria > Actinomycetota > Acidimicrobiia > Acidimicrobiales > Ilumatobacteraceae > VFMC01. Next base: position 1,006 of record CAUJET010000063.1, on the reverse strand, counting down.
CGCTTGGAACGGTTCGGGATGATCCGCACTGTCGGCGGCCGGACCGAGATCCGCACCCGCGTCCCAGCACTCGCCGCCCGCAACATCGAGCGCATGCCCGCCTACCTCGCCGCGACATGTCCCTATCAGGTCGCCCGCGTCGACGGGCACGCGGCATGACCGCCCAGGCTGGTCGGATCACGGTGTGCGCCAGCGCGAAGGGTGGACAGGGATGCACCACCATCGCCGCCGTGCTGTCCGTTCTCGCCGCACAGAACAACCAACCGACGTTGCTCCTCGACACGCGCGGTGATGCCGCGCCGACCCTGGGTGTCTCGGACCCGGCACCGGCCGGCACGTTCACCGAGGCGATGGCGAATGCCGTCGAACCATGCCGTCACCTTCGCGTCGCCACCATCGCAGGCGACCAGATCGACAGCGACGCGACCACCGAGCTCGAAAGACTGACCGCGGCAGGACATCGGGTGATCGTCGACACCGGCACCGATCACGACGTGTTGCACCGATTCGACCCACTGCGCCCACAACGCCTACTGGTGACACGACCGTGCTACCTGGCGTTGCGACGCGCGATCGGCGTGCCGTTCGTCCCCGATCACGTCGTGTTGATCTCCGAGCATCAACGCTGCCTGACCGAACGCGACGTGAGCCTCGCCCTCGCCTTGCCAGTCACCAGCGTGCCCTACGACCCGGCGATCGCCCGAGCGATCGACGCCGGACTGCTCGCCGCCCGACTCCCGCGCTGCCTCGCCAACGCGATCGCCGGACTCCCGGTCTGAGCAACCAGCCGTCTCGAACCCGCGTCGACGCTCACGGGTTCGCGACGGCCGGCACGGCCGGGGTGACGTGGCCGCCCTCCGGGCGGGTGCAGTGGGTCGGCCGACCGGCGGGCGGGTGTCAAGCCTGGGCGAACAACTCCGGCGCTGCGGCACACATTGACACCCACCCTTCCCCCGGTCGGCCTCAACGCCCGTACGGGCGAGCCTGCGATCCGCCGCTGGCCGAC
>CAUJET010000062.1 GCA_963169665.1 Actinomycetota bacterium | reverse complement strand
AGAGCAGCGACGAGGATCAGGCCGCGCCGCACACGTCCTCCGTCGCAGCGTCACCGATCGGTGTCGAGCCGTACAACCGCCAGACACCATCAGCGTCAAACCGCATGTCCCACTCCGACCGACCCGACGTGTACTCGTCGTCGATCACCACGTCGCCACCGTCGGGCGCAGCGTTCGGAAGCACTAGCCGACTGCCATCGGCGATGCACACCGTCACAACGGCCGCCGCAAGTGACGCGTCGACGGCCACTGACTCGACGACGTACCGGAACTGATCGCGGTCTCTCACCGTATAGCCGAGCGAGTTCCACTCATCGATCAGCGCGGTGTTGCGAGCAAGCAGATCGCCGGCACGGGCAACCTCGAGCGAGGTCGGATCGCAGGCCGGCAGCGCCACGAGGCAGTCACTGAACGAGGTCTGTGCAAGTGCAACGGCCTCACGGATGGCGGCATCGGCGACAGCGGCCGGATCGACCGTTGTCGAGGTTGCAGCGGCAGTCGTCGTTGGAGCTGCGGTGCTCGTCGTCGCCTCAGCCGTCGTCGGTACGACCTGTTCGGTCGTGGCCGGCACACTGATGTTCGTCGGTTCGGTCGTCGGCGCAGCGTCCTCACTCGACGACGAGCACGAGGCCGCGAGCAAGCTCACCCCGAACGCACACACCACCGCACGGCGGAACGCCGTCCGTGATGTGGCCGAGTTGTCTGCCGAGTTGACCATGTGCCCCCGCCGAGCTGCTGTGGTTCGACGCAACGTAGAGACTTCCCATGATGTTGACAATTGGTCTTGATTGACTCTGAACACTTCACTGCCCTCCATGATCCAAACGACCAACTGCGAAGCCTCAAGCGTGCAACGCAGCGGACCGTCACCCGTACAACTGGACGCGCCAAAGCCCTCGCGGTGAAAACATCTCGCGATTTCTCAGCGACGCCGGCGCGAGGACTCCGCTACGAAGCGCTCGAGCGACGTACGCGTGAACCGGATCCGGCGGCCGATACGCACCGGCTCGATCTTGCGAGCCCACATCAGCTCGTACATCGTCGTCCTGCCGATCCGGAGCAGCTTCGCCGCCTCCTCGATCGTCAACAGGATCTGGTCGTCGCCGCCTTCGAGCTCGAAGCGGAGCGGACTGTCGTCATTCGTCGCTGCATTCCTCATGCCCTACAACTGGACGCGAGGAAGCAACCGCGGTGAAATCCCGACGAGGTCTGGATGGCCAAACCGGTGCCTGTGCCCCCAGCTTTGGAGTGGGTGCGAACATGCGTGACGCGATCGATCGGCATGACCAATGTCTCGGACGATCTGGGGTGCACCCCCTGGGGCGCGAACAGCCGATCGACACTCGCGACTTCGATCGCCGGCCCGTCCAGCTCTGTCTCGCGCCTCCGCGACACAGAGCGGTCTAATGCGTGATTCGCCCATGGCCGCCAAGGTCCAAAGGGCTGCCCTCGGCGCAGCGCTCCTGCGACGCACGACTGCGAAAGAGGCTGCATTGAGGAACCCATCCCTCCTGACCGAAGAACTCAGTCGACGGGTCGGCCTTGCGGACCGTGGACACCATCTTCTGGAGGCTGCCGCGACGTTCAACGCGAGCGTTGGGGCCCTAAGTCGACGGAGCGCAACACCGACAGTCCCCTTCGCTCCATCGGCGTCCGATTTGATGGGAAGTGCGGATCCGACCGTTTGGTTGTACCTCCGCACGTCGAGGGCCGCAGCTCAGCGGCTCGATTGCGGTGACGAAGGCTGTGGTGATGATCTTGACAGCACCGGCGACTCGATCGAGCGCTGCCCGCGTCGCAGCCGCCTCCAGTTGCGATCTTGTGTCACCACCGGCGTAGCGCTGCCAGCCACCTACCGAAATGCCAATCGGATTGCCAGCACCGTCCTTGATCGCGTGCGCATATCCGGACTCGCCATCCAGGCCCGACGAGATGCTGCTCTCGGGACGTGACCGATGAAAAACCTCTCCGCGAACCTCGTTCAGTACTTGCCACTCGTACGAGCGCGCCAAGTCGACAAGCTCGTCGAGCATGCGGTGCACCGACAAGTGAGGAACGTCGCGAAGCGCAGCCTTCATTGCTTGAGCGGTCGTGACGTTGAGCGACAGCCACGCGGCACGGCTGTCGGTTCGTGGGTCCTCGTTCGATGCCCCCGTCGACAAGGCACGGTCGCTGCTTGCGCGCATGAATCCCCTGTAGTCACCTCGGGCCGATAACGCCCGTTGGACCAGGTTGATGAGTCGGTGTCCCACTCCGATCGTCTCCTGCGACGCAGCAATCGAGAAGAACCGCTCGCCGATCTCCGTCCAAGGTTCGTCTGTTGCCCGCAAGGCGGCCGCCTCAACCTCGCAACCCGCACACACGACAAGACTCTCGCCAATCGAGCCCGCCAATCCATGGGCGAACCGCAGCCAGCGGGAGTAGGAGTCGAGAGCGACCGCATCCGGCGGAAGACTCCTTCCGGCGCTTCGGACTCGGTAGCACCACTCGGCAGTATCAAGCACCGACACCAGGCCCAGCACTTCGACTAGGACCGGGCGCACCTGCCCAGGTGCCGCCAAACGGCGCGGCATCATCCACTCGTACTGCCGACTCTCGGCGAACCGCTCGTCGGTCACAGGCCACGCATCCTCTCGAACAGGCCATCGCAAACGCGGAGTGCCCCGCATCTATGTCTATGCATGTCGTCCACTCGAGGAGTTAGCTCGCCGAGCCGTGCGCACGCAACTCTGCGTCAAGCGACCAAACCTCAACCGCTGCATAGGCGGTCTGAGCCCGAAACTGGTCCCGCTCGACCAGAACCGCAACGTCACCCGTCCCCATCCTGCCGCTACCGATCAGGTCTTCGAGCGTGGAGCCGGTGGAGTCACCAGCGACCAGGGCGTCCAGGAACTCTTCGTTCCAGTCCACTGCTCGAATAATCCATGGCGGAGTGTTGGACCGTGCTGCTTCGATGATTTTCACGAGTTGGCTTGCGTGCTTCCGCCGGTCTCCCGAGGACGTCGCAATCCGGTTTCCGGTCTCCACGATCGCCGTGACGGGGATGATGAACCTCTCACCAAGAGCGCGACGAGCCTCGAACTCGGACAGCACCTCCTTCAGCTCAGCTTCCCCATCGATTCCAACGATGCGAAGAAGCACGCTCGTATCAATCATGACGACCTTGACGTCCGGCATCTCGACGGCCTCAGATCCCGAGTACTTCGGCGAGTGTCTTCGAACGACCCTCATTGACGCTGGGACGTAGCGAATCCTCCATGGCGATCTTGCCCAGAGTGTCACGCCCGACCACCTCGAAGTAGTCCGGAAAGTCCGTGAGCCTCGTAACGGCGCTCCAGCCATCTGGTCGGCGGCTGCATACCACTACATTTCGATGATCGCTTCCGGTCAACGCATCGAGGATCGCCGGACTATGGGTTGATGCGAACGTGCGAACTCGTCGCTCCTTGGACGATGCCTTGAGCCGACTCAATAGCAGGGCTGCCTGCGATGGGTGGAGGCCGTTCTCTAACTCCTCTACGACGAGCAGTCGAGTACGTCCATCCGGACCGCTGTCAAGCTCATCTCTCGGCTCATCGAGCAATGCGGCGGCAATCGCCAAGAAGCGAAGTGTGCCGTCACTCATCAGCCGAGCCGGCATCGGCTGAATTCTGGAGCCCAACTTCTCCTCGACCGTGATCATTACGTCGCCAAGGTCGCTGGTCACCGTGCTCAGATCCGACACTTGAGCCTCGGACAGCGCCCGGGTCATCTCCAGCAGCGGAGTCCGGGTGTCGGGTGACTGCAGAAGCCGGGACAGCACGGCAGACAGGTTGTCGGCGCTGCGTCGGAGCTTTGAATCCTTCTCCGGAACGTACTCGCGCATCTGATGGGGCACGGGGTCCAGAAGAAACACGCTCTGCAAGGCCTGCAGGACCTGCGATGCCACCAAGTGGACCTCGCGCCCAGCGGCCGATGTCGCCGGAACACGGGTCGCAACTTGAGAAGTGAGCAGTTGGGCGGCGCGGAACACAACAGGCGGGTTTAGCCCCCGCTTGCCGTTCTCCCACCTTGCGACGATGTCACCCGAATGCGGCTGTGGCGCCTCCGTCTTCAGAAGGTCAAGCGGCTCTCCCACCTTCGCCCCATGAGTCCGCTTTGTCCAAAGATGCTCACTGAGAATCTGGACGGACTCTGAGACCCCGATCTTCAAATCGAGGTGATATCGCTTTCCGTTGATATCAGTGGTGCAACCGATGGAGAAGCTGTCGTCTCCTGCCGGCGCACACCCCTCGGAACCGCCGCGAACGATTGGCCCCTCACGCCCTCCGTCGAGCGCATCCCTCAGCGTCTGACCGGACGCGATAGCGGCCAAGACAGCAAGTCCATCAAGTACGTTCGACTTCCCGCTGCCGTTCTTCCCGACCAGCAGAGTTAGCGGTCCAAGAGGCACCACTGCATCTCTAAGGCTCTTGAATGCTGGAAGACGCAGCTCAACGAGGTGTGGGCTCACGCAGCGAGGCTAGCAACGATGTTCCAGCTGATCGCTCTTCGGTTGCGCCCGGGCCTCCTTGAACACGATCCTCGACAGCTGACTGGTCCCCTTTTCGGAGGCACCTCGATCGGGGACGTTGTCGGCCGCTTCGATTCGGCCGTCGCTCACGGGCCTCCGTTAGACGGAAACCAGGATTCGCCGACCGCCCGAATCGGTCCTCGACGTGCGCTGACGTTCGCCGAAGTTCGAATTGCGTAGGTCCCCCCGTTGGTCCCCCTTGCGATTCGTTCCCGAAAACGAAAGAACCCCAGGTCCTTTGACCTGGGGTTTTGTCGTGGAGCTGAGGGGAATTGAACCCCTGACCTCTTCCATGCCATGGAAGCGCTCTGCCAACTGAGCTACAGCCCCGAAACGCTTCGAACTCTCGCTCGAGGGCGCAGGGAGATTATCAAGATCCGCCGGTCGATCCCAACGTCGACCCCCAACCTCGACCCGACTCACACTCGACGACTCGTCTGAAATGGAAGTGTATGCTTCCATTCGTATGGCTCACCGGGTGAGAGCGATCCAGACGAAGGCGCACCAGCAGGACGACTCGACAGAGCTCAGTGTGCGCTGCCGCCCCACGCAGCGACGGTCGCTCGACACGTTCCAGCTGGTGCTCGACACCGCTGCCCTGCTGCTCGAACGGCACGGCTTCAGCGCCTTCACCACCAACCTGCTGGCCGACGAGGCCGGCGTGAGCGTGCGGGCCGTGTACCGGTACTTCCCGAACAAGCACGCCGTCGTCGCCGAACTCGCCCAGCAGATGAACCGCACGTGGCGCGACGCCGTCGAGCAGGCCGGCGACTTCGCCGACACGTCGCTCGAATGGTCGGTGCTCTGGGACGGCTACATCGAGCGCTACGTCGCCGCAGTCCGCGCCACCCCGGGAGCGCGAGCCGTGCTCTCGGCCATGCGTGACGATCCAGCGCTCCGGGCGGTCGACGACATCGCCAATCGTCACTACATCGACGGCATCCACGCAGCCCTGCGCGTCCGGAACCCGAACCTCGGCGACGACGAAGCACAGGCCGCCGCGGTGGTGTTGATGCGATCCACCATCGCCGTGCTCGACGCTGCGTTCGAAGCGGACGATGCGACGGCGCGGCGGCTCGTCGACGATCTGCTCGTCATGCACCATGCGCTCCTGGCGCGCCTCCTCGAGTCGAAAGCGAGCACCCGCCGATGACCTCCGTCGACACCGACCTCCATCCCGACATCGCCCACGAGCGTCGACGCCTGCACGACGTGTTCGCCACGCAGAAGGCGGTGGCGATCAGCGGCGAGAGCACCGACCTCGCGACGCGGCTCGATCGCATCGACCGGATCCGCCGGCTCGTCGTCGAGGGAGAAGAACGCATCCGAACGGCGATCACCTCCGACTTCTCCGCCATCCACCCTGCGATGGTCGTGATGCTCGACACGCTCCCGGTGATCGAACGCGTGAACTTCGTCGAGGCCCACCTCGCCGAGTGGATGCAACCACGCCACGTCGACCTCGGCGAGGTGCACGGTTCATCGCGGGGCTCCGTCCATCGCATGCCGAAGGGTGTGAACGGCAACGTCGCGCCGTGGAACTTCCCGATCGAGTCGGCGTTGGTGATGGTCGTCGACATGCTCGCTGCCGGCAACACCGCGATCATCAAGCCATCGGAGCTCGCACCGGCCACCGCCGCCGTCCTGCACCAACTGGTCGACGAGTACTTCTCGGCCGACGAGGTCGCTGTCGTTCGTGGCGGCCCCGAGTTCGCGGCCGAGTTCGTCGCCATGCCGTGGGATCACCTCACGTTCACCGGCAGCCCACGAGTCGGGCGGCTGGTGATGGCGGCCGCCGCAGCCAACCTCACGCCGGTCACGCTCGAACTCGGCGGGAAGAACCCGGCGGTCTTCGCACCCGACGCGATCACCGACGACCTCGTCACCCGGTTCCTCGCCTTCCGCACGCTGAAGGCCGGACAGATCTGCACCTCCCCCGACCACGTGCTCGTCCCCACCACGCACCTCGACGAGTGGATCGAACTGGCGGTCACGTCGTGGCAGCGGGCCTACCCCACCTTCGTCGGGCACCGCGACGCGACCGGCATCATCGACGACCGCCATGTCGATCGTCTGCTCGGCTACCTCACCGAGGCGCGAGCCCGCGGTGTCCGGGTGGTCGGGCTCAACGACGACGAGCCCGACCGGCAGGCTCGCCAGATCCCGATGACGTTGGTGATCGACCCACCCGACGATCTCGGATGCATGACCGACGAACTCTTCGGGCCGGTGATCCCCGTCGTCACCTACACACCGGGCGATGGCGTCCACGTCGTCGACGACGCGATCCGCCGCATCAACAGCGGTCCGTCCCCGCTCGGCGCCTACCTCGTCACGCGAGACGACGCCGTGGCCGCACGGTTCGTCGAACGCGTCCGCTGCGGCGGCGTCGGCATCAACACGTTCGGCCTGCAGGGCGGCCACGCCGCACTCCCCTTCGGCGGCTTCGGCCAGAGCGGCCACGGCTGCCACGGCGCCTACGAAGGGTTCTGCAACTACACCCACGCCCGCTCCGTCTTCGCGGGTGCCGACGACTCGTACGTGCACCAGGTGGTCCTCCCCCCGTACGACCACCTCAGCGGCCCCGACGCACCGGTGGCCGACACCGCGACGGGCGATGCCTCGTGAGCATCATCACCGAGACAAATGATGCCGCCGACGCTCACGCTGCGATCGTCGACGCCTACCGCGCACGCACCGCCTCGTCGCGCGCCTGGCACGAACGGGCGACGCAGTCACTCGTCTCGGGCGTGTCGGGCAGCGTCCGCCACTTCTCCCCGTATCCCCTCTCGTGCGTCAGCGGCAACGGGTGCACCACCGTCGACGTCGACGACCACACCTACATCGACTGCTTCCTGTGCGGCGCCACCCTGCTCCTCGGCCACCGCCATCCGAACGTGATGGCCGCGATCGCCGACGTCGCCACGGCAGGGTCGCTCGTGCTCAACCCGGCGAGCGCCACCGATGTCGCCGAACAGTTGCAGCGCATGGTCCCGTCGGCCGAGCGCGTGCGACTCGTCAACAGCGGCACCGAGGCGGTGCTCAACGCGCTGCGCTTCGCCCGGGCGTTCACCGGCCGCACGAAGATCGTGAAGTTCACCGGCACCTACCACGGCATGGACGACCAGGTGCTCGTCGGCCTCGACGGTCGCGGCACACGGCTCGGCAACGGCATCCCCCCGTCGGCCGTCGCCGACACCGTGAACGCCGACCTCGACGACCTCGTCGGACTGGCCGACCTGCTCGCGACGGGAGACGTCGCTGCCGTGCTGATCGATCCGTCGATGCACCACTGCGGACTCTGGGCCGCCACCGCAGATCACTACCAGACCATCGCAGCGATGGCTGCGACCACCGGCACGCTCGTCATCTTCGACGAAGTCATCAGCGGCTTCCGCCTCGCCCCCGGCGGCGGCCAGGAGTACTTCGGTGTCACGCCCGACCTCTCGGTCTTCGGAAAGGCGCTCGCCGCCGGCGAGAAGCTCGGCGCGATCGTCGGCCGCGCCGATGTGTTGGCCGTCGCCGACGTGAGCGATCGACGGTCCGGCCCGTTCGCCTTCCAGAGCGGCACCTGCAGCGATTCCACCTTCGCCCACGCCGCTGCGCTCGCGGCGATGACCATCTACGAACAGCTCGGCGCGCAGGGCGCCTACGCCGAGCTCGGCGCCCGGGCGAACCGGCTCGGCGACGGCATCGAGCAGGCCTTCGCCCGCCACGGCATCCCGTGCCGCACCAATCGGCTCGGCCCCATCGTCCGCCTGTTCCTCACCGACGGCCCCTTCGACCGCCAGCACTGCTCGCGCCTGCCCAGTCGGCCGATCGACGCCTTCCACCTCGCGCTGATCACCGAGGGCGTGCTCACCCTGCCCGGTTCGAACGACCTGTTCCTGTCGTTCGCCCACGACGACGCCGCCATCGACGAGGTCCTCGCCGCGACCGAGCGCGTGCTCGACCGCTTCGACATCGCCGCCCTCCTCCGCTGAACCCGGCGAGCCCACCACCCGACCACGACGACCGACACTCCGAGGAGACCCACCATGACCGATCGCCATCCCGTCATCCCGCCGGGCCACGAGTCCACCTACTCCCGCTTCGGCTTCGCTCCCGCCTTCCGCGCCGGGAACACCGTGTACGTCTCCGGCGTGATCGGCCGTGGCGCCGACGGCAAGGTGCCCGCCGACGAGGCCGCCGAGTACGCCGCGGCGTTCGAGTCGCTCGCCGTCGTGCTCGAAGCAGCCGGCGGCTCGATCGCCGACATCGTCGAGCTCGTCTCCTACCACGTCGACCTCCACGCATCGCTGCCCGCGTTCATGGCCGCGAAGAGCGCAGCGATCCGCGAGCCCTACCCGGCGTGGACCGCGATCGGCTGCACCGCGCTCGCCGCCCCCGGCGCACGGGTCGAGGTGCGCGCCGTCGCCGTGCTGTCGACCGACGGGTGACCTGGCCGTGAACCGGCCCACCGACGACACCGACCAGCAGCCCGGCGAGGCCGACACCGGGCACCGCCTCGCGCATCACGCGTGCCCCTTGTGCGAAGCCGGGTGCGGCGTCGAGGTCGCCCTCGACGGCGACCGCGTCGTACGGATCCGCGGCAATCGCGGCGACGTGAGCAGCCACGGCTTCCTCTGCCCGAAAGGTGCGGCACTCAAGGACCTCCACCACGACCCCGATCGTCTTCGGCGTCCCCTCGTGAAGCGCAACGGCGTCTTCGAAGAGGTGAGCTTCGACGAGGCCTTCGCCGAGATCGAACGGCGACTCGTGCCGCTCCGAGCCGAGCACGGCGACGCCGCGTGCGGACTCGTGATCGGCAACCCTGCGGTCCACCGCACCGGCACCGTGCTCTACGCACTCGACCTCGCCGCGGCCCTCGGGTCGCCCAACGTGTTCTCGTCGGCGTCGCTCGACCAGATGCCGAAGCACCTCGCCGCGGGCCGCCTGTTCGGCGACTTCTACAGCGTCCCCGTGCCCGACATCGATCGCACCGAACTGCTCGTCCTGATCGGCTCGAACCCGATGGTCTCGAACGGATCGATGTGGACCGTCCCCGACTTCCCTCGACGCGCCGCCGCGCTTCGGGAGCGCGGTGGACGGACGATCGTGATCGACCCACGCCGCACCGAGACCGCCGAGCGCGCCGACCACCACGTCGCGCCGTGGCCTGGCACCGACGTGTTCCTGCTCGCCGCGGTGGTGCGCACGCTGCTCGCCGAGGGGCTGGTCGACCTCGGTCGTCTCGAACCCTTCGTCACCGGTCTCGACGCGGTCGCCGCTGCGACGGCGCCGTTCACGATCGAACTCGCGGCGCAACGGTGCGGCCTCGACGCCGGCACGATCAGCTGGCTCGCCCGCACCATCGCCGCCGCACCATCGGCATCCATCCACGGCCGGCTCGGCACCTGCGTGCAGCCCTACGGCACCGCCGTCAGTTGGCTGGTCGACGTCATCCACGTCCTCACGGGCAACCTCGACCGACCCGGCGGGGCGATGTTCGCCACGCCACCTGCGTTCGCCGCCAACACACAGGGCCCGCCCGGATCCGGCGCCGGCATCGTCACCGGCAGGTACGCGTCGAAGGTGTCGGGCGCTCCCGAGGTGATGGGCCAGCTGCCCATGGCGTGTCTCGCCGAGGAGATCGAGTCGACCGATCCCGACCGCCTCCGCGCCCTGATCACGCTCGCCGCCAACCCCGCGCTGTCGGCGCCCGACAGCGACCGCACGACGGCCGCACTCGAACGGCTCGACCTCCTCGTGTGTCTCGACGTCCACCTCAACGAGACCACACGCCACGCCGACGTGATCATCCCCGCCCGATCACCGTTCGCCGAGAGCCATTTCGACGTGTTCTTCTCGCAGTACGCGACGCGCAACACCGCCCGATTCCATCGAGCGGTGATCGCTCCCTCGTCCGTGGCCGCCGACCGCCACGACGCAGACGATCCCGTTCCCGCCGACTGGGAGTCGATGGTCCGCCTGATCGCGATCGTGATGGGCCGCGGTGCCGACGCATCGCCCGACGACGTCGACGAGATGCTGCTGCGCTCGATGCTCGGCCCGATGCCCGCCGACGCGGTCGACGGCATCCTCGCCGCGACGGCCGGCCGACGGGGCGCCGATCGGCGACTCGACCTCGCCATCCGCAGCGGGCCGTTCGGCGACCAGTTCGGCGCCGTGCCCGGCGGTTTGTCGCTCGCCCGCCTCGAGGACTCGCCCGACGGGATCGACCTGGGTCCCCTCGTGGCCCGCCTCCCCGACGCACTGCGAACCGTGTCGGGCACGATCGAACTCGCGCACGACGATCTCCTCGGCGAACTGACACGGGCCGCGAACGAACTCGAAGACCGCTCAGGCAGCGACGCCGCGGACGGGTCACGTCGACCGTTCGTCCTGATCGGCCGTCGGCAACTGCGCAGCAACAACAGCTGGATGCACAACGTCGCCGGACTCATGCGCGGCAGACCGCGCTTCACCCTGCAGATCCACCCCGACGATGCATCCGCACTCGACCTCGACGATGGTGGCCTCGCACGAGTGACATCGCTCACCGGCCGATCGATCGACGTCCCGGTCGAACACCACGATGCGATGCGCCCTGGTGTCGTGAGCCTGCCCCACGGGTGGGGTCACGGGCAGCCGGGAACCAGATTGGCCATCGCCAACGGCCAGCCGGGGCAGAGCCTCAACTCACTCACCGACGCCGACGACCGCGAGCACCTGACCGGCACCGCAGTGCTGAGCGGGATCGACGTGCGGATCGAGCGCTCGCCGACCGGCGCGCCCGACGCTGGATGATCAGAGACGACGGAGCGACCGCAGGCGCTTGCGGGCCGGCGACACCACCACCTGCAGCGCCACGGTGATGACGGCGACACCGATCAGCACCCGCACCAGCAGCGGCAGATCGCGCACCACCGGCGCGACGAACAACGACGACAGCAGGGACACGGGGAACACCCACGCCACGTCGACGAACAGTCGCTGCCACCACGTGCGCTTCGGCTGGGCGTGCGCTGCGGCCTCGAACCACTCGTCGACACCCACGGTGCGCTGCATCCGAGCGGCGGTCACGAACCGCTCGCTGCGGTCCATCAGCTCGTCGCGCACCTCGCTGCGCTCCCAGTCACGCAGCCGCAGGCCGTCGGCGAGGCGCACCACGATCTGGTACTCCCCGCCCACGTGACCGGGGTGGAACACGGCCGCTCCGAGGCAGCCGGGAAAGCGCTGCACCGTCTCGACCAATTCGTCGGCCCACCGGAGGAACTCGGCCTCGTAGCCCGGCTCGATACGCCGAGCGACCGTCACCGTCACCGGATCAGGTGCAAGTCGAGGGAGTTTGCCCGTGTCGAACGGACCGGAGAGGGCGAGGCTCATGACGTCCATCAACGCTAGTGATGGACGACCCATTCCCATCTGTGACGGCGATCACCCCTGGTCAGCGGGAACGACCGACTGCCACTCGACCCGCGGCACATCGCGGTAGAGGCGCTCGATCTCGTAGTACTGGCGCATCTCCTCGACGAAGACGTGGACGACCACGTCGCCGTAGTCGACCAACACCCACTGGGTCTCCGTGAGCCCCTCGGTGCGCAACGGGGAACGACCGAGCTGTTCGCGCACCTGCTCCTCGATCGAGTCGACGATCGTGCGCACCAGGCGCCGGTTCGACGCAGAGGAGACCACGAAGTACTCGGTGATGCTCAACAACTCGCCCACCGCCAGCACGATCGTGTCGTCGGCCTTCTTGTCGTCGGCGGCACGGGCCGCCACGCACGCGAGAGCCTGCGACTCGGGGAATCGCACAGCGGGTTGGGGGGACGGGTCGGGCACGGGTCAGATCTCCACGGTCGAGAGGTAGTCGGTGCCCAACACGAGCGTCACGTCGATGCCGTCGATGCGCTCGACGGGATCTTCGAACACGATGGTCCCGAAGATCTCGTCGGCCACCTGGGCACGGATGCGATCCGCTTCGTTGGGCACGAGGAACACGGTGTCGGCACGGGGTGTGGCCGACGTGTCCACCGAGAGCACATTGGCCCCGATGAACAAGATCTTGTCGATGGTGAGCTTCACCTGGAGGTCGTACCCGGGCGGCGCCTCGACACGGAAGTTCGGGCCGAGCTTCGGACCCGACATCGACCCGGGCGCCACGCTGCCGAACACGAACACGGCCTCGCTCTGGTCGAGCTGCACCACGTCGATCCCAGTCGGGTTCTGCTCCTCGGTGAGCGCGAGCGTCGACAACCCTCGGCTCGCCACCGGTCCAGCGACCAGTCGGGCCGTGAACTCCTCGATGTTCGCCGGCGGCACCGCCGTCGGCAGCGTCGTGCCCCGACCACCGCCCACCGCGCTGACGAACCCGGCCCACAGCGCTTCGTGATTCCCCTTGCGCGAGCTCTCCGCGCCCAGACCGGCGCCGGAGATCAGCACCTTGGCGGCGTCCTTGGCCGGCAGCACGACCGTGCCGGTTCGCAGCACGTCGGGGTCGTCGCCTTCATCGGTCTCGGTCACCACGTCGCTCGTGAGCGTGATCGTGAACGGCTCGAACGGCGTGAGGAAGGCGGTGAGCTGCGCTGCATCGACGACGGTGGTGTCGTTGATCGTGAGCAGCAGCAGCGACTCCACGGCGAAGGTCATCGCATCGACGCCGCCGGCGGCGTACACCTGCTGCAGCGACTGACGTGCGTCGTCGGCGAAGCCGACGTCGGCGTTCACCGGCACCGACACGATGCTGCCGCCCACACCCTTCGACGACAGCACGAACACGGTGGCGCTCGACAGCACGCCGTTGCCGTCGACGGTGAGGTAGAGCGCCGTCGGTGTCGCCGGGAAGGTCTTCTCGGGCAGGTTGTCGGCGAGCGCGTCCTTGCCGCCCGTCGAGTCGAGCACTGCGGTGAAACCCACCCAGAACAACAGCGGCGCCAGCACCACCATGAGCACGGTGGTGACGAACATGCCGACGGTCCGCTTGCGACGGCGGCCGGGGATCGCGCTCATCGCACCTCCTCCAACGATTCGGGCTCCCGCGGCGCGGGAGAGCCAGGGGCCGGCGCAGCCCCCGACACCTCTGACGTTCCAACCGCCCCCGCCGTTCCCGCCGTTCCTGTTCCGTCCGCCGATCCTGTTCCGTCCGCCGATCGGTACAACCGGCGATCACGGATGATCTGCAGCACCGGCTCGGTCACGAGGTAATCGAGCGGTCGGCCGTCGCTCACGCGAGCGCGCAGGTCGGTGGAGGACACCTCGAGCCGGGGCACCTCCACCCGTACCCACGGGAACTGCTCGGGCAACTCGACAGGCGCACCCGGCCGGTCGACCACCACCAGCGTCGAACGATCGGCGACCTCGTCGTAGCGCTCCCACGTGGTGATGCCCGCCGCCGCGTCGTCGCCGACCACGGTGTAGAGATCGGCATCGGGATGCTCCTCGGCCAGCGCAGCCAACGTGTCGGCCGTGTAGCTCGCGCCACCCCGCCGGATCTCCAGATCGCCGGCCTCGAGACCCGCCACCTCGGCCACGGCCGCCTGCACCATCGCGAACCGGTCGTCGGCAGGCGTGATCGCCCGCGACCCCTGCTTCTGCCAGGGCACGTTCGCCACCATCAGCACCACGACGTCGAGATCGAGCGCGTGCCGGACGTTGACCGCCGTGACCAGATGGCCCACGTGCGGAGGGTCGAACGTGCCGCCGAAGAGCCCGATCTTGCGACTCTTGCGGCCTGAGACCTCTGGAAACGGCCGCTGGGCACCCGGTGACGACACGAATGCCCAGTGTAGGTGCACCCGGGGTTCGGTCGCGAGGCATCAACTTCCATGCAAGAAATGGCCAAACAGGGACATTCCGCTGGGACAGGCGTTGACAGATGTAGTACTGTTCTTTGTCCCCCCGCATCAGCCCCGCGCCAACACCCCCTACCACGGCTCGGGACCCCATCGCCCGGCGAGCGCCGGATCCCCGTCAGTTCCGCATGTCCCCCGTGTCAGACCAGCTCATCGGCTGTGTCATCAGACACGCAGCACATCCGGAATCGGACACCGAACGTAGTAGTTGAAGAGAGACGCCATGAATGACTCAATCGGACTGTACCTGAACGATATCGGCAAGGTTTCCTTGCTCAACGCCGAAGAAGAGCGCGAATTGTCGCGAGTGATCGAAGCCGGCCGCGACGCAGCCGACCGCCTGGCAAAGGGTGAGAAGGGCGCGGCCCTCAAGGCCCAGGTCGCCGCCGCCGCCGACGCCAAGGATCGGTTCATCCGCTCCAACCTCCGCCTCGTGGTGAGCATCGCTCGCCGCTACCCCCTGCCCCAGGGCATGGACCTGCTCGACCTCATCCAGGAGGGCAACCTGGGCCTCGAGCACGCCGTCGACAAGTTCGACTGGCGCCGTGGCTTCAAGTTCTCCACCTACGCCACGTTCTGGATCCGTCAGGCGATCGGCCGTGCCCTCGACCAGAAGGCCAGCCTCATCCGCATCCCGGGCGACCGCTCGGCCAGCCTCCGCGCTGCGCTGCGCCAGGCCTCGGGCGACGGCGAGACCCTCGACGTCGGCAACGCCGAACTGCACCGCCTCACCACCCCGGTCTCGCTCGACAAGACCATCGGTGACGACGGCGACGCCACCCTCGGCGACCTCATGGCCAACGGTGACGGCACCCCCGAAGACGCCGTCATGGCCATGGTCGACAGCGACCTCCTCGACGAACTGCTCGGCACCCTCGACAAGCGTGCTCGCTACGCCGTCGAGGCCCGCTTCGGTCTCATCGACGGTGAGCGCAAGAGCTTCCGCGAAGTCGGCGAGAACCTGGGCGTCACCGCCGAGGCCGCCCGCCGTCTCGTGAGCCGTGCGGTCGCCGGCCTGCGCGAGGACGCCGTCCGCATCCTCGCCGCCTGATCTTCGGATCAGGCTCCAACTCAGTACGCCGTACGACGAGTACGCTCGACATTCCATGAAGGTCGGCGTACTCGTCGTCGCGTACAACGCGGAAACCACGCTCGTCGACGTCCTCGACCGCATCCGCCCCGACATGCGTCGTGAACTCGCGGAAGTGCTGGTGCAGGACGACCACTCCACCGACGCCACCTTCTCCGTGGCCACCGAGTACCTCCAGCGCGGTACCGACCTGCCCCTCACCGTGGTGCGCCACCCGCAGAACCTCGGCTACGGCGGCAACCAGAAGGCCGGCTACACCTACGCCGTCAACCACGGCTGGGACGTCGTCGTGCTGCTCCACGGCGACGGCCAGTACGCCCCCGAGGTGATGCACGAGATGGTGGCGCCCATCGTCTCCGGCGACGCCGACGCCGTGTTCGGGTCGCGGATGATGACCAAGGGCGGCGCCCGCGCCGGCGGCATGCCGATGTACAAGTACGTCGGCAACCGCATCCTCACCACGTCGCAGAACGCGATCACCGGGCTGCGCCTCAGCGAATGGCACTCCGGGTACCGCGCCTACCGCGTGAGCGCCCTCGCCGACCTGCCCTTCGTCGGCAACAGCGACGGCTTCGACTTCGACACCGAGATCATCCTCCAGCTGCACGCGGCGAAGAAGAAGATCGTCGAGGTGCCGATCCCCACGTACTACGGCGACGAGATCTGCCGCGTCAACGGCGTCGCCTACGCCCGCGACATCATGATCGACACCCTCCGCCACCGTCTCGGCCGCACCGGCTTCGGCTCCGGCGAGGTGGGTCGGGTCACCGAGCCCTACGCGTACAAGCCGTCCGCGCACAGCTCGCACGGGCGCGTACTGCAGTTCATGCAGCCGCGACCGCCCATGCGCGTGCTCGACGTCGGCTGCGGCCCCGGCTGGCTCGCGGAGGCGCTCGTCGCCCAGGGCCACCACGTCACCGGCGTCGACCTCGCCGAGGAACCGGGCGTGCGCGACCGCATGCACCACTTCGTGCAGGCCGACCTCGAACGAGGCCTGCCCGACGATGTCGGCGGCGACTTCGACGTCATCCTCGCCGCCGACGTCATCGAGCACGTCCGCAACCCGCAGCAGCTCCTGCAGGAGATGTCTCACCGGCTGCGCCCCGGCGGCACCGTCATCGCCAGCGTGCCGAACATCTCGCACTGGTACCCACGCGGCCGCACCGCCCTCGGGCTGTTCGACTACGACCAGCGCGGCATCCTCGACGCCACGCACGTGCGCTTCTTCACCCGCCGTTCGTTCGTGCGCATGGCTCAGCAGGCCGGACTGCAACCGATCGACCGGCGCCACACCGGGTTGCCGTTCGACGCGTTGAAGGTGTCCACCGACCGGAGCGTCGGCCGCTTCGCCGCACTCGTCGACCGGGCGCTGGTGCGGCTGTGGCCGACGATGTTCGCCTACCAGTTCGTGTACGAGCTCGACGTGAACCCTGCGCTCGACCAACCGCTCGACGAGCGCCACGACTTGCCCAGCGGCGAGCTTCACGGCAACGGCACGCCCGATGTGGCGACCGACCGACCCGGCTGACCCCGCAGCGCGCACCACCCGCGCCGCTCGTGTCGTCACGATCGCGGCGACGGTGGTGTTCGCGCTCATCGTCTGCCGCTGCCAGCCGTGGCAGCTGTTCACGCGCGAGGCCTACAGCAACGACTTCTACGACGAGCAGGCCCGCTCGTTCCTACGCTTCCGCCTCGCCGTGCGCCCCGAAGTGCCCGGCCAGGAGGGCTTCCTGATCGACGGGAAGACGTACCTGTACTACGGGCCGTTCCTCGCCCTCGTCCGGCTCCCCTTCGCCGTCTTCGGCGACGTGTTCGCCGGCCGGCTTGCGCGGCTGTCGATGATCGTCGGCTTCCTGTCGTACTGCACGGCGTGCTTCCACCTCGTGCGCCACCTCGGCCCCGCCGCCTCCACTCGCCGCGTCGCGGGCTTCGTGGCTGCGGCTGCGTGCTCGCCGGCGCTGTTCCTCTCGGGCTGGGTGAGCGTGTACCACGAGACCGAACTGTGGGCGGCTGCGTTCGCCGTGTGGGCGATCGTCGGCACGCTGCGGCTGATCTCCCATCCCTCGCCTGCCCGCCACCAGTACCTCGCGGTCGCCGCCCCCCTCATGGCAGGCATCCTCACCCGTGCGTCGGTGGGTATCGGGATCGCGGCCGGCGCCTGCCTCGCTGTCGTCGTCGTGTTCCGGTCGCGGATCTTCTCGCCGGGAGGGACGACGCGCGACCAGAAGCGACGGATCACGGTGCCGGCACCGGTCGGGACCGTCGTCGGCGCCTCGGCGCTCGGGTTCGCGATCCACGCCGCGATCAACTGGGCCAAGTTCGGCTCCCCCACCAAGCTGCCTGGCCAGCTGCAGTTGCTGAGCCTCAACGACCCGGTTCGCGCCGCGTGGTTCGCCGGCAACGGTGACAGCTTCTTCTCGCCCAAGTTCCTCACCACCACGGTCGTGCACTACCTGCGGCCCGACACCGTGCGATTCGAACGCCTCTTCCCGTTCGTGCGCTACGGCCCGCTCGCCACCGACCGCAGCTCCTACCCGCTCGAGACGATCACCGCGTCGGCGTCGCTCACCGCGTCGGCCACCCTGCTGCTCACCGCCGGCGTCGTCGGCGTCGTGCTGATCGTGCATCGTCGGTCGTGGCCGCTGCTCGCACTCGTCCTCGGCGGGGCGATCGCCGCCGGCCCCACCTTCACCATCGGCTTCATCGGCAACCGCTACCTCGTCGACATGTTGCCCGCGCTGCTCGTGCCTGCGGCGTTCGCGTACGCCACGCTCTCGCTCCCCACGTCGTCGTGGCGACGGATCGCAGGTGGCGCAACGGTGGCCCTCGTCGCCTGGGGCGCGTGGTGCAACGTCTCGCTCGCCCTCTGGACGCAACAACTGAAGGAGCCCGCGTTCACCGAATGGCGGTACCGAGTCGACGGCTGGGTCTTCGGCGACCCGGCACCCGGCCTCGTCGACCTCACCCCCGGCATGCCGTTCCCCCGCGACGGCGTCGTCGCACTCGATCGCGACCTCGCCACCGGACGGTGCAGCGGCGTCTACATCGCCGAACAGGGCGCGTGGGTCGCGCTCGAACGATCGAACGACGGCCGTCGCCTCACCGGCACACTCGCGCTCGGCGACGACCGAAACCTCGTGGCCGGCGGCGACATCTGGCTCGTCGATGCGATCGTCGCCGACGGACAGGTCACCTTCGTGGCCGAGATCGACGGCACCACCGTCACCGGCGACGCCGTCGCGCTGCCCGACGACGGCACCGTCTCGTTCGATCTCGTCGCCGATCCGATCGTCGGCCAACTGGAGCTCGAGATCGACGGCGACCAGGTGCTGTTCGCCTTCACCGGAGCGCTCGGGCCCGGTCTGCCCGGCCCGGCCGTCACGCTCGCCGCCGACCCAGGGGATTCCCTCTGCCGTCAGCTGGAGGCCCGTCGCTAGCATTCCAGCCGTGGCAAAGGACTGGAGCCCCTCGTCGTGGCAATCGCACACGGCCAATCAGCAACCGGAGTGGCCCGACTCGGGCGACCTCGACCGGGCGTTGAAGCAGATCTCCTCCTATCCCCCGCTGGTCTTCGCCGGCGAAGCACGCTCGCTCCAGGCGTCGCTCGCACAGGTCGCCGCCGGCAACGCATTCCTCCTCCAGGCCGGTGACTGCGCCGAGAGCTTCGAGGAGTTCTCCGCGATCAACATCCGCGAGAAGCTGCGCGTCATCCTGCAGATGGCCGTCGTGCTCACCTACTCCCTCGGCGTGCCCGTGGTGAAGGTCGGCCGCATCGCCGGCCAATTCGCCAAGCCCCGCTCGAGCAACTACGAGAAGGTCGGCGACCTCGAGCTGCCCAGCTTCCGCGGTCACATCGTCAACGACCCCACGCCCACCGAGGCGGCCCGCGTGCCCAACCCCGAGCGGCTCGTGCAGGCGTATCACCAGTCGGCGTCCACGCTCAACCTCGTCCGCGCCTTCACCAAGGGCGGTTTCGCCGATCTCACCCGCGTCCACGCCTGGACCCAGGAGTTCGTGCAGTCGAGCCCCGAGGGCCGCCGCTACGAACAGCTCGCCAACGAGATCGACCGGGCCCTCAAGTTCATGCGGGCCTGCGGCGTCGAGGTGGAGAACAACCACAACCTCAGCGAGGTCGACGTCTACACGAGCCACGAGGCGCTCCTGCTCGGTTACGAGGAAGCGCTCACCCGCCAGGACTCGCTGACCGGCGGCTGGTACGACTGCTCGGCACACATGCTGTGGATCGGCGAGCGCACCCGCGAGCTCGACGGCGCGCACGTCGAGTTCCTCCGCGGCGTCGGCAACCCGATCGGCTGCAAGATCGGCGCCAGCACCCCCACCGACTACGTGATCGAGCTGTGCGAGCGTCTCAACCCGGCCCGCATCCCCGGCCGGCTCACGCTCATCAGCCGCATGGGTGCCGGCAAGGTCGAGGCCGCGCTGCCGCCCATCCTGCGCGCGGTGCGCGACTCGGGCCACCCCGTCGTGTGGGCGTGCGATCCGATGCACGGCAACACCTTCACCTCTGCGAGCGGACACAAGACCCGCGACTTCGCCGACATCTGCGCCGAGATCGACGGCTTCGTCCGCGCCCACCACGGCGAGGGCACCTGGCCCGGCGGCATCCACGTCGAACTCACCGGCGACAACGTCACCGAGTGCATCGGCGGCGCCGACAAGATCCTCGACTCCGAGCTGGCAGACCGCTACCAGACGGTGTGCGACCCCCGGCTCAACGCCCGCCAGAGCCTCGACCTCGCCTTCCACGTGGCCGAGTCGCTGCGAGTGTCGGGCCTGGCCTGATCATCACCGGCGGCGAACACCGGACGTACGAGCACGGCATGCGGGCACTCCAGCTGGTCCGTGGCTGGCCCGTGCCGAACGTGAGCGCGGCGAGCGTCGTGCTCGCCCCCGGCGCACCACCCGAGATCGCCACCGAAGGCGACCCCGATCACCGCTACCGGATCGCATCGATCTCCAAGCCGCTCGCGTCCTGGGCCGTGCTGGTCGCCGTCGAGGAAGGCCTGCTCTCGCTCGACGACCCGATCGGCCAACCCGGCTGCACGCTGCGCCACCTGCTCGCCCATGCCGGCGGCTACCCGTTCGACGGTCCCGACCCGATCACCGGCCCCGGCAAGCGCCGCATCTACTCGAACACCGGCATCGAGCTCGCCGCCGACGCCGTCTCTGCCGCGTCACAGATGCCCTTCGACCGCTACCTGGCCGAGGCGGTGTTCGAACCGCTCGGCATGACCGGCAGCGAACTGCGTGGCTCGCCGGCGCACCAGGTGTGGAGCACCGCCGCCGACCTCACCCGCTTCGCCGTCGAACTCGTGCGCCCCACGCTGCTCAGTGCCGACACCGCCGCGATCGCGACGGCACCGGTGTTCCCCGATCTGTCGGGCATCGTGCCCGGTGTCGGCCGCTACGAACGTTGCTCGTGGGGGCTCGGATTCGAAGTTCACGGCGACAAGCAGCCGCACTGGATGGGCACGACCAATTCTCAGGGAGCGTTCGGTCACTTCGGTGGTGCCGGTACCCTTCTGTGGGTGGACCTGGGGGCCGTACACGAGCGTGCCGTTGCCTGCGTGGCGCTGACCGACCGCCCGTTCGACGAGTGGGCCGACACCGCGTTGCGGGTGTGGCCCGAGCTGAGCGATGCGCTCCTCGCCCAAGTAGCAGCCCAAGGAGCAGCCCGAGTGGCAGCCGATGCGGCGCTCGACGACTCGCCCGCCGCCGGCACTGCCGACGGACAGCCGGAGGCCCGTTGATGATGCTCCGGCCGGGTGATCGTGTGCGTGTGGAGACCACGGGCGACGACGGGTTCCCGGTCGTGAAGTACGGCTTCGTCGGTGGCATCACCGGCTCGGGCCACGGCCCCGACGACATGGGGCCCATCGTGGTGATGCTCGACGGCGAACTCGGTGGCGACGTGATCGACCCGTGCTGCGTGCAACCGGTGAGCATCACCAACGTCGAGCTGTGCCTCGCCGGCGACGACCTGATGACCGAACCCGACCTCCGCCGCGGTCTCGTCGCGCTGTGGCACGCCGAGGCCGACCAGGCCGGCCTCGACGTCGACGCCCTCCACCCCCTCGGCACCCCGCTCGGCGACGGCCTCCGCGACTCCAGCGACTCCTGGGCGCTCGCCGAACTGATGGCCGGCGGTGAGCAGTACGTCGTGCGGGCCTTCCGGCTGCCGAACGAACCGGGCATGGTGCGCGTGCGCGCCGATCGGCCCAACCGATGGGACGCGTAGACCGGTCGGCGGCCCCGGGCTGGATCGCACTCCTCCTCGCGACCGCCTCGGTCGGCATTGCCAACAGCGTCGTCTTCTCACTGCTCAGCGACCTGCAGGACTCGTACGGCTTCGGTGACGCCGGGCTCGGCTTCATCGCCGGCGCCGGCATGGCGGTCGGCTTCGTCAGCCAACTCGTCCTCGCGCCCTTCGCGGATCGCGGGCACTCGAAGCGGCTGCTGCTCGGCGGGCTCGTCGCCGCCCTCGCCGGCAGCGTCATGTTCGCCGCCTCGTCGACGCTCATCGGGCTGGTGATCGCCCGGGCGATCGTCGGCCTGTCGAACGGGCTGTTCCTGCCCGCGGCCCGGGCCATCGCGGCGAGCATGTCTCCCGATCGCGTGGGCGAACGGCTCGGCACCCTCGGCGGCGTCGAACTCGCCGGCTTCGTCACCGGACCCGTCGTCGGCGCAGTGCTCGTCGGCCCCCTCGGCGTGCGCTGGCCGTTCCTCGTGTGCGGGATGTTCGCGCTCGTCGCCCTCCTCGCCCTTGCCCGCCAGCAGCTCCCGAGCCCGCCGATCGCGGCACAGGCCAGCCGACTCAGCCTCGACCTGCTGCGTGTTCGCGAGATGCAGGTGGGCGTGCTGCTCACCATGGCGCTGTTCTTCCCCGTCGGCATGTACGACGCGATCCTCGACCGCTACATGACCGACCGCGGCGCGTCGAACGTGCTCATCGGCATCGGCTTCCTCATGTACGGCATCCCGTTCGCACTGCTCGCCACCACGGGTGGGCGACTCGCCGACCGCCACGGTGCCTACCGCATGAGCATGGTGTCGCTGGTGCTCGTCGTGCCGCTCACCGCCGTCTACGGCTTGCTCACCGCTCCGCTGCTCATCGCCAGCCTGTTCGCCGTCGAAGGCAGCGTGCAGGCGCTCGGCGTCCCCGCGACGCAGGCCTACGTCGCCCAATCGGCTCCCCACGGTCGAGCGTCGGCAGCGCAGGGGCTGTCGGGCGCGATGAACCTGCTCGGCGGCACCGTGTCGGCCGTCGCCGCGCCCGCGATCTACGGCGCCTGGGGTGCTGCTGCCGTGTTCGGTGCGGCCGGTGCGCTCGTCGGCGTCGCCGGCGTGGTCGCCGCCTCGATCCACCGAGGCAGCGTCCTCACGACGACGGTGCAACCGCAGCCCTGACGCGGCCGAGTCCCACGCGCCACCCGGGTGGCACGTGGGACTCGGATCAACGTCTGGGACTCGGACCGACGTCTGGGACTCGCTCAGCGGGCGGCCCGTGGGCCGCGACGTCTCAGCTGAGGCGCTCGATCACCATCGCCATGCCCTGGCCGCCGCCGACGCACATGCTCTCGACACCCCAGGTCTTGTCCTCCCACTGGAGGCCGTTGATGAGGGTCGTCATGATGCGGGCGCCGGTCATGCCGAACGGGTGACCGAGGGCGATGGCGCCACCGTGGACGTTCATCTGCGTGTCGAGGTCGATGCCGAGGTGCTTGGCCGAACCGATCACCTGGACCGCGAAGGCCTCGTTGATCTCGACGAGGTCGATCTCGTCGATGGTCTTGCCGGCGAGGGCCAGGGCCTTGCGGATGGCCTCGATCGGGCCGAGGCCCATGATCTCGGGGTTGAGGCCCGACACGCCCGACGACACGATGCGCGCCAGCGGGGTGAGGCCGAGCTGCTTGGCCTTGGTGTCGCTCATGACGAGCACGGCGGCGGCGCCGTCGTTGAGCGGGCAGGCGTTGCCGGCGGTGACGGTGCCGTCGGGACGGAACACCGGCTTCAGCTGGCTGACGCCTTCGTAGGTGGTGCCGGCGCGGGGGCCGTCGTCTTTCGACACGACCGTGCCGTCGGGCAGGGTGAGCGGCGTGATCTCCCGCTCGTAGAAGCCCTTGTCGATGAACTCGCACGCGAGGTTCTGGCTGCGCACGCCGAAGCGGTCCTGCTCCTCGCGGCTGATGCCCTCGAGCTCGACCACGTTCTCGGCGGTCTGGCCCATCGCGATGTACATGTCGGGCATGCCCTCGGGCGGCGTCCATGCGCCCTGGCCGCCCTGCGAGCGGGCCTTGGTGCGCTCGCCCGGGCCCTTGAAGATCGGGTTCGGGGCCGAGTCGCTCGCGCCGCTCATGTAGCGGCTGACGGTCTCACAGCCACCGGCGATGAACACGTCGCCCTCGCCGGCCTTGATCGCGTGGAACGCCATGCGGATGGTCTGCAGGCTCGACGAGCAGTAGCGGTTCACCGTCACGCCGGGAACGTCGTCGAGACCGGCGAGCGTGCTGATGACGCGGGCGATGTTGAAGCCGCCCTCGCCGGCGGGCTGGCCGATGCCCCACATGACGTCGTTGATGTCCGACGCCTGCACCTGCGGCGCCTTCGCCAACAGGGCCGTGAGGATCTGAGCGCTCATGTCGTCGGGCCGCAGATCGACGAGCGACCCCTTGTTGGCGCGGCCGATCGGGCTGCGGGCGGTGGCGACGATGACGGCTTCGGTCATGGCAGTGGTTCCCCTCGTGTGTCTGATCCGGTGACGGATCGTGGACTCTTGACCCATCGGTCAAGCGATCGCCCGTCAGGCTACTCGCAGGTAACCGACGGGAAAAGAACCAGGCTTCGTGATCGACACCCGCCGCATCTGCAGGTCCGCCTCACGGAACACGGTCAGCGGGTGTCGACGACCTGGAAGGCTTCGGCAAAGCGGCCCTCGGGCAGGCCGAAGTGCTGGGCGGTCATCCCCATCCAACCGCGGACCCTGCCCTCGACGCCCGACGGGTCCTGGTGCTGGGTCTCGTGGCACAGCAGCGCCCGGATCTTGCGCTCCACCTGGTCGGTGACGTCGACGTGGGTGTTCGGCTTGGCGCCGCCCATCACCCACACCTCGGGCACCGTCCACGCCTCGAGCCCCTCGTCGATCAGCTCGGGATAGGCGAACGGGTTGCGGGCATCCGGGTACACCGCGGCGATGGCCGCCTCACCCGCAGCGAGATGGTCGGGGTGGCTGGCGTAGATGCGCTCGAGGTTGCGCTCCGGCGACTGGGTGATCACGACGGTGGGCTTCACCTGACGGATGACCCGCGACAGGTCTCGGCGCAAGGTGAGGTCGTAAGTGACCCGACCGTCGGCGTGGCCGAGGAAGATCAACGACTCGACCCCCACCTCCTTGGCCGCACGGGTCTGCTCGATCCGCCGCATCGCCGCCATGTCGGGGCGCGAGATCGTCTGGTCGAACCCGCCGGCGTCGCCGTCGGTGACGAGGCAGTAGGTGACCTCGACCCCCTGATCGGTGAGCCACGCCACGGTGCCCGCAGCACCGAAGTCGACGTCGTCGGGATGGGCGGTGATCACCAGCGCACGGCCGATCTCAGCGGGTTGCAGCATGCAACCAGCCTACGACCGATCCCGCCGCCGGTCGCCTCGAAGCTGCGGCGGATCAGCGCTGCATCAGAGGTCGTCGAGGAACTCGCCCCGGGCGTCGGCGGCCGCGACGACACGGTCGAGGTCTGCCAACTGCAGCGGGTCGCGCACGTTCAGCAACTTCGCGTAGAAGCGCAGGCCCTTCGGCGTGCCGACGACCCGCACCGGGATCCGCTCCCCCAGATCGGCGCCGTAGCCGGTGGGGATCTCGACCGACCGGACCCCCACCTCGTGCAGGTCGGACTCGTCGGCGGCGAGCTCGCCGGCCCCGAAGCCGTACAGATCCGCGTCGACGAAGAAGGTGAACTCGGCCACGACCCGAACGTACGACGCGCCGAGCACCCGATGTCAGATCGAGCCCTTCGGATCGTTTCGTGTCGGATGGCGCCGATGGGATCGCCCGCCGGAACGTGTGCACCCGATCCCGACACGATGAGACGCCGCCTGTACGATCGTCTCATGTCTCAGGTGAGCCCCCTCGTCGACACGTCCGTTCGCGCCGGCGATTTCGACCTCTCCGATCCCGAGTTCTGGCTGAAGCCGCGCTCGTACCGCGAAGGTGCGTTCCACGCACTGCGCCAACAGCCCGAGCTCGCGTTCTTCGACGAGTGGGAATTCATCGACAGCCCGTTCCCGAAGGGCCCCGGCTACTTCGCCCTCACCCGCCACGAGGACGTGTGGCACGTGAGCCGCAACCCGCAGCTGTTCATCAGCGGCCAGGGCAGCAACATCGGCGACCTGCCCCAGGAGATGAGCGAGTTCTTCGGGTCGATGATCGCGATGGACGACCCCAAGCACTTCCGGCTCCGCTCGATCGTGTCGAAGGGCTTCACGCCGAAGGAGGTGTCCCGCATCGAGGGCTACGTGCTCGACAAGGCCAAGGCCCTCGTCGACGACCTCATCGAGCGCTTCCCCGACAAGGAGTGCGACTTCGTCACCGAGTTCGCCGCTCCCCTGCCGCTGCAGATCATCTGCGAGATGATGGGCATCCCGAAGTCCGACGAGGCCCAGATCTTCTCGTGGACCAACTCGATCCTCGGCGCCGGCGACCCGGAGTTCGGCGGCACCCTCGAGGCCCTGATGGGCGCTGCCATCGGGATGTTCAGCTACGCCCAGGCCCTCGGCGAGGACCGGCTGAAGAACCCCGGCGACGACCTCACCAGCGTGATGATGCACGCCGAGGTCGACGGTGAGCGCCTCACCGCCCAGGAGTTCGGCTCGTTCTTCATCCTGCTGGTGGTGGCCGGCAACGAGACCACCCGCAACGCGATCAGCCACGGCATGCGCACCCTCACCCAGTACCCCGACCAGAAGGACATCTGGTGGAACGACTGGGACGGCGTCACCCGCACCGCCGTCGACGAGATCGTGCGCTGGGCGTCGCCCGTCATCCACTTCCGCCGCACGGCCACCGAGGACACCATGGTCGGCAACACCAAGGTGCTGGCCGGCCAGAAGGTGGTCATGTGGTACAACTCGGCCAACCGCGACGAGACCGTGTGGACCAACCCGCACGAGTTCGACGTGCGCCGCTCGCTGCAGCCCCAGCAGGCCGGCTTCGGCGCCGGTGGCCCGCACTTCTGCCTGGGCGCCAACCTGGCCCGTCGCGAGATCGCGGTCGCGTTCAACGAGATCCGCAACCGGCTGCCGAACATGACCATCACCGGCGAGCCCGACTACCTGCAGAGCAACTTCATCAACGGCATCAAACACCTGCCGTGCTCCTGGGCCTGAGCGAGCCGTCCCCGCGTGAAACACATGTGACACCGGCATGACGCCGGTGTGAACCACTGACGAGCCC
Organism: Actinomycetota bacterium; assembly: GCA_963169665.1. Lineage (GTDB taxonomy): Bacteria > Actinomycetota > Acidimicrobiia > Acidimicrobiales > Ilumatobacteraceae > VFMC01. The sequence continues at coordinate 42,684 of CAUJET010000062.1, read as the reverse complement.
GAGCCCGGCCCGAACGTCCATCGGTACCCTGTCGGCGACGTCGACCGTCGTTGCCCGCGGCCCCGGTGCGGCCCGGCCAGCACTTCCCCCCAGGAGCACCCGTGCCCGTCCACATCCTCACCATGTCCTGTCCCGACCGACCCGGCATCGTCGCCTCGGTCGCGCAGGGCCTGCTCGAACTCGATGCGAACATCATCGACAACGCACAGCACGGTGACGCCACCAGCGGCCTGTTCTGCATGCGCACCCGGTTCGAGGCCCCGCACGAGCACGCCGCCGACATCGTCACGGCCCTGCGCCCACGGGCCGACGCACTGGCAGCGAACCTCCACGTGCGCAGGGAGGACCAGCCGCCCGCCGTGCTGCTCATGGTGTCCAAGCACGACCACTGCCTCATCGACCTGCTGCAGCGGTGGCGGGCCGGCGAGTTGCCCGTGCGCCTCGCCGGGATCGTCTCGAACCATCCCGATCTCCAACACCTGGCCGACGCAGCCGGCGTTCCGTTCGACCACATCCCCGTCACCGCGGCGACCAAGGCCGAGGCGGAACAGCGCCTGCAGCAGATCGTCCGCGACCGCGACGTCGAACTGGTGGTGCTCGCCCGTTACATGCAGATCCTGAGCGACGGCCTCACCCGCGAGCTCGACGGCCGCATCATCAACATCCACCACTCGTTCCTGCCCGGCTTCAAGGGCGCCCGCCCGTATCACCAGGCCTGGGAGCGAGGCGTGAAGCTCATCGGTGCCACGGCCCACTTCGTCACCGGCGACCTCGACGAGGGCCCGATCATCGATCAGGACGTGGCCCGCGTCAGCCACGCGGTCTCGGCCGAGCAGATGGTCGTGATGGGCAAGGACATCGAGCGCGTCGTGCTGTCGCGGGCGGTGAAGGCCTGGGCGGAAGGCCGCGTGTTCCTCATCGGCACGCGCACCGTCGTCTTCCCCTGACACCCTCGACGCTGCTGCTGCGGAGACGCCGTTCTCCGCGGCACGCCCCACCGAAGCGTGCCTAGGGTGACGCGATGAGCGTCTCCTGCGGCCACCTCCCCACCGACCTCACCCCGCCGGCCCCCACCACGCCCGACGGCTGCACGTCGTGCCTCTCACTGGGTCGCCACGACTGGGTGCACCTGCGCGAATGCCAGGCGTGCGGCCATGTCGGCTGTTGTGACAGCTCACCCGCCCGCCACGCCACGGCCCATGCGCACGAGACCGACCATCCGCTGGTGCGGTCGATGGAACCCGGCGAGGACTGGTGGTGGTGCTACGCCGACCAGGTGGCGTTCGAGATCGACGGCGCCCCGCCGGCCCCCACCCGGACCGCCTGATCGGAGCAAGCGCCCGATGAGCCCCACGCCGGCGGCGGACGCCGCGTTCCCCACCCTGTCGGCAGACCACCTCGCGCTCCTCCACCGGTTCGGCACGGTCGAGGCCGTCGACGACGGGACGTTCGTCTTCGTCGAGGGACAGGCCTCGTACGACTTCGTCGTCATCCTCACCGGAGCGATCGCCGTCGTCCGGCACACGATCGACCGCACCGAGGTCCCCATCGCCCGCCACACCCCCGGACGATTCCTCGGCGAGCTCAGCCTGCTCACCGGTGAGCGCACCTCGCTCGCCGCCCGCAGCGTCGCCCCCGACACCACCGTCCTGCGCATCCCGACCGCTCGATTCCGAGAGCTGATGGCGAGCGAACCCGACGTCGCCGACATCGTCTTCACGGCGTTCGTCGCCCGGCGCGAGATCCTCCGCAGCGGCGAGGGCGCGGCCACCGTGCGGATCATCGGGTCGCGGTTCTCTGCGCGCTCGATCGAACTGGAGTCGTTCGCCCGCCGTCAGCGTCTCGCACACCAGTGGATCGACCTCGACGACGACGACATCGAGGACATCGACGTGTTGCTCGCGAGCGTCGGCGTCACCCGTGCCGCGACACCGGTGGTCATCACCCCGACCGCGGTGCTGCGCAACCCCACCGTCGGCGAGTTCGCCGCGAACCTCGGCGTCAGCTTCGCCCCCTCACCGAACAGGGTGCACGACCTGGTCGTGGTGGGCGCCGGCCCGGGCGGGCTGGCCGCTGGTGTGTACGGCGCCTCGGAGGGCCTCGACACCCTCGTCATCGACGCCCGCTCGGTCGGCGGACAGGCCGGCGCGAGCAGCCGCATCGAGAACTACTTCGGTTTCCCCAACGGACTCAGCGGGTCCGAACTCGTCGAGAGCGGCGCGCTGCAGGCCCAGCGGCTCGGCGCCACGATCAACGCGCCCTGCGCTGCCCGCTCGATCGACGTTGCCGGCGACCACTTCGTCGTCGGGATCGGAACCGACGACGCAGTCGCCTGCCGAGCCGTGATCATCGCCACCGGCGTGCGCTACCGCAAGCTCGACGTCGCCGATCTCGAGCGGTTCGAGAACGCGGGCGTGTTCTACGCGGCGACCGACCTCGAAGCCCGGGTGTGCGCCGGCCGCCACGTCGTGGTGATCGGCGGCGGCAACTCGGCCGGCCAGGCCGCGGCTACCTCGCCCAGCGCGGCTCGGAGGTCACCGTGGCGCTGCGCAGCGACAACCTGCACAGCACCATGTCGAAGTATCTGATCGACCGGATCGAGGCCAACCCGCACATCACGATCCGTCCGTTCACCCAGGTGACCGCCCTCCACGGCAGCAGGTCACTGGAGGCCGTCGATCTCACCAGCGCACCACCCGCCGGCACCCGCACGACCGTCACCGTGCCCACCACCGGCGTGTTCTCGTTCATCGGCGCCTCGCCCAGCACCGATTGGCTGCGACATCTCGTCGAGATCGACGAGGACGGCTACGTGCTCACCGGCCCCGACCTGCCCTCCCATGATCCGCTGCCGTTCGAGACCTCACAGCCGGGCCTGTTCGCGATCGGCGACGTCCGGCATGGCTCGATGAAGCGTGTGGCCGCCGCCGTCGGCGAGGGGTCGAGCGCGGTCCGGTCGGTGCACCAGTACCTGGCAACGATCGCCACGACCTGAGCCGTCTGACCTGTCCTCAGCTGGCGGGATCAGTCGAACATGCGCGGGTTGTTCGCACCGGAGGCGATCACCAGCGCGAAGCGGAACGCTCCGCTCGACCACACCGAGCACGGGTTCTCGCCCACGATCGGGCAGAAGTGCACACCGTCGCCGCGCACCACCGTGGTGCCGTCGGCGGCGCAGTCCGTGTCGTATGGGGTGCAGGGCAGACGATCGGTGAACTGCCCGTCGGGCGTCTCGACCGCACGCCCTGCGTCGACGAACGACACGTACGGGTACATCGCCGCGTAGCCCTGGTACATCTCGTTGATGCCGTTCACCTCGACGTCGGCATCGAAGCTCGCAGCACGCAGGGGCTGCCCCACGAGCACCACCCGGGCGCCCACACGTCGGGCCTTGTCGATCAGCAGGCCGACGTCGTAGCGGTACTGCTCCACCAACGCCTCGTCCGCGAGGTGGCCGCCCGCGCCGTCGCTCATGCACTCGGTGAGCGAGTTGCCCGTGAACGTGACGACCACCACGCTCGAACGGTTGGCCTGGAGGTTGACGTCACGCCAGTCGCACGGTGCGGTCCCACCCCAGAACTTGGGTACGAACGTCTTGCCAGGCGTCAGGAACTGCAGGAACGGCGTGACCTCCTGGGCCAACGAGTCACCCACCAGCACGAGCCGGTTGACGCGTGTGGCCGGCCGTGCCCACGTTCCACGCCGAATCGACGCCATCGACGCCATCGACGCCATCGACGCGGCCGCCGGGCCTTCGGCCGACGCGGATGCGGTCGCCGCGGATGCGGTCGACGCTGCGCCGCCGACGGTCGCCACGGAACGGGTCGACGCTGCGCTGCCGGGACCGTCGACACGAGGGACGCCCGCACCCGCGACGGTCGTCGCGGCACCCGCGCCGGAGACCTCCATCACCGCCACACCCGCCGCCGGCACCAGTGCCAGCGCAGCCGAAATTGCCACTTTCCGCGTCCGCCTGCCCACGTAAAGGAATGTACGGAGGGTGGTCGAGCGGGGCAACGAGACGCCATGCAGACATCGTGAAGACATCGTTCAGGATTCGTCAGGTCCCCACCATCCGTCGGTCGCCGCGATCCGGCCAGGCCACAGGGGGCGCCGATCGGCCGACGACCCGACCGAAATCACACACCTCCGGCGTCGAGATCACCACGGCGCGTGACCACCGCGCGCTTTCATGAGGGGGGTCACACTGGTACCGTCCGCGCCGTGACAGGCCAGGAGGGGGCATACCGGCCGGGAGTCGACGGCATCCGTGCACTCGCCGTGGTCGCCGTCTTGTGCTTCCACCTCGACCGCCTTCCCGGCGGGAACCTCGGCGTCGACGCGTTCTTCGTGGTCTCCGGCTGGCTCATCACCTGGAAGTTGCTCGCCGAGGGCGACCGCACCGGGCGGATCGAACTCCCCCGCTTCTGGGCCAGCCGCGTCCGTCGGCTCATGCCCGCGAGCCTCGCCGTCCTGGTCGCAGTTGCCGTCGTGTGGCCGCTCGCCGACATCGACGTGCCGTCGCTGCGACGCGACCTGCTGTTCGCCGCCGGCTGGGCATCCAACTGGGGGACCATCACCGGTGGCGGCGACTACTGGGCCCGCTTCGGCGAGCCGTCGCCTGTCACCCACTTCTGGTCGCTCGCGATCGAGGAGCAGTACTACCTCGTCTGGCCGCTCGTGCTGGCGCTGGTGGTCCGCACCGTCCGCCGACGCCGCCTCGCCATCGGCGTGCTGAGCGCCACGCTCGCCGCAGCATCGATCGCGGCGATGAACCTGTGGTTCGACGCCGGAGCACCGACGGCGACCTACATGAACACCGTCGCCCGCGCGCACAGCCTCCTGCTCGGCGCGACCGCCGCCGCGGTGACGACGGTGCTCGCCGACGGGCACCTGCGCGGTGGCCGCGCCGCTCGACGTGTCGCGCCACTCGGCGCCGCCGGGGCGATCGCGATCCTCGTCGCCACGTCGATCGCCCCCGAACGCTCCGACTGGCTGTTCCGCTGGGGCTTCCCCGTGTTCGCGCTCGCGATGGTCCCGGTCGTCGTGGCCGCGGCCGACGGTGCCGCCTCGTCGGTGCTCGCCTCCACGCCGATGCGCTGGGTGGCCGACCGCAGCTACGGGCTCTACCTGTGGCACTGGCCGGCGTTCCTGCTGCTGACGCCACAGCGCCTCGGCGTCGACGACGCCGGCGTGCCGAGAGCGCTCGTCGACGTCGGTCGCGTCGCGGTCGCCGTCGTGCTCGCCGACGTCTCGTACCGGTGGCTCGAGACCCCGGTCCGCCGACGCCGACGCCTGGTGGCCTGGCGCGGGACGGCTGCGGCAGGGCTCGCGCTCACGGCTGTCGCCGTGCTCGCCGTCACGCTCGTTCCGGCATCGCCTGCCACGTCGAGCGATGCCGTCGTCACCCTGCCCCCGCCGGATCCGGCGTCGGAGCCGACACCGGAGCCGAGCAGCACCGTGGCGGTCGGACCGCTGCCCGGTGATTCCGCTGCTGCGGCGACCCCGGCTGACGCGCCGACGCCGACGGCGCGGACCACGCCGACGACCGAGGTCGCCTCGCTGGCCCCGGTGCCGTCGGCCACGGACGCAGCTCTCGGGACCGCCCACCTCGACCGCCCGTTGCGCGTGCTGGTCACCGGCGACAGCACCGCGCTGCACCTGTCGGAGGCCCTCATCGCCCATGCCGCCACCGTGCCCGACGAGCTCGTCGTCGGCAGCGGCGCCTTCCCCGGATGCGGCCTCTCGGCCGACGACGACGGCAGGATGCACGCCTTCACCGACACCGACGGCGAGCGCGAACTCATCGATCTGAGCGGATGCCTCTCGCAGTGGGACTCCGTCGACGACCGCGTGATCGCCGAGGCCGTCGACGTGGTGCTGGTGGAGATCGGCCCGTGGGACGCGGTCGACATCCATCTGGCCGACGGCCACACCGTGTCCGTCGGCGACCCGACCGGTCGGGCCCTCGTCGAGGAGTCCTACCGCAGCTTCGCCGAGGGCGTCATCGCTGCGGGCGCCCGCATCGTGTGGGTCACGCCTGCCGACACCCATCTCGGATGGGGCGAGGTCGACGACCCGCTCAACGACCCCGTCCGCTGGACGGCGCTCCGCGAGATCGTCGACGCCCTGCAGAACGAGCTGGACATCACCCAGATCGATCTACCCGGCTGGCTCGAGTCCACCGCCCTGCCCGGCCCCGAGGCCCGTCCCGACGGCGTGCATCTCGCCGAGGGTCTCGACGAACGCTTCGTGGTCGAGGCGGTGGCACCCGCCCTGGCCGCGACCGCCGACCTCGTGGCCGCCGGCAGCTGAACGGGGTCAGGCGCCGAGCTCGCCGCTCGAGTAGTGGCGTCGGCACAGCAGTTCGTAGCGCACGACGTCGCCGAACAGCGGCTGTTCCTGGTTGCCGTCGCCGGTGTCACCCACCACGACCGTCTCACCCTGATACGTGATCGTGCCGTTCACCACGCGTGCGTTGTGGGTGGCGCGGGCACCGCACCAACACCGGGCCTCCACCTGCATCGGCACCCGTTCGTCGGCCACCTCGAGCATGCGTTTCGTGCCCTCGAACAGCTCGCCGCGGAAGTCGGTGATGAGCCCGAACGCGAACACGTCGATGCCCAGATCGTCGACCGCACGGGCGATCTGGTCGCACTGCTCCCGCGTGTAGAACTGCACCTCGTCGCAGACCAGGTAGTGGATCGGCCAGTGGGCGACGGCCAGTTGGTAGATGTCCATGCCGGGCACCACCTCGATCGCCTCAGCCGCCACACCCAACCGGCTGGTCACCTGCGCACCCTCGCGGTCGAGCTTCGTGAGCAGCAGCCCGAAGAGCTCGCGGGTCGCGAGGTTGTGGTGGATCTGCAGCGCCATGGTGCTCTTCCCGGAGCCCATCGTGCCGAAGCTGAAACGCAACGTGGCCATGGTGAGGCACGACCCTACCGGTCGCCGGTATGGTCGTTGAATGCGGCACTGGCGTTGGTTCGTGGTGTTGAGCGGCGTCGCCGCGCTGTGCGCACTGCCCGTCGTCGTCGCCCTCCGCCCCGTGCCCGCGTCGTCGCTGTCGACGGCGGACGTGGTCGCTCGGGTGGCCGAGTCCGCCGACCGTTCGTTCCAAGGGCTGTACGAGTCCCGTGGCGGACTGCGCCTGCCCGACCTCGGTCGCTTCGACGACGAGATCGCCCCGTTCACCCAGACCAGCCGGGTGCGGGTCTGGTACCAGGATCCCGAGCGGTGGCGCACCGACGAACTGCTCATCGGCGCCGAACGGTCGATCTACCGCGAGCCGGGTGGCATGTGGCTGTGGGACTCAGGCACGCGCCGCGTCGTGTACTCCCCCCGTGAGGGTGAGGAACCGCTGCGCATCCCGCGGCTGATGGACCTCAGCCCGGCCGAGCTCGGCCGTCGGCTGCTGCACGAGAGCGCGGGCGAGACCGTGCGCCGCATCGACGACCGATGGGTGGCCGGCCAGGCGTCGATCGGCCTGCGCATCGAGCCCGCCGACGATGCCAGCACGATCGAGGCCGTCGAGTTGTGGGTCGACCCCGACACCGGTGTCGTCACCGCGGTCGAGATCGAGACCGGTGGGACGGCCCCGGCGTTCGAGACCGCCTTCGCCGATCTGACGTTCGTGCAGCCGTCGCTGACCGTGATGCAGTTCGACCCGGTCGAGGCAGGACAGCCCGTGCGCACCTCGGCCACCGTCGATCCCGTCGAGTCGGTCGGTTCGGGCGCCGCCATCGGGCTGCCCCAGCTGCCGGCGGACCTCGCCGGGTTGCCTCGCCGCAACGATCCGGACGCATCCCTCGCCACGTACGGATCAGGGATGTCGGTCGTCAACATGTTCGCCCTGCCGCGAGGCAACCTCGGCCGACGCATCAACGCGCTCCCGCGCACCGAACGGCCGTGGGGCGGCGAGGCGACCGTCGTCAGCACGTCGCTGATCAACGTGCAGATCCTCTCCATCGACAACCTCGACGTGGTGTTGAGCGGCACCGTCGACGTCGCCGAGCTCGACCGCATCGCCGGCGTGCTCGTCGGGCAAGGAGGCTTCCCGTGAGCGTGACCAGCGTGGTGCGCACGTCCGCACTCACGAAACGGTTCCCCGGCGGCCTGCTCGCTGTCGACGGCATCGATCTCGACGTGCGCGAAGGCGACCTCTACGGCTTCCTCGGACCGAACGGCGCGGGCAAGACCACCACCATCCGGATGCTGCTGTCGTTGATCGCGCCGACGTCGGGATCCATCGAGGTGCTCGGCCACGAGGTGAACCTCCACTCGCCGCACGCGCTCGAGGGTGTCGGCACGATGGTGGAAGGCCCAGCGTTCTACCCGTACCTGTCGGGCGAGCGGAACCTGATGATCTTCGACGGTGCCGGGTCAGGAGGACCGAAGAAGACCCGCCGCCAACGCGTCCGCGACGTCATCGACCGCGTCGGCCTGCACGACGTCGGCGACCGTCCCGTGAAGGCCTACTCGCTCGGCATGCGCCAGCGGTTGGGACTCGCCTCCGCGCTGCTGCGCACGCCACGTCTGCTCGTGCTCGACGAGCCGACCAACGGCCTCGATGCACAGGGCATCCACGAGCTGCGCACGATGTTCGTCGAACTCGTACGCGAGGGCACCACGATCATGCTGTCGTCACACCTGTTGGCAGAGGTCGAGCTCATCTGCACACGGGCGGCGATGATGTCGGCCGGACGCATCGTCGCCCAGGACGACGTCGGGAATCTCCTCGCCCCCACCGGCTGGGTGCGCGTCGTCACCCCCGACCTCGAACGCGCCGTGAGGGCGTTGCAGGACGGGCCGTTCCGGTACCTGCCCGTCGATGCGCACACCGTGCGGGTCAACATCGGCGATCGACCCCCGGAGCTGCTGAACAAGGCGTTCGTGCAGGACGACATCCGCGTCCGCGAGCTGATCATCGAACGTCCCACGCTCGAGGACGTCTTCCTCGAACGCACCGGACACGGGGACATCCGATGATCCGCGTCGAGCTGTCCAAGCTCTTGCGCCGCCCGCGCACCTGGGTGACCATCGCCCTGCTCGCCGGGCTGCCCGTCATCGTCGGCATCTTCGTCAAGGCGAGCGGCCTCGCTCCCCGTCCCGGCGAAGGCCCGGCACTGCTGTCGGAGGTGCTGAACAACGGTCTGCTGTTCCCCGCGGCCGCGCTCGCGATCATCCTGCCGCTGTTCCTGCCGATCGCCGTGTCGGTCATCGGCGGCGACACCGTCGCCGGCGAGGCGGCCACGGGCACGCTGCGCTACCTGCTCACCCGCCCCGTCGGCCGCAGCCGTCTCCTCACCGCCAAGCTCGCGACGGTCGTGGTGTTCATCTTCCTGGCCGTGATCGTGGTGGCGTTGGTGGCGCTCCTGGCCGGCATCGTGCTGTTCGGCATCCGCCCGCTGTCGTCGATCTCGGCCACCGAGCTCAGCCCGTTCGAGACGTTCACGCGCACGGTGATGGCCATCTTGTACATCGGCTGGTCGATGCTCGGCCTCGGTGCGATCGCGCTGTTCGCGTCGACACGTACCGACTCGCCGCTGGCCGCCAGCCTCGCCACGCTCGCCGCGTTCGTGGGATCGCAGGTGCTCGACCTGATCGAGGCGACCGAGGTGATCCAGCCGTTCCTGCCCACGCACTACTGGCTCAAGTTCGTCGACTTCTACCGCGACCCGATCCTCTGGCGCGACGTGAACGAGGGCATCCTGCTGCAGGCCGTGTACGTCGCCGTGTTCCTCGGCGCCGCCTGGGCCAACTTCACCACCAAGGACATCTCGAGCTGACACCGCCTGCTCGAGTGCGGACCGTTGGTGGTCGTGGACGACCACTGCTGGTCCGCAAACCGGTCGGACGGGTCGTCTTTCGAGCGAGCGCCGCGGCTGTCGGTCTGTGGAGCGTGACGTCACGGGACATGAGACCGGTCGCTGCGCTGTTCGCGGCCCAGGACGGGCTCGCCACCATCGGCCAGCTCGACGACCTCGGCGTGTCTCGAGGCGTTCGCCGTCAGCGTCTCGCGACCGGCGAGTGGGGGCAGCTGGGCGGTGGCGTGATCGGGTTGTCGTCGGCCCCTGGGTCGTGGCGGCGCGACGTGCGGGCTGCCCTGCTCGCCGCCGGACCGCACGCGTTCGTGAGTCACGCGACCGCGGCGCGGCTGCACGGCTTCGACGGCTACGACCGTGACGAACGGATCGTCGTGTCCGGTGCGTCAGGGCACCATGTTCGCTCGCTCCCAGCCGTCGAGGTCCATCGGTCGGCGCTCTTCGGCGACCAGCACCGACGACTCGTCGACGGCATGTCGTGCGCGCTCGAACCGGTCGCGCTGATCCAGATCGCCGCCGCCGATGGGCGCGACGCTGCAGCGCGAGCGCTCGACAGTTTTCTGCGAGCGGGTCGAGGTCGCCGCCGATCTGGGCGTGCTCATCGCCCGACGGACGCCGGCCGCTTGATTGCGGACCGTTCGTGGTCGTGGACGACCACTGCTGGTCCGCAAACCGGTCAGGTGTGGAGATCGACGACGACGGCGGCGTGGTCGCTCGGGACCACGCCGTCGACCGGCTCGATGCCGGCCAGATGCGCCCGCACCGGATTGCCGAGCGGCTTCGGCCGCGGCCAACTGACGAACACGTAGTCGAGGCGCCGGTTGGGCCAGGCCGTCGCCGACTGGTACGGGTTGTCGCTGCGCCACGTGGCGCCCGGGCCGTCGCCGACCTGCTCCCAGCAGTCGCTCAACACCAGGTTGCGCACCCGGCTCGCACGACGCCCGGTGAGCAGCCGCACCTCGTCGCTGTCGGGCGGTGCGTTGAAGTCGCCGCACACGATGGTCGGAGGCTCGTGATCGGGATCGCCGCGCACCTCGGCGACCACGTGCAACAACGCATCGGCCTGCACCTGGCGCACCGCCGACTCGTCGAAGCGGTGATCGAGATGGGTCGACACCACCGGCCACGTCAGCCCGGCAGCGACCGTCCGGGCCGACAGCGCGCGGCGATGGCCGGGCGAACCGTCCTCACGCGGCAGTGGATGGCTCACGACATCGGCCAACGGCTCGCGGGACAGGATCGCGTTGTGGAACCCGGCACCACCATCGGGACGCCTGCCCGCGAACGGGTCGTCGGTGATCGCGGCGTGGTACCCGAGCTCGGCGCCGAGCCACGACGCGATCGAGTCGCCGTCGAGGCTCCACACCTCCTGCAGGCACACGATGTCGGGCGCCTCGGCCGCGATCACCTGGCGGATCGCAGCTGCCCGCTGCTCCCACGGCCCGAACCGCCACCAGAGGTTCCAGGTCATGACGCGCATCAGAGCAACCCTTGCACACGTTCGATGGTGTCGGCCTCGCCTGCCGCCTTGTCCGGGCGATAGCGCCGCACGCGGGCGAATCGGAGCGCGACACCTCCCGGATACCGACGCGACACCTGCACACCGTCGAGCGCGATCTCGACGACCATTTCCGGTCGCACGTGCACCGTGATGCCCTCGGTCGCGATCGCGAGCGCTTGCAGCTCGACGGTCTGCCACTGCAGCAACTGGTCGGTGAGTCCCTTGAACGTCTTGCCCACCATGACGAAGGAGCCGTCCGCACCTCGAGCACCCAGGTGCAGGTTGCTCAACCAGCCGGTTCGTCGACCGTGACCCCACTCGGCAGCGAGCACGACGAGATCGAGCGTGTGCACCGGCTTCACCTTGCGCCACGTCGCGCCCCGGCGGCCCGCCTGGTACGGCGAGTCGAGCGCCTTGACGACCACACCTTCGTGCCCGGCGCGAACCGCCTCCTCGGCGAAGGCGTCGGCGACGACACCGTCGTCGGTCTGGATCGACGGCAGCACCAGCGACGGCGGGACGAGCGTTCGCAGCACCGACGACCGCGCCGACAGCGGTTCGTCGATCAGCGACGCACCGTCGACGTGCAACACGTCGAAGAAGAACGCCCCGGTGGTGTCGAGCCCGCTCATGGTGTCCTGGAACCGGCGGGGGCGGCCGTCCTCGTCGAGGCCGAGCGACTCGCCGTCGAGGACGACGGACGCGGCCGGCAACGCGGCGACGACGGCCACGACGTTGGGCAACGCTGCCGTGACGTCGTTCAAGCCCCGCGAGAACAGGCGCACCCGATCGCCGGCCTTGTGGGCCTGCACCCGCATCCCATCGAGCTTCCACTCGACACTCGCGGGCCCCGTGGCCACGAGCGCATCGCTCGCGCTCACCGATGTCGTGGCGAGCATCGGCTGCACGGCGACCAACGGCGTGAGCCCGATGTCGAGATCGTCACCCGCCAGCGCGCGTGCAGCCGCTGCACCCAGGTCGCCGAGGAGCATCGCGGCACGGCGGAGCGCGGCCGACGGGACACCCGCTGCCTTGGCCACCGCCTCGGCGACCACCCCGTCGTTGGCGCCCTGGCGCATCTCGCCGGTCATGGTGCGCACGAGGTGCACCTGCTCGTCGGCCGTGAGTCGTTCCATGAGTGCGACGAGCAACTCCTCCTTCGCCCGTTGTGAACCCGACCCGGTCGTGACGGCCAGCCGATCGAGGACCCCGTCGATCTCGGCCACCTGCACCGTGGACGCCGCGGCCGGTTCGACCCGGGCGTCGCGCAAGGTGGCCCAACCCACGCCGATGCGGCCCTGCCGGGGTTCGCCCACGAGGTAGCCGACGACGATCGGCGCCTCGCCGGGTGGCACGTGACGCAGCAGGTCGGCGAGCAGGGCGATCTTCGCCGAGCGCTGCGGTGTCGCCGCGACCGCCGCCGACACCTGCACGACCGCGCCGTAGTCCATGGCGCCATTCAAGCGGATGGGTGCGCGCCGGTCCGACGGTGGCGATTCGAGCGCCGCCGCTCGTGACGGCGTTCGTCAGCCGGCGACCTCGATGCGGACGACGTACACACCGTCGATCGTGCCGCCTTCGCCGTCGGCCGCGCTGTCGGTCGCGAGCAGGTAGAGCGCGCCGTCGGGCCCCGGCTCGAGCGCGGCGTACGACATGCGGGCACCGATCAATGCGCTGACGGCGAACTCGGCGCGCAGCGCCCCCACGGCGTCGACCACGATCAACTTGTCCGTGTTGGTGTCGAGCAGGCAGTACCCACCACTGCACGGGGCCATGCCGTGGACCCACCCGATCCAGCCCGGACCGCCGGTCTCCACGTTGCCGATCCTCCACTGGAGCATGCCGTCGATCGAGCGGACGCCGACGATCGAGCCGTCGAGGCTCTCGCCACCCATGAACAGGTCGCCGGCGTCGGAGGATGCGGCGGCCACGAAGACGACGTCGGTGAGCTCGGAGGGGATCGCGACCGGAGCCGCAGCGCCGCACGCGTCGTCGGTGAGGTCGAACTGCTCCACCGGCGACCCCGGGAACCAGGTGACCAGACCGCTGCCGTCGGGGAGGATGTCCGACGTGCCTGTCGCCTCGTCGCACGTGTACGACCCGCCGCTCGTCGTGTCGAACACCGTGCTGCCGAACACGCCGGTGGCGACGAGGCGACCTGATGACGACACCGACACCGAATCGACGTCGTCATCCGTCGCGAGCAGACCGCCGACACCGACCGTCGGGTCGAGCACCATCGAGCACGCCGGACCCGGGGCGAACGAGAGGACCGCGACGCCACCCTCGGCGGGCACGTAGGCCCGGTTCGCATCGAAGGCGATCGAGTCGATCGCCGCCCCGGAGACCCCGTCGGCGATGCCGTCGACGGTGCACTGCGACGCGGTGACCTCGAGCGGGCCGGCGGACTGCGGCGTGAACGCGAGGACCGGCAACGATTCGGCCGGCGTCACCGTCGACGGAGGCGTCGTGGCCACCTGGTCGGTCGCCAGCGGATCGGTCGAGAGCGGATCGACGGACAGCGGATCGCTCGACAGCGAACCGACCGTGTCGAACGGTGCGACGACGGCGGCCTCACCGTCTGGGACGGATCCGGTCGACGGCTCGGACGCCTCGCCACCGCCGCAGCCGGCGAGCAGCACGACACCGACGGCGACCGTTGCGCCGAACCGCCAGCCCGTCCGCGCATCAGCCGATGCGCGGACGGGCGGGATGACGGGCCGCGATCGACGTGGACTCATGCATGTCGACTGTGCCGAGCACGGCCGACGACGCAACGGACCGCCGTCAGACGTCGCCGCGCAACGCATCCACCCGACGGAAGTACCGCTTGGCGAACGCGAGCAGCTCCGCATCGCTCGGATGATCCAGCGATTCGACACCCACGACCTGCTTGGCGACCTTCGGGTGGCGCTTCTCCAGGTCGGTCATGAACGCCACCTTGGCCGTCCCGGGTCCGGCGACCAGGATCTCCGACGACCCCTGCACCGCCGTGACCACCTCGTCGAAGAACGCCTTGTCGTCCGGCGCACGCCCCGGCCCCATGGGTCCGGACTTGCGGTGCAGCTGACGCGGGTTCGCCGATGCCACCTTGAGGACGTGCTGGTCGTCGACGGAGAAGTCGATGATCGTGGCCTTCTGGTGGTCGAGCCAGACGATGACGTGCGGGTACGACATGGTGGACTCGCTTTCTGCGCCCCCTCGGCGCGCTCGTCGTTTCCACCGTCAACGTACGGTCGGCGACGAACCGCCAGCAGGGCACTAGGTCCCACCCGAACGGGACCTACAGGGCGAACTGGAACAACCCTCGTGCCCTGAGGCGCTCGACCAACCGCTCGTCGTAGGCCTCCTCGGGATGTGCCCGCACGAGTTCGTCGAGCGCATGTGCGTCGTCGCCCACCAGGATGCGCCACTCCCCGGCCCGGACGCCGTCGAGGATGATCGTGGCGGCCTGCGCGGCGGTGAGCGGGGCCGCGTCGCGGAACTGCTCGGCTTGGAACTGCAGCCCGGTGCGGATGTCCTCGTCGCTGGCCGACGACAGGTCGAGGCCGCGCTTGGCGAGCCGTTCGCGCATCTGGGCGATCTGCTCGTCGCTCAGCTCCTTGGGGTCGCGGCCGAACGCCTTCTGGGAATTGATGACGATCGAGGTGCCCACGTGACCCGGCATGACGACCGAGGCCTGCAGGTGCGGCGCATTCACCTTGAAGTCGTTGATCAGCGCCTCGGTGAAGCCCTTCACCGCGAACTTGGCGGCGCTGTACGCGGTGTGCGGGATGGACGGGCCGAGCGAGGCCCAGAACCCGTTGACGCTGCTGGTGTTGACGACGTGCCCCGCGTCGGCGGCGAGCAGCATGGGCATGAACGCGCGGGTGCACAGGTAGACGCCACCCCAGCAGACGTCGAAGGTCTGTTCCCACTCGCCACGGTCATCGGCGACGAAGCTGCCCCCGCCGCCGATCCCTGCGTTGTTGAACAGCAGGTGTAGCGCCGGGCCGTGTGCGGCGGCGACGGCGTCGCGGAAGGCGAGCACCTGGGACTCGTCGGACACGTCGGCCACGACGGCGGTGATGCGTACGCCGGGCGCCGCATCGGCCTCGGCGAGGGCCTGCGTGTCGGCCATGTTGTCCGCCGACACGTCGCACATCGCGACGTGCGCACCCGCTGCGGCGAGCTGACGCACGAGCTCGCGACCCATGCCCGTCCCACCACCGGTGACGACCGCGACGCGGCCTTCGAATCGTTCCATCACAGATCCCCTCGACTCCCCAGGACGGCCCGACCCTCGATGAATCCGGCCCGGGCGCATCATGCCACGATGGGTTCCATGAGTGAACTGCTCGACGAACTCGACGCCTGGCTCGACGCCAACTGGGACCCCGACCTCACCGTCGGCGAATGGTGGGAACGCCTCGGCCTGGCCGGCTGGGCGGCACCGTCGCTGCCCACGACCGCATACGGCCGCAACGTGGCCCGCAACGAAGCGATCGCCATCGCCAAGCACATCGCCGCGAAGGGTGCACTGAACGCCCCCGGCGGCCTCGGCATGCTTCTCGCCGCGCCGACCATCGCCACCCACGGCACGGCCGAACAGATCGAGCGGTACGTGAAACCGATCGTCACCGGCGCGCAGGGCTGGTGCCAGCTGTTCAGCGAGCCGGGCGCCGGTTCCGACCTCGCCGGGCTCGGCACCAAGGCCATCCGCGACGGCGAGGAGTGGGTGGTGAACGGCCAGAAGGTGTGGACCTCGAGCGGCCACGTCGCCGACATGGGCATGCTCATCGCCCGCACCGATCCCGACGTCCCCAAGCACCAGGGCATCAGTTGGTTCTCGTTCGACATGCACCAGTCGGGTGTCGACGTGCGGCCGCTGCGCGAGATGACCGGTCGGGCGCTGTTCAACGAGGTGTTCCTCAGCGACGCCCGGGTGCCCGACGACGCGCTCGTCGGCGGCCTCCACAACGGATGGGCCGTCGCCAACACCACGCTCGCCTACGAGCGCAGCGGCCTCGGCGCCGGGGCCGGTGCGCCCCAGGCGACCGCGATCGCCGGCACGATCGCCGGCGACCTCGTCAAGCGCGCCGGCGACTTCGTCACCAAGCCCCGTTCGGCCGGTGGCGGCGGTGGCGGCGCGATGACCGCCGGCGCCCAACGCCTGTTCACCGAGATGGCCAAGGCGAGCGGCAAGATCAGCGACCCCACGGTGCGCCAGCAGCTGATGAAGCTGCACACCCTGGGCGAGATCGGTCGGTACACGACGCTGCGTCAGAAGGCATTGCGCGAACGCGGCCAGGACCTCCCCGGCGCCGGCAACATCGCCAAGCTGTCGATGAGCGAGATCGTGCGCCAGTCACGCGATCTCGGGCTCGCGATCGCTGGTCCGTACGGGACCCTCCACGCCTACGACGGCGAGCACCGCAAGGTCCTCGACGCAGCGACCGGCAACCCGTTCCTCGGCCACATCACCGAGATGGCGCTGTTCGCGCAGGCGCCGCCCATCTACGGCGGCACCGATCAGGTGCAGCGCAACATCATCGGCGAGCGGGTGCTCGGCCTCCCGAAGGAGCCGAACAACGACCGCACGATGACGTGGAGCGAACTGCCGAAGAACGGCTGACGCCCCGGCCGAGACGAGGGCCGAGACCCCCGGAGATCAGCTGACCACTCGGTCGGCGAGGCCCACGCGGCTGCGGCCGGCGCGCTTGGCCACGTACATCGCCCGGTCCGCCTCGATCAGCAGCGCATCGGCGTCGGCGAGGTCGCCATCCTGGTGGGCGACGCCAACGCTGACGCCGAGCTGTACGGTCACCTCGCCCACCGACAACGGGGAGCGGATCGCGTCGACGATGCGCTGGGCGATCCGCACTGCTGAGCCCTCGTCGGTGCCGGGGCACAGCAGCACGAACTCGTCGCCCCCGGTCCGGGCGATCGTGTCGGTCGGCCGGGTGAGCCGCCGCAGACGGGCAGCGACCACTCGCAACACCTCGTCGCCCGTCGCATGGCCGTGTGTGTCGTTCACCTGCTTGAAGCCGTCGAGGTCGAGCAGCATCACCGACACGTGACCGAAGCGGTCGTCGTGGGCGACGGCGGCCTCGAGCTTGCGCTGCAGGAGGATCCGGTTGCCGAGGCCGGTCAGCGGATCGTGCAACGCCTGGTGCTGCAACTCGGCCTCCAGCCGCTTGCGATCGGTGATGTCGCGCAGACTGGCCCGGAACTCCACCGTCTCGCCGGTCTCGGGATCGCGCACGGCCGACGTGGAGTTGGCGACCCACATCCACGTGCCGTCGTAGCGGCGGATGCGCATCTCCGTCATCACCCAACCGTGCTCGAGGATCCGCGGCACGTTCGCCCGCGCCAGCGACCGGTCGTCGGGGTGGATCATGTCGACGGCCGGCGTCCCCACCAGGTCGTTCGGGGAGAAGCCCACGAGCGTGACCGACGACGGCGAGACGTAGCGGAACAGTCCGTCGAGGCCGACGAGGATGACGAGGTCCGCGGCGGTCTCCGACAGGAGCCGGAAGCGCGCCTCGCTGGTCCGCAGTGCTTCGTCGAGGCGGCATCGTTCGAGGACGTGGGCGATGGTCTCGGTGACGATGCGCAGGAACGTCACCTCGTCCTCGGACCAGATGCGAGGGGTGGTGGCCATCGACACCCCGAGCACGCCCATCAGCTCACCAGCGGCGGTCATCGGGATCGCGAGGACACCTGCCTCGGAGCCCATCACGTCGCGCTTCTGGACCGCCCACGCCTCGTCGCTCGATCGAGCGTTCTCCATCACGACCGGCTCGTTGATCCGCAGGCGTTCGAGCCACGCAGGCAGGCTCGAGAACGGCACCGTGATCCCGCTGTGCGTGCTCCGCATTCCCTCGTCGCGCACCCAACCACCGAGGTTGAGCAGCACGCCTCGCGACTCGTCGAGCTGGTCGACGTACACGAGGTCCACGCCGAGCAGCGCAGCGACCCGGCCGCACACCTCGGGCAGGTGGCCGATGAACTCGGTCGCGTCGACGTCGAGCGCGTGTTGGGCGACGTCGAAGGCGTAGCGGAGCAGTCCGACCCAACGGCCTGCCGCCAGATCGCCGTCGACTCGTGCGGTGACGTCGCGACATGTGAGCACCCGCCCGCCCGCGATCGGATCGCGCATGTCCCCGCTGGTGATCTCCCACCACCGGTACGAGCCGTCCTTCGCCTGCAG
This sequence comes from Actinomycetota bacterium, assembly GCA_963169665.1. Classification (GTDB taxonomy): domain Bacteria; phylum Actinomycetota; class Acidimicrobiia; order Acidimicrobiales; family Ilumatobacteraceae; genus VFMC01. The sequence goes on along the minus strand of CAUJET010000062.1, from coordinate 24,167 downwards.
CCGCAGCACCGTGATCGGTGTGGGCGCGCCGTCGTGCAACGCGGTCAGCCGATCGGCCGCCATCGCGAGATCCTCGGGGTGGACGAAGTCGGCGACGTTGCGGCCCACCATCTCGTCGGGCTCGTAGCCGAGTGCCCGTCGTACCGACCCGTTCGCATACCAGAGGCTGCCGTGGTCGTCGACGACCACCACGACGTCGTGCGACCCGTCCAGCAACGCCGCGAGGCGCGCCTCGCTCTTGCGCAGCGACGCCTCCACCTGCTCGCGGGCGATGAGTGCGGACACGGTCTCCGCGATGCGCTTCACGAGCGCCACCTCGTCGGCACGCCACTCGCGAGGCGTGGTCGCCATCGACACGCCGAGGTTGCCGAGGCACCGACCGCCCGACACCAGCGGCACGTTCAGCCCGGCCTGGTCCGGCACCGGGAACGAACGCCACTCGTCGACCCAGTCGCCCTCGTGGTCGTCGATGTCGTCGACCACCAGCGGCTCGAGCGTCTGGTACCTCGCGACCAACGCGGGGATCCGCTGGTCGTGCTCCGGGAGCTGGTAGCCCGACTCCGAGTCGACCACCGACCAGCCGGCGATGTTGCGGATGTATTCGCCGTCGAGCAACGCGGCGAAGGCCGCGTCGGTACCGAGGGTGCGTCCGAGCAGCTCGAGGTGGCCGTTGAGACCGTCGAACACGTCGTCGGGCCGCACCTCGAGCGCCCACTGGGAGAGTTCCAGCACCACCCGTTCGAACTCGATCCGCCGCGACGCGACCTCCTCCACCTCGTGGCGTGCGCTCACGTCGCGCAGCGAGATCATGTAGCCACCGACGACGGGGTCCTCGATGTCGGAGCTGTCGACGTCGAACCACACCGGGACACCGTCGACGCGCAGCACGCGGAGCTCGACCGGCGGCGGGTTCACGCCCGACACCTGTGCGGCGAAGGCGGTGATCGCGAGCTCGCGGTCGTCGACGTGCACGAGACCGAGGAAGTGCTGGTCGATCATCGTCTCGGGTGGGTACCCGAGCACCGTCTCGACGCTCCTGTTCGCGTACCGGATCCACCCGTCGCGATCGATCACCAGCAGCAGGTCGTTGACGCTGGCGAGCATCGCTCCGAGCCTGGTCTCGCTGGCCCGCAACGCCTCCGCGTCGCGCTGGCGCGCGAGCAGGTTGGCGAGTGTGTCGGCGACCTGCTGGAGGGTGTCGATCTCGTTGTCGGACCACGTGTGCTCGGGATCGCAGTTGGCGAGACCGACCACGCCGATGAGCACACCGCCCACTCGGAGGGGCGCCACCATCCCCGGCCCGATGTGATCGCCGGGGAAGGACTCGCGCAGCTCGCGACCCCACGGGGTGTCGCTGGTGCGCACGTAGTGCATCACGCCACCGGACCGCTGCAGCAGGGCGACCCAGTTGGCGAGTCGGTCGAGGGACACCTCGGCTGGCACGTCGCCGAGACCGCAGTAGCGGTCGCTGCTCCAGCCACCCGACGGACGCAGCAGCTGACGCTCGAGGTCGATCGAGTCGACGAAGGCCACGTCGGCACGCAGCGTCGTCCCGAGTTCGCGCATCAGGACCTGGATGTTCGCGAAGAACTCCCCACGGTCGCTGTCGAGTGCCGCCTGTGCGACACGCGCCGCGAAGTCGTCCAGCTCGCGACGTCGGCGGGCGGCTTCGGCAACCCGGTTCTCCTCGGTGATGTCGCGCGACACACAGGCGAAGAACCGCACTCCCGGCCGCAGCGGATCGTCCACGTACTGCACGTCGGCGAGTACCTCGGTACGAGCACCGGTGTTGCGATCGACGAACACGCTCTCGCCCTGCCACGCGCGCTCCTCGCGCAGCGCCGGCAGCACGACGTCCTCGATCTGCGCCTGCTGCATCTCGGTGAACGCCGTCGCCGTGGTGATGCCGTCGAGCGGGTCGTCGAGGCCGAGCCCGAGGGCACGACGCTGTGCCGCGTTGGCGTAGACGAGCTTGCCGCCGCGCTCGGCGATGAACACGAGCGACGTCGTCTGCTCGATCAGTCCCTGGAACCGGCGGCGATCGTTCTCCGCCTCGCGCCGTTGGGTGAGGTCGCGGCGCACGTGCAGCCAGTGCGTGTGCACACCGCGTTCGTCCACGATGGGGCTGACCGTCACCTCACACAAGAAGGTGGACCCGTCGGACCGCCGGCTGGGGATCTCGCTCGTCGCGGCCTTCCCGGATCGGAGGACCTCGGCGAACCACTCCAGCACCTCGTCGGCGACGTCGTCGGGCAACAGCGACGCCACCGTGGTGCCCAGGATGTCGCGCGATCGCAGCCCTGTCTCGGCCTCGAACGCCGCATTGACGTACACGATCGGTGGGCTCACCTCGTCACCACCGACGGCGGCCGTGACGAGGACGGCGTCGTGCGCCGTGTCGAGCGCGGCCATCAACAGGCGCGCCCGCGGCGACCCGAATCCGGGGAGCTCGTCGGCGAGATGCACCAGCGGGTCGGGTTCGGTGGACGGCGGCGTGGCCCCGCACCACGGCAGGCCCAGACGCTCCTGGAGCTCGGCCGGGGGCACCGGTCGGCCGAAGTGGTAGCCCTGCGCGTGGTCGGCACCCATGCGAACGAGCGCCGCCGCCTGGTGCACGTCCTCGATCCCCTCGGCCACCACCCGGAGACCGAGCGCGTGCGACAGGTCGATCACCGCTTCGACGATCGCCTCGTCGGTCAGCGAGTCGCCGATGCCGGCCACGAACGACCGATCGATCTTCACCGCCGTGACCGGCAGTCGCCGCAGATACGACAGCGACGAGTACCCGGTACCGAAGTCGTCGAGCGCGATCTCGAACCCGAGCTGGCGAAGCGACATCAGCGCGCCGGTGGCCGCGGGGAGGTCCTCGAGCAGGCTCGACTCGGTCACCTCGAACCCGATGCAGCGCGGCGTGATCCGCCCGTCACCGAGGGCCGTGTGCATCCGCTCGCGGAGATGTTCACCGTCGGCGAGTTGCTGTGCGGCCAGGTTGACCCACACCCGCATGGGCGCGCCGTCGCGGAGCTCCCGCCACTGCTCGGCCAGGTCGATCGCCGCGTCGAGCACCCAGTCGCCGAGCGCGGTCATCAGTCCCGCCGCCTCGGCGTCGGGGAGGAAGACAGCGGGCGCGAGCAGACCGTCGGTCGGGTGCTGCCAGCGCACCAACGCCTCCACGCCGATCACCCGTCCGTCGCGGAGATCGATCTCGGGTTGGACGAACAGGCGCAGCTCGTCCTCGGCGATCGCCCGACGGAGGCCGTCCTCGATCCGTTGGCGGCGGACAGCCTGTTCACCGAGCGAGTACTCGTAGCCGACCACGGTCCCGGGCGCGGTGGCCTTCGCCCGCCGGCAGGCCAGGTAGGCGTGCTCCATCAGGTCGATGGGCGCGTCGTGCTCGGCCCGCCATGCGATGCCGGCGCTGGCGCGGACCGTCACGGGCACCGTCTGCTCGGCGCCCTCCAGCACGATCGGTTCGGCGACGGCCTGCAGCATGCGCTCGGCGATCGACGTGGTGAGCCACCAGTCCGCGTCGGGGACGATCGCCACGAATGCATCACCATCGGTCGAGCTGACGACGGACCCCGCGGGGAGGCAGGCGGCCAGCCGCGGTCCGAGCATCGCCAGCACTCGGTCGCCGACATGGTGGCCCCACTGGGTGTTCACCTGGTGGAACCGGTCGAGGTCGAGGTGCACGAGGCCGGTGCTGCGGGTGGATCGCTGCAGGACGTCGAGCGTCTGCATCGCCTCCGGGCGCGCCACGAACACACCCGAGGTGGGCGTGCCCGGTGTTGCGGCTCTGCCGCGAGTCGCTGAGCGGATGACGTGCATGTCGAAGGGTCGGCTCTCCTTGCCACCCCTGACCGTCCGTCAACGGCCACGTCGTGCCACATGCCCGTGACCGGGAGCGACCCGGCCGAGCCGCCGTCAGGCGATGCTGTCGCGGACCTCGGCGAGCAGCGCGAGATGGTCGTCGACGCCGGCGCACGGTCGGGTCGTCGACCCGAGCATCGTGGTCGTCATGGTGCTCACGGCCAGGTGCGTCCCGCCCTCGGCCCGCCACCCGGCCGCCTCCGCAGCGACAGCATCGGGTCCCTTGCCGGCGTGCAGGATCGCCTCGGTGGGGAACGTCGCCGGATCGCGGCCTGCCTCGACCAGGAGCTCGACCAGCCGGCGACGAGCGGTCACGATGCGCGGGCCGGCCGTGCCGAACGAGAAGCCCTGACCGAAGCGGGCCGCCCGGGCGAGCGCACCTTCGGCCGATCCACCGAACCACAGCGGCAACGGCCGAGCCGACCGTGGCGACAGGCCGGCCCGATCGATGCGGTGCCACCTGCCCTCGAAGTCGACGATCGCCTCGTCCCAGAGCCGACGCAACACCTCGACCTGCTCGTCGAGCCGACGGGCGCGGGAGCGGTAGTCGGTGCCCAACGCCTGGTACTCCACGTAGTTCCAACCGGTCCCGACGCCGAGCACGAGCCGTCCGTTCGACAGCAGGTCGATCTCGATCGCCTGCTTGGCCACCAGCGCCACCTGCCGTTGGGGCAGGACGAGCACGCCCGTCATCAGCTCCACGTGCCGGGTGACGGCTGCGAGGTAGCCGAACAGGACGAGCGGCTCGTGGAACGGGTCGCGCTCGGTGTACGGGCCCCACAGGGCCGGCTCGCGGTCCTCGTGCACGGCGCCGAGCACGTGGTCGTACGCCATGATCCGCGTGTAGCCGAGCGCCTCGACACCCTCCGCCCAGGCGCGCACGGCCCCGACGTCGGGACCGATCTCGGTGGTGGGGAACACGGCCGTGAGCTGCATGGGCTCACGATGCCAGGTCGCGCCCGCCTCCCCGGGGTCGAACGGTCCCGTCCGACGGCGACGGCGCCACCTCGCTCAGGTACTTCACGATCTCGTCGATCGTGGTGCGAAGCGGATCGTGTGGCGCGGGCGGCGGGGGCGGCGGGACGGCTCCCCCACCGACCTGCGGCGGGGGCAGCGTTCCCGGCCCGTGCGGTCGGCGACGCTCGAACAACGGTCGGCGCGGGGCGAAGGTCTCGTCGCGCAACTGCTCCACCGCGTCGAGCTGTATCTCCGCCGTCGGCAGTTCATGTGCCGCGGCCAGGAGGTTCTGGGCTGCCGGTGCGAGCGGCTCGTCCGCGAACCGGGGCTCGCCGATCGCCCACAGATCGTCGAGCGTCGACGCCGCCGGGACAGCGACCGGCGCCACCGATGCCGCCGGTGACGCCGGTGCCGCGGCTTCGGTCGGTGCGCCCGCAGCGGCGAGCGGCGCGACGGGCATGTCCGCCGGCGCCCACCAGTGCACGGCCCGTTCTGCGACGACGGCGCACCAGCCGTCGTCGCGCAGCAACATCGAGGCTCCTGTCGAGCGAGCCAACTGCTCGAGGTCGACGCGAGCGGCGAGCCGCACGAGGGGACGATCGGTCGGCAGCTGCACGTCGCTCACGACGGTGGCAGGCACCGGGTCGCCGGTGGCGATCGACGTGGGCGCCCCACGGCGGTCCACCGTCGGCCACGCGGTCGCCGTCGCCGCGACGAGCACGAGCAGCGCGACGATCAGCCAGCGGCGCGCCGAGCGGGGCACGCCGCCCACCTCTGTCGGTGACGGCGTCACCTCGTGCACCGGGGCGCTGGACACCACGGCCGGCCCGATCGCGGTCTCGGTGAGCACGGCTGCGTCGGCGAGATCGAGGACGATGTCGTCGAAGCGGAACACCAGCTCGGTGATGGAGGTGGTCACCTCGGGATCATCCGACTCGGGGTCGACGATCGCCTCGACGCGCACCTCGACCGTGGTGAGGGGAATCGCCGTCGCCGCCGTCACCCGGTCGAGCATGGCGCGCAGTTCGGCGAGGTCGAGCACCCCGTGGAGTTCTGCACCACCGGCGACCACGGGCGTCAGCGGCGCAAGGGTCACGCTCGTGCTCCACCCCTGCGTCGAGGTCAGGCGGGCCCGGAGCCGAGCGTTCGCGGCGAACGCAGGATCGCCCTCATAGGTGAACGAGACGTCGACGCGATCGACCAGGCGGAGGAACACGGTGTCGCCGGTGTCGATCCGACCGTCGGGATAGGTGTCGTCGGCAGCGACCTCGGCCGAGTACGACAACGACCCGAGGTGCATCGGGGTCGGCGGCGGGGGCACCACGGTCGGCGGCACCACGAACGCCGTGACCAGACCCGCGACGACGGCGAGGTCGGCCGCGAACAGCGCGCCGTGCCACCACCGCCACCGCGATCGCGCGTGGGACCGCCCGGCCGTGGCTGCGATCGGATCGGGCAGGATCGGATCGAGCGGTGTGCCCTCGACGATCATCGAGGAGGTGGCGGTGTCCCCGCGCCGGCGCCGCCCGCCGCCGAGCGTGAGCAACGAGGACAGACCGAGCAGGAGTCCCGCCAGGCAGGCCATCGTCAACGGCGATCCGATCCACCGACCCACCGCCGGCACGTGCAGCACCTGCCGGCCGATCAGATCGCGGGCGGCGGGGGTGGTCGTGTCGAGCGACTCGTTGTGGTCGCCCTGCACGTCGAACCCATCGGCATTCCCGCCGACGATGCGGTGCAGCACGATCTCACCGCTCTGCGGCTCGCGATAGGCCACCACCTCGCCGATGGCATAGCGGTCGGCACGGGCGACGACGACCAGGTCGCCTGCCTCGTATGCCGGCAGCATGCTGACGCCGTTGGTGACCACCGAGGCGATCCGGCCGGTCGCGAAGCCGGCGGCGACGAGCACCACCGCGCCGAGCAACACGGCACCGACGAAGCGTCGGACGACGCTCACCGATCCGCCGATCAGTTGTCGACTCGGAACAACACCGCTGTCACGGCCGTCGACAGGGTCTTCGCGCCGGTGGGTGTGCACGTGGAGAACAGCGACGAGTTGATCACGGTGCAGCTGTACGCCACCCCGATCGGGCCGGAGCCGTCTCGGAACTGGATCTCGAGCACGCGATTCTCGACATTGCCGGACAACGTCACGTCGACGTTGTCGATCTCGTTGTTCGTGCCGATGTTGTAGTCGACGTCTTCGAGCACCGCACCGTCGACGGCGATCGTGATGGTGCCACCGATGAAGTCGTCGCCGGAGTTGTCGGACAAGCCGGTCGCGGTGAACGCGCTCCCTGTCACGGCGGCCGCGCCGGCAAGGGCGACGGCGCCGATGATGATCTTGTTGCGCTTGGTGATGTTCATCCGTGTGTCACTCCTGCGACGCCCCGCTCCATGTCCGCGAACCAGGTGAACGCGCCCTGGAATGGCACGATCACGTCAAGACCGTCCGGAGACGGCGGCCGCGCGCCCGCAAGTCGCGCACACCGGGTGGTCATCGCACCCGCAGCGGACCGATCAGGCCGGGGCGACGACGGTGATGACCACCACGGATCCCTCGACGAGCGGCGTGCCGGCCTCGGGCAGCTGCACCACGACCGTGCCTGCCGGGACCGGGTCACCGGCCTCGGTCTCGGCCCCGTCGACGGTCTGCACGACGAGCTCCATGCTCTGCTGGCGGACGAACTCCTCGACCGCCACCTGCTGCTGTCCGATCCAGTCGGGCGCTGCGATCACCGCCTCGGTGATACCGCCGAGCTCGGCCTCGAGCTCGGCGACCTGCTGCACGAGCAGGTCGCGCTCGACGACGAGCGCGTCGCGTTCGGCGGCCACCGCCTGGGCATCGGCGCCAGCCTGCTCGAGCTGGGCGGTGAGCTCCGTCACCTGGGTCTCGGCGGTCGCGAGTCGGGCGGTGACGTCGTCGAGCTGGGCCTGCAGCTCGACGATCATCGCTCCCTGGTCACCGTCACCGGCGAGCTCGGCCACTTGGGCCTCCAGCTCGGCGATGCGCGCATCGGCCGCAGCCAACGCGTCGGCATCGGAGCCATCGTCGCCGGAGCGGGCCGACGTCCACAGGACGGCGAAGACCACCGCGACGACGGCCAACGCCGCCGCAACCCCGGCGAGCAGGGGCTTGCCGTACTGCTCGTCGAAGCTCCGCCGCCGGGCCACGTCGACGAGCAACACCGATCCCGCCGGTGCCACCGATCCGGCTGCGGGCACCTGGCGGAGGACGAAGCCCTCCGGCTGATCCTTCGTGGCGGGCGGGACGTCGTTCACGTGCACGGTCCAGTCGGCCGACGCCGCGTAGGCCCGGGCGGCCTCCACCCGCTGTCCGACGAGTTGGGGCACCTGGGCCCCGCCCCGTGCACCTGGCACGTACGTGTCGATCGGGTCGTACCCCATGTCGGCGCCTCCTCGGGCGTGCGGCCGGCGGGCTCGCGGCCGGAGCGTAGTCATCGTGGAAATCGAACGGTCGTCACCGGCGACGCTCGACCATTCGCCGCGGGCGCGACGAGGTGGCGCCTGTCAGGATGATCGGGTGGGTGTGGAGATCGAGCGCAAGTTCCTCGTCATCGGTGACGCCTGGCGTGACGGTGCGGTGGCGAGCCGGATCCGCCAGGCATACCTCGTCCGCGGGCCGGGTCGGTCGGTGCGCATCCGCGACGAGGACGGCCGGATCACCCTCACGATCAAGGGCCCGGGTTCGGGGCTCGACGGCATGACACGTGACGAGTTCGAGTACGAGCTGCCCACGGACGATGCCGACGGGATCTTCGCCCTGTGCGAGCCCGGCACGATCGACAAGACCCGTCATCGCATCGACGTCGCCGGCCGCACCTGGGAGGTCGACGAGTTCCACGGCGCCCTCGCCCCGCTCGTCGTCGCCGAGGTCGAACTCGACGATCCCGCCGCCGAGGTGGTCCTGCCACCGTGGGCCGGCCAGGAGGTGACGGGCGATCCGTCCTACAGCAACGGAGCGCTCAGCCGCCGAGCCTGATCACACGGACCGGGTCAGGTGAGGTTCTTGGCGAGGCGGAGCCCGGCGAGCTGATCGGGGGCGGCGAGCCCCTTCATCGCCACCTCGAAATCGGGCAGCTCGTACACCTCGCCGTCGTCGGTGATCATGATGAAGCGATCGAACTTCTCGAGGAACGTGCGGTCGTGGCTGACAGCGACGACCGTGCCCTCGAAGCCGTCGAGCGCCTGCTCGAGCGCCTCGGACGACTCGACGTCGAGGTTGTCGGTCGGCTCGTCGAGCAGCAGCACGTTGTGTCCCTCGAGCTCGAGACAGAGGATCTCGAGGCGCGCCTTCTGACCGCCCGACAAGGTCTGGAACTCCTGACGGGCATTGGTGCGCAAGCCGTACCGCGCCAGCGCCTTCATCGACTTCTCGTCGTCGAAGACGCGGTCGCGGACGATCTCGAAGCACTGGCGGCCCAGGAAGTCGGGACGGTCGTTGATCTGGTTGAACATCCCGATCGAGGTGCGGGGACCGTACGTGATCTGCCCGTGGTCGGGCGTCGAGGTGCCGGCGAGGGCCGACAACAGGTGGGTCTTGCCCGTGCCGTTGGGACCGATGAGCCCCAACCGCTCGCCGTGGTGGACCTCGTCCGAGAACGGCAGGAACAGGTCGCCGATCGCCACCTGCTCGAGCTTGGCCACACGACGCGCTGCATCGGCACCACGGAGACGGACGTGGATCTGCTGATCGGGCACCGGCGGGGGCGGCGGACCCGCGGCGACGAACTTCTCCCACCGGGTCTCCGCCGCGTTCGCCTTCGTGGCGTTCTTGAAGTTCTGCGCGGCCCGCTGCTTCATGATCTTCATGTGCTGGAACAGGCGTCGTTCCTCGTCGTTCCAACGCTTGAGCTCGTCGCCCAACAGCTCCTGACGCTTCTGACGTGCCTCGGGGAACGTGGCGTACGAGCCACCGTGCACCCAGCAGCCCGATCCTTCGATGACCACGATCTTGGTGGACACCCGCTCGAGCAGGGTGCGGTCGTGGCTCACCATGAGGATCGTCGAGCGACACGCCTTGATCTGCTCCTCGAGCCACCCGCGGGTGGGGATGTCGAGGTAGTTGTCGGGCTCGTCGAGCAGCAGCACGTCCGCGCCCGAGGTCAGCAGCAGGTCGAGCACCATCCGCTTGCGTTCGCCACCCGACAGCTCGCGCACGAGCCGGGTCGAGAAGTCCTCGATCGGCGTCTTCACGCTGCGCTGTGCGGCGGCCGCCCACTTGGCCTCGAGTTCGTAGCCGCCGTGGTCGCCCCAGTCGGCCAGCGCCTCGGCGTAGCCCATCCCGTCGTCGGTACCGTCGGCGAGCGCCCGTTCGGCCGCCACCAACGCCTTGCCGCTCGTGCGCAGCAGCGGCGGGGCCACCTCGAGCAGCATCTCCCGCAACGTGTCGGTGGGGCGGGCCATGCCGACGTCCTGGGTCATCGTGAGCATCGAGCCGCCGACGGCGAACTCTCCCTCGTCGGCCTCGAGCACGCCGCCGAGGATCCGCAGGATGGTGCTCTTGCCGACGCCGTTGGCGCCGACGATCGCCGCGTGCTCGCCCGGCGCGACACCGAAGCTGACGTCGAAGAACAACTGGTCGGCGCCCGGCGGGGCGTAGGCGAGTTCGGACACCACGATGCTGCTCACGGCCGTCGAGTCTGGCGGCAGTCGGCCTCAGTTCCGCAGCGGATTCCGCTGCGGGTTCCGCTGCGGGTTTCCGACGTCACGAATCGCGTCGACCGCGGCACCGGCCCCGCCGCTCGTGCGGATCGAGTCGGCCACCTCCTGCGCCCGCTGCCTGACCGGACCCTCCGCCGCCGCTGCCACCGCTTCGACGAGGACCTGGACGGTGAGTGTGTTGGGGGCGAGCGCGAAGCCGACACCGGTGCGCTCGACCGCCGCAGCGCCGGCGAACTGGTCGGTGGAGAACGGCAGCACCACCTGTGGCACGCCCGCGGCTGCGGCCTCGGTGACGCTGCCGTTGCCGCCGTGGTTCACGAACACGTCGGTGTGCGCCAACAGGGCCACCTGCGGGAGGTGCCGCTGCACGAGCGCACCGTCGGGCAGCGGACCGAGCCGGTCGACGTGCGTACTGCCCGTCGCGAGCGCCAACCGCCACCCGGCCAGGCGGGCGGCGGCCGCAGCCGTCGCGAGCACGTCGTCTCGCGCGCTCAGGAACGATCCGAGCGCGACCAGGACACGCAACCCGTCACCCGAGGGCAACGGGGTGGCGTCGAGCGACTCGGTCCGAGCGAGCGAGCCGACGAAGCGATGGGCGATGGGGAGCGGACGGGCCGGGTCGTGGAGCGCCTCGGGGTAGACGTAGATCGTCGGGTCACCCGGGGAGCTCGTGAGATCACCGGCAGGCGGACGCGACGGCGCTCGCCGGGTCCGCACCTCCTCGGCCGCCTCATCGAGTTCGCGCACCGACTCCCGGCACTGCACCTCGAGCGCCCGGAGCGCCGTCGGGTCGGGCGTCATCGACGACGGCCAGGCCGACGGGACGCCGTACACCTCGCCGGGCGCCGACAGCGCGCTCGGGTGACCCAGCACCACCGTCGACGTCGGCACGTCGAGCAGGTGCAGCGCGAGCCGCGCCCCGAACGCCACGTGATCCACGGCCACCCGGTCCGGTCGCACCTCGCGCACGATCTCGCCCAATCGCTCGAACACGCCGTCGGGGTCGTACAGCAGGTCGTGCCGGCGGGCGTCGGCCTGGTAGCGCAGGGTTTCCATCGGGCCGCGCCGGGTCGCATCGAAGAAGGCGCGGAGATGGTCGTCCTCGCCCTGTGGCTGCTCGCCGACCACGATCACGCCGGCGTTGCTGCCTCGGCCCAACCGCAGCTCGATCCAGTCGAGCCCGGCCTCGACGACCATCGGTCGCGTGGCCGGACCGGTGGCGACGACGACGTCGCCCGCCCGCGCCTGCCATGCGGCGGCGATCTGCAGCATCGGCAGGAGATGGGACGCGTAGTCCGGGCTGACGACGAGCAGGCGCATCAGGCGGCATGCCGCGATGACACCGGCGACGCCAGCAGGTCGCGGTAGACCGCACCCAACGACGACGCCATCGTGTCGATGCTCAGGTCGCGACGCACCTTGCGTCGCGCCGTCGCCGATCGTTCTGCCCGCTGCGCCGCGTCACCGACGGACGCGAGTTCCATCGCCTGCACGATCGCGGCGCGAACGGCGGTCGGTGACAGCGTGTCGCACAGCAGGCCGTCGCGGCCGTGGTCGACATAGCTGCGCGGGCCACCGCGAGCAGGCGCCACGACCACGGCACCGGCCGCCATCGCCTCGACGATGGCGAGGCCGAACTCCTCCTTGTCGGCCGCACACACGTAGACGCCGCCGTGCTCGGCCACCTCGACGAGGAGGTCGGCGACGGCAGACGGTGGCAGGTTGCCGGTGAGGCTCACCAACGACGGATCCGCGTCGCGGGCGGCGAGCCGGACCAGTTCGATCGTGGACTGCTCGTCGGCCGACGGCGAGGCGAGCTCGCCGCCGACGATCACGATGTTCACACGGTCGGCGAGACCCGGTTCGGCGACGACGGCGTCGACGATGCGCTGCGCGCCCTTCGTCGGGTGCAGGCGGCCGACCGTCAACACCCATGGCAACGAGCGTCGCTCGGGCGGCAAGCCGTCGAGCACGCGTCGTACCGCGGGCGACGTCCCGTGCAGCCATCGGCGCGCCCGTGCGCGGTCGACCTGCCCGACATCCACCCCTTCGGGTACGACGGTGACGCGTCGACCGAGGTCGACCGGATCGACGCCGAGGAGCTCCACGAGCTCGCGAGCGATCGTCGGCCGGGGCAGCACGACGAGCCGGTCGGCCTGGGCCGTGAGGCGTTCCACCATCCGGGCGCGGAACCAGTACTGCGCGCCGGCGTCGTCGACCGCGAACGAGCGCCGGTCGAGCCGACCGTCGTCCTGCAGCGCATCGATCACGATGTGCGGGTCGGGCGCCGCGGTGAACACCACCGGCTGCCCGAGACGCCGCGCCGCAGCGGCCGCCGCGAGGGTGCCGACGTCGGCCATCCGGAGATGCCACACCACCCGACGGCCGGCGAACGACCGGCCGAGCGCCGTCAGGTGCCGCTCGATCTCGATGCGGTGCACCCAGGCCTGCCGCCAGGGCAGCGGGCCGGGCTCCCCCACCGGGATGCGCACGACGCGATGGCCGTGCTCGAGCTGCTCCCAGGTGGCCTCACCGTCGTGGCGGCGGGTGACGGTGACGACTTCGGCGATGTCGGCGACACGAGCGAGCGACGAGCCGAGTGAGCGGAGCAACGAGGCGATGCCGCCGGCGTCGCCCGCGCCGAGGGAGGTGCCGTCGCGGTCGATCCGCGCGTGGAGGAACGGCTGGATCACGACGATGCCGTCACGCTGATCGTCGGGAACACCTGGGCCGGACGGCCAGGAGGCAGACACGTCCAGGCCGTCGAGGCCGTCGAGCTCCTCGGTGGCCGCCCGCGCCGGCGCACCGGCGGCGATGGTGCCGAGGCGGGCCCACTCGACGAGCGTCCGCTCGGCCAGCATCGCACTGAAGCCGTCGGTGTCGGCCAGGCGTGCGAGCGCATCGATCGCCTCGACGGTCGAGCGCCGGGCCGCCATCGCCCAGGCTGCATGGCCCGCGAAGGGCTCGTCACCGTCCGTCAGCACCGCGAGCAGCAGTTCGTCCACCGACGTGTGGTCGACCGAGCCGAGCGCGTGGATCGCCGCCAACGCCGACACGTCATCGCCGTCGCGCACCAGCGCGAGCAACCGATCAGCGGCGCGCACGGGGTCGACGGCGAGCGCTGCGGCGATGCGCACGTCCTCCGCACGCTGGAGCGCGGCGGTGAGCCGGGGTTCGGCGACCAGCGCCTCGATCGCGAGGTCGAGTTCGTCGACGGCACCGTCGGCCGTACGGATGCGATCGCCGGAACGGTCGTGGTGAGGGCTGTCGAGCGTGCTCATCGACAGCTTCGGTTCCCGGTGAGCGCGCATACGAATCACTCCGTTGCCGAGCACCTCGGAGGATCACCCGCGCGGGTGGTTCGACGTGTGACCTCCGACCTCTGACCACCCTCGCGATCGAGGGCACGCACGTTCGCCGTGGCTGGTACCAGCCGCCGTCCGTGTGTCAGCCGTTGGTGGGGCGGATGACCTGCTCGCCGAACTGGTCGAGGCGGTCGAGGCCGCCCGGGCCTGCATAGAAGAACGCCGGCACCATCACGCGGTCGACGCCGAGCGCCGCCAGCTGCTCGACACCGGCGATCGGGTCACCCAGGTGCTGGGTGAACATCGCGTCGATCTCGATGCTCGCCGGATCCCGGCCCTCGCGTTCGGCGGCCTCGCGCACCCGAGCGATCAGCGCCCCCAACCGTTCGGGATCGCCCTCCCCCGGGAAGTAGCCGTCGGCGAGCCGTGCTGCACGGCGGATGGCGACGTCGGTGTCGCCGCCCACCAGGATGGGGATCGAGGCCTGCACCGGTCGCGGACTGCACGTGACGGGCGGGAAGTCGACGAACTCGCCGTGGAACTCGGCGTGCGGTCCGGCCCACAGGGCGCGCATCGCGGCGATGTACTCGTCGTTGCGTGCACCGCGTCGCTCCCACGGCACCCCGAGCGCGTCGAACTCCTCCTTCATCCAGCCGACGCCGAGTCCGAGCTCGACCTTGCCGCCGCTCAACCGGTCGAGCGTCGCGAGTTCCTTCGCGAGCACCAACGGGTTGCGCTGCGGGACGATGAGGATGCAGGTGCCGAGGCGCATCGTGGGCGCGGCGGCTGCCGCGAACGCGAGCCAGATGAGCGGATCGGGGATCGGCGTGTCGGGCGCTGCCGGGATCTTGCCGTCGGCCGTGTACGGATAGGGCGACTCGATCGTGGTCGGCAGGACCACGTGTTCGCCGCCCCACAGCGACTCGAAGCCGGCCGCTTCGGCGTGACGGCACAGATCGAGCGCGTCGGGGCCCTCGATGGCGATGCTGCTGGCGAACGCCAGTCCGAACTTCACCCTGCCACCGCCGACGGCACCCAGCTCCCGTGGAACCCGAACGGGATGCGCGGCAACTCGACGGTCGCGACCGGCGCGTCGTCCATCGTCGCGGCGTCCATCACGACGAGCCGGCTCGTGTCGCTGCCGGCGTCGTAGACGAAGGTCATCAGGTAGCCGTCGTCCTCGGCGGTCGCACCGTCGGCGGGCACGAACACGGGCTCGCCGGGGATGCAGCCGCGACCGAGGTCGATCTCGGTCCGCTGGCCGGTGGTACGGTCGTACTTCAGGATCGCGCCCGACTGGCTCATCGGGTCGTCGTAGGACGGGTTGTCGGGGATCGCCATCATGTACCCGTACCGGTGGTGCAGCCCCACCACCCTGTCGGCCACGCGCGGGAACTCGCCCGGCCGGTCGTCGATCTGTTCCTCGCGCACCTTGCCGGTGGTCGTGTCGATCGTCCACCGCCACAACGACGGCGAGGGGAAGTCCATCATCGACTCGCGCCACACATGGCTCATGCGCGCCACGTCGAGCACGATCGTGTCGCCGTCCTCGTAGGAGTTCATCGGGTGGAACACGTAGCAGGGGTCGATGTCGTACCAGCGCACGTCGGCATCGGAGCCGTCGCGCGGCATCACACCGAGCCGTGACGGGTAGTCCTCACCCCAGTGGATCGGCATCTCGCCGCGCATCGCTGCGTCGAGGTCGAACACCGCCGGCAGATCCATGAAGACCACGTGGTTCCGGGTGACGTTGAAGTCGTGCATCATCGTCGGCCCGCCCACGGTGATGTTCTCGGTCTGCACGAGGCGACCGTCGGCGGACACGCGCAGGTACCGCAGGTACGGCTCGAACATCGAGTACCCGAACGCGAGCAGTTCCCCGGTGACCGGGCAGATCTTCGGGTGCGCCGTGAACGATCCGGTGAGCGCGCCGTCGAAGTCGAGCGGACCGACGGTCGACAGGTCGCCGTCGAGCACGTACGGGAAGTGACCCTCCTCGAGCGCGAGGATGCGGCCGGCGTGACCGATCACGTGCGTGTTCGCCTTCGAGGCGGTGAGGTCGACCACGACGGACGGGTCGAGCACGTCGACGGTCGGGTCGGCGATGAACGGCGTCTGCACGTAGCGGTTGCGGTACCACTCCGCCCGCCCGTCGCGCAGGCGCACGCCGTGGATCATGCCGTCACCGAAGAACGGGTGCTGGCTCGTGCCGGTGAACGGGTTGGCGCCGTTGCGCAGATATCGCCCGTCGAGCTCTGCCGGGATCGTCCCGGTGACCACCAGGTCGGTGATCGTGCGCTCGCTGTCGATCGGGCGGCCGTTGCCGCGGTGGTGTGCCGGCGTGTCGTCGCTCGCAGCGTCGACCAGCTCATGTGTCGTCATCTCAGGACCCCCATCCTCATCTGGACCGGTCGGACCGACCGGATCTCATCGGAACTCGTCACCACTCGTCACCACTCGTCACCGCTCGATGCAGCTCCCCCGAGCTCGACACCGGCGACAGTACTCCGATCGCGCGGCGAAATCTACCGTCGGTAAGTTACCGCGTGATCGGTGCCCGGACGCGACGATGCCCGGCACCCAGGGCGACCGCCCTCGCCCGAGTGCCGGGCATCGATCGATGTTTCCGTTGGCCGCCGACGACCGCAGGATCCGTCCGGAGCGGCGGAGCGCTCCGAGGGCTCAGCTGCAGCCGCTGGTGCTGCCGCAGCTCGGGCAGGCGTGGCACGAACCGGCACGGTTCATCTGCACACCGCACTGCATGCACATCGGGGCGTCGCTGTGACGCACCGCTGGCTTGGGCGAGATCGCCGCCTGCGCCGGCCGGGCGATGCCCGACGGGTTGGTGATGTCGTTGTTCGGCGCCGTCGGGGCCACGCCCAGCTCGAGCTGCGTCGTGAGTTCGCCGGCGGACGGCACGCTCTTCGGATCGGCGACGACCTCGCTGCCCGTGCGGGTCTCCATGACCGACTCCTCCACGCCGGGCAGCGTGGGCTGCAGGCGCTCGTCGATCGAGAAGATGCCCAGCTCGGCGCGCTCGTCGTAGGTCATGTACTCGAGGGCGAGGCGGCGGAACAGGTAGTCCATGATCGACGACGCGAACCGGATGTCCGGGTCGTCGGTCATGCCGGCCGGCTCGAAGCGCATGTTGACGAACGCCTCGACGAACGACCGCACCGGCACGCCGTACTGCAGGCCGTAGCTGATGCTCTTGGCGAAGGCGTCCATGATGCCGCTGAGGGTGGAGCCCTGCTTGGACACCGTGAGGAAGATCTCGCCGGGCTGACCGTTCTCGTACTCGCCGATCGTGGCGAAGCCCTTGCTGTCGGCCACGCGGAACTCGAACGTGCGGCCGCGACGGCTGCGCGGGAGCTTCTGACGGATCGGCTGGTGCACGACCCGCTCGACGATCTTCTCGATGACCTGGGTGACCTCGGCGACCGGCGTCCCGTCGGCCTCCTCGGCACCTTCCTTCTTCGCCGTGCTGAGCGGCTGGCCGACCTTGCAGTTGTCGCGGTACACGGCGACGGCCTTGAGGCCGAGCTGCCACGACAGCAGATGCAGGCTCTCGATGTCTTCGATCGTGGCCTCTTCGGGCATGTTCACGGTCTTGGAGATCGCACCCGACAGGAACGGCTGCGTCGCACCCATCATGCGGACGTGGCCCTCGTAGTGGATGGTGTTGTCACCCATCGAGCAGGCGAACACGGGCACGTGCTCGGCCGCGAGGTGCGGGGCGCCGAGGATGCTCTTCTCGCGGTCGATGTACGACACGATCTCGTCGACCTGCTGGGCGTTGTACCCGAGGCGACGCAGCGCCCGCGGGATCGTCTGATTGACGATCACCATGTTGCCGCCGCCGACGAGCTTCTTCATCTTGCACAGGCCGAGGTCGGGCTCGATGCCGGTGGTGTCGCAGTCCATCATCAGACCGATCGTGCCGGTGGGCGCGAGGACCGATGCCTGGCTGTTGCGGACCCCGTACTCCTCGCCGTCGCGAACGGCGGACTCCCAAGCGTGCTGGCCGGCGGCCACGATCGCCGCCGGCACGGCGTCGACGCCTTCGATCTCGTACGACGCGTCACGGTGCATGCGGAGCACGTTGAGCATGTACTGCTCGTTCTCGGCAAAGCCGGCGAACGGGCCCATGCGGCTGGCGGTGCGGGCGCTCGTGGCGTACGAGTGACCGGTCATCAGCGAGGTGAGCGAGGCAGCCCAGGCGCGACCCTCGACCGAGTCGTAGGGCAGGCCCAGCGCCATCAGCAGGGCGCCGAGGTTGGCGTAGCCGATGCCGAGCTGGCGGAACTTGCGGCTGTTGTCGCCGATCGGCTCCGTCGGGTAGTCGGCGCGGCCGACGAGGATCTCCTGCGCGGTGAAGATGACCTCGACGGTGTGCATGTAGGCCTCGACGTCGAAGCTGTCGTCGCCGACCGAGTCGAGGTCGAGGTACTTGAGCAGGTTGATCGAGGCCAGGTTGCAGGCCGAGTTGTCGAGGTGCATGTACTCGCTGCACGGGTTCGAGCCGTTGATGCGGCCCGTGGCGTGGGCGGTGTGCCACTTGTTGATCGTGGTGTCGAACTGGAGGCCGGGGTCGGCGCACTCCCACGAGGCCGTGGCGATCTGACGCCACAGGTCACGGGCTCGGACGGTGCGCACCGGGGCGCCGTCGAGGACGGCCTTGTAGGTCCAGTCGGTGTCGTCGAGGACGGCCTGCATGAAGTCGTCGCTGATGCGGACCGAGTTGTTGGCGTTCTGGTACTGGATGCTGAAGCTGTCGGCACCGTCGAGGTCCATGTCGAAGCCGTTGTCGCGCAGCACGCGCGCCTTGCGCTCCTCGCGGGCCTTGCACCACACGAACTCCTCGACGTCGGGGTGATCGACGTTGAGGATGACCATCTTGGCGGCGCGGCGGGTCTTGCCACCGCTCTTGATGGTGCCGGCCGACGCGTCGGCGCCGCGCATGAAGCTGACGGGACCGCTGGCCGTGCCGCCGCCGTTGAGCAGCTCGTAGCTCGAGCGGATCTTCGACAGGTTGACGCCCGAGCCGGAGCCACCCTTGAAGATGGTGCCCTCTTCGCGGTACCAGTTGAGGATCCCGTCCATGGTGTCGTCGACCGACAGGATGAAGCAGGCGCTCGCCTGCTGGGGCACGCCCTTCACACCGATGTTGAACCACACCGGGCTGTTGAACGCAGCCCGCTGGGTGACGAGGATGAACTTCAGCTCGCTGCGGAACGACTCGGCCTCGTCGGCGTCGACGAAGTAGCCACCCTCGATGCCCCACGTGGTGATCGTGTCGGCGACGCGATCGATGACCTGCTTCAGCGACGACTCGCGCTCGGGGGTGCCGAGGGTGCCGCGGAAGTACTTCTGGGCGACGATGTTGGTGGCGTTGAGCGACCAGCTGGCGGGGAACTCCACATCGAGCTGCTCGAACGCGACCGATCCGTCCTTCCAGTTGCTGATGCGCGCATCGCGGCGCTCCCACACGACCTGGTCGTACGGGTGCACGCCCGGCGTCGTGAAGTGACGCGTGATGCCGATGGACAGACGCTCGGGCGCCAGAGACATGGATACTCCCTTTTCTTGACGAACTTCAGACACTTCAACCACAGCACGTGAGACATCCGTGCGCACTCACCGCTGGAACTCCTCACGACCCACGACGTCGATCATCACGACGGACGCCGCCGTGATGACCATCACCTAGCCACCACAAGATGTGGTGGCTCACCCGCCCCCGCGAGGGCGGCCACCACAAGAGGTTGGAAGATTACAGCACTGTAGTTACACCGATGTCAACGACCGTCCCGCGGCTTTTTGTTCCCGCCGTCCCGCCCCGAGCGCCCTCCCGGGCGCCGCGTTTTCCTGAACACGCAGCGTGACAGCGGTGCGCGGTCACAGGTCACGAAGCCCTCGCCCCACAGCCCGTGACGTGTGTCGCCGCCACCGATCGTCCTCGATCGGTGGACGGCGGTCGCCGACTGGTGTCGAGTCGACTGTCGTCGATCCCGGCACGTCCTCGGCCGCCACGTCCGGACTGACCATCCGCGCCGCGCACCACTGCCATCTGCGAAGGAAGAACCTAGGCGGGGTCCCCTGTGGGGAGGAAGAGGGACAAGGTTGTGAATTGCCGGGGGATGCTGTGGATGTCCCTGTGGGCGACGGGCCCGGAACTGTGGATCGAGGCCCGATGCTGTGGACAGCCGGGTCCCGGCGCGCACCTGTCCCACCAGGTGGAACGCCGGGCCGATCGACCGGCGACCGACCGGCGACCGACCGGCGCGGTGGTCGGGACCGCCGCAGCGTCAGACCGCGACGATCTCCACGGGGATGCCGTTGAGCACCGAGGTGCCCGACAACGGGTCCATCGCCTCGTGGTCGGCCAGCACGTTGCTGTTCACCCCGGCCCGCTCGCGCGCCACGCGCATGCGCGTGTCGGGCATCGAGTGGCCCCATCCGTGCGGCAGGCTGACCACGCCGGGGCGCACCGAGTCGGTCACCTCGACCGGAGCGTCGAGGGACCCCACCCGACTGGTCACACGAGCATGTCCGCCGTCGACGAGGCCCAGCCGAACGGCGTCGTCGGGGTGCACATGGAGGGTGCAGCGTGGCTTCCCCTTCACCAGCACCTCGATGTTGTGCATCCACGAGTTGTTGCTCCGGAGATGTCGCCGACCCACGAGCACGAGGTCACGCTGCGTGAGCTCCGGCACCGCGGCCGCCAGGCGCTCGAGATCGGCCATCAACACGGGATGGTCGAGCTCGACCTGCCCGGACGGGGTCTGCAGCACCTCGGGCAACCGCGGCACGAGCGCGCCGAAATCGACACCGTGCGGGTGCTCGAGCAACAGGTCGAGGCTCGCACCGTCGGCGTGGCCGACACCGAACGCCGCACCGAACGGGCCGGTCTGCAGCGCCATGTCGAGCAACCGCTCGGGGCCACGCCGGCCATCCTTCGACAGCGATGCCAACAGCTCCTGCGGGTCGCGCCCGAACACGGCCGAGTGTTCGTCGCGCACGGCCGAACCGACGATGCCGGCGATCACCAGGTCGTCGAGACCCGACACGTCGGCGTCGGCACCCCGACCCTGGGCGATGAGGGCCAGCTTGGCGAGGATCTCCCACTCGTCGGGCTGCCCGTCCTCGAGCGGCAGGACGGGTGGGCTGTAGTTCGCCACGTTGCGCACCGCGAACTGCAGCAGGAGCATGTCGTAGTGGCCTTTCTGCAGCGCGGACGGGCTCGGCAGGATCACGTCCGCGTGGCGGGTCGTCTCGTTCAGGTAGATGTCGACGCTCACCATGAACTCGAGTTCGCCGAGCGCGGCGTCGAGCTGATCGGCGTTCGGCGTCGACAGCACCGGGTTCCCGGCGATCGTCACCATCGCGCGCAGCTGCCCGGCGCCGGGGGTGGTGATCTCCTCCGCCATCGCCGCGGCGGGGTACTCCCCCATCACCTCGGGGAACGATCGGACGCGGCTGTGCCCGCGGCCCACCTTGAACCCGGGGCCGGCGCCCGGCTTCGGCGGCCGCGACGCCACGGGCGTCGCGAACATGGAGCCACCGACGACGTCGAGATTGCCCGCGACGAGGTTGACGACGTCGACGAGCCATGAGGCCGTCGTGCCGAACTCGGTCGTGGTGGTGCCGATGCGGCCGTACACGGCAGCACGATCTGCGGCCACGAGCTCACGGGCGCTGCGACGGATCACCTCCGGCGCGAGACCGGTCGCCGCGGCGACGGATTCAGGGGTGAACGACGCGCAGGCCGCCAGCACGCCGTCGAGCCCGCGGACGAGCCCGACCAGGTGCGCGGGGATCCGCACCAGACCCTCGGCTGCGATCACCTGCACCATCGATGCCAGCAGCAGCGCGTCGGTCCCGGGCCGGATCGCCAACCACTCGTCGGCCTCCTCGGCGGTACGACTGCGCCGTGGGTCGACCACGACGAGCTTGCCGCCGCGGGCCCGGATCGCCTCGATGCGACCGGGGAAGTCGGGCGCGGTGCACAGGCTGCCGTTCGACGCGTAGGGGTTCGCACCGAGGATCACGAGGTGGTCGGTCCGGTCGAGGTCGGGCACGGGCACGGTGGCGCCCCCGCCGAAGACGTAGGCGGCGGCAACCTGGCGCGGCATCTGATCGACCGTGGACGCCGAGAAGATGCTCCGGGTGCCGAGCGAGTGCATCACCGTCCGGCCGTAGGTCATCCCGGCGAGGTTGTGCGCGTTCGGGTTGCCGATGTACACGCCGATCGACTCACGCCCGTGACGTTCGATCACCCCGAGGAGGCCGCGTTCGACCTCGGCCCACGCCTCGGCCCACTCGACCTCGACGTGGACGCCGCCACGCTTGACGAGCGGCCGACGGAGCCGGTCCGGGTCGTCGTGGAGCTGCTTCAGCGTCGACCCCTTCGGGCACAGGAAGCCCTTGCTGAACACGTCGTCGCGGTCGCCGCGGATGCGCGTCACCTGGTCGACCCCCGCCGCCGAGCGCTTCACGGTGATCTCGAGACCGCACCCCGCCTCGCACAACGGGCAGGTACGGAACGCGGTGCGGGTGCCCAGGTCGTGATCGGTGTCACCCGATGCGTCGCCGGCCGTGATGTCGTGTGTCGTCCCCATGGCTGCCATCATCGCACCCATGCGCCGACTGCTGCCCCAACCGGTCGACCACATCACCGTGGCCGAGGCCTACGGCGTCCCCCGACCCCGACCCGTCGGCCGCCCCTGGCTCGGCCTGTGCATGGTGTCGGGCCTCGACGGCTCGACAGTGGTCGACGACAACTCCCGCGCCCTGTCGAGCCCGGCCGACACCCAGGTGCTCCTCGGACTGCGCCGGCTCGCCGACGTCATCGTCGTCGGCGCCGCCACTGTGCGCATCGAGGGATACGGCAAGCCGAGCAAGCTGGGCCAGCGGGTCGGTGTCGTGTCGCGGAGCGGCGACGGCATC
Organism: Actinomycetota bacterium; assembly: GCA_963169665.1. GTDB lineage: Bacteria > Actinomycetota > Acidimicrobiia > Acidimicrobiales > Ilumatobacteraceae > VFMC01. The sequence goes on along the minus strand of CAUJET010000062.1, from coordinate 1,398 downwards.
GACTACGCGAGCGACCTGTTCACCAGCGGCGCCGGCTTCGTGATCGTCCCCGAGACGGCACCCGACCTCCCGGTCGACACCGTGCGGGCCGGCATCGGCTCGCTCGACCTGGCCGGGGCACTCGCACGCCTCGGCGAGGTGATGCAGGCCGACTTCGTCCAGGCCGAAGGTGGCGCCGCACTCAACGCCGCCCTGGCCGAGGCCGATCTGATCGACGAACTGAACCTCACCATCTCGCCGGTGATCAGCGGCGGCGACGGGCCACGGCTCACGGCGGGCGCCCCGGCGCTGCTGCACCGCATGGACCTCGCCCACCTGCTCGAGGACGACGGGTTCCTGTTCACGCGCTACGTCCGACGCCGCTGACACCGCAGACATCCGGCAGTGCCGGTGAAACGCATCCCGGGCCGGGGTCGGACCCGGGATCCGGACCGGTGGCCGGGTCAGGCCTTCTGGAGCTTCTTCAGCAGCGACAACTCGCGCTGGAAGTCCGACGCCGCGTCGAAGCCCTTGTAGACGCTCGCGAACCGGAGGTAGAGCACCTCGTCGAGGTGCCGCAGGCGCTCGAGCACCGCTCGGCCGACACGCTCGCTCGTGAGGTCGCCCTCGGCGAAGCGGAGCTCGTCTTCCACCTCTTCGGCGAGCTGTTCGATCTGGTCGGCGGTGACCGGACGGCCCTTGCCGGCAGCGGTGACGCCGCGGACGATCTTGAGCCGATCGAAGGGCTGACGGGTGCCGTTGGACTTGACGACCACCATCGGGACCTCTTCGAGGCGCTCGTAGGTGGTGAACCGATGGGAACAGCCGGTGCAGGATCGGCGCCGGCGGATGGCCGCGCCCTCGTCCGCCTCACGCGAATCGATCACCTTGGTGTCGTCGAGGTGGCAACGGGGGCATCGCATCGCCCGCCACGCTAGCGGAGCGGCTCACGGCAGGTTGAGCGTTTGACCCGCCTCGATCGCAGCGCCGCCGTTGAGCGAGACCAGGGCATCGACGATCCGGGCGATGTCGGCCCCCGGGTACAGGCGTTCCGCAATCCCCCACATCGTGTCACCCGAACGGACGACATAGGTGGGGGTGTAGCCGGTGAGACCATCGGTGGCTCGGCCGACCGCGGCGACGGAGGCAGGTTCGCCGCCGCGGTCGGCCAGACCACGCTGGGCCACCGAGCCGACGGACAGCACCAGCGCCACGACGAACACCACCGCGCCGACACGGCGGCGGACGAACGTGGAACGGCTGGGGAGGACGCTGACCGGGACGGTGTACCGGGTGGGCAGCTGCGCCATCGCTCGTGCGCCGCGCACACCGACCGACGCGCTGCGCCGATCGATGCGGTGATGGTGACGAGCGGTGGGGCGGGGGGCGAGGGACGCCGTGACTGCCGACATGATGGAC
>CAUJET010000061.1 GCA_963169665.1 Actinomycetota bacterium | reverse complement strand
GGTCGCCCCGGTCGTCGTCGACGCGACGGTGCCGGGCGACGACGACCAGGCCGAGATGGCCCGGATGGCCGAGTCGGTGCGACGCGCCCTGCTCGGCGATCACGACCCCGGTCTGGTGAGTGCGGTCGACCGCGACGCCGCCGAGGGCACGGTGGTCGCCTCGCTCGAGATCGATGCCGATCTGCTGAACGGCTCGGACCGCGACGATCGGGCCGACGATCGGAGCGACGACCGGGCCGACGACCGCAGGCGACGGATCACCTCGTCCCGCGTGCCGGGCTCGTCGAGTGCGCCGTCACGTCGTCAGGTCGAGCTCGCCGTGGCGGCGACCGATCAGCTCATCGAGTCGCTCACGAGGGACGAGGGCGTCAAGCGGCTGTCGGTCCGGGTGGTCCTCCGCACGGGCGACCAGCGCGAGGTCGAGGCCGAGGCCGAGTGGGAGGCGTCCTGACGCGTCGCAGCACGCAGGACGCAGGACGCAGGACGCAGTTGACGGGAGCGGGACATGGGGAAGAAGAACAAGGAGAAGCTCGAGGGCCTCGAGGGCGCGGTGGTCGAGGCAGCACCTGCGGATCCCGGTCCGCTCGCGCCCTGGAAGTTGAGCATCGCCGTCGCGGTGTCGGCCGCGTTCACCGGCCTCGACCTCTACGACGCGGCGATGACCGGCGTCGGGATCGACATGGCGTTGATCCGGTCGTTCGGCGTCGCGTTCGCCGTGTGGATCGCCGTGGGCTTCGTCAATCGGGTGCTGCGCGACGCTCAGGCCGCGGTGGAGGCCGACAAGCCGAAGCCGGTCGAGGCGTCCCCGCGCCCGTGGGTGGACGAGCGCACCGACGGCATCGAGGCCTCGTCGGCCTGACGCCGGCTCACCTGCGCCGCGCCCGATGACGGCCGGCTCGCAGCACGTCGGACCGTTCCACCCATCGTGAGCCGGATGCGCCGCGACGGCGCGGTTCGCTCACGAACACACGCCTCCGTGAGCGGGATGCGCCGCGACGGCGCGGTTCGGTCACGAACGGCTCACGTACTGCCGTTGGACTGCGAACGGGTCAGCGCAGGTAGTCGAGCAGCGACGGGGGCAGGATCTTCGCCGCCACCTGCAGGCTCGCCTGGTACGAGTTCTCCTGCGCCTTGGCGGTGATGAGGGCCTCGACGACGTCGACGTCCTCCACCTCGCTGAGCTGGGTGGTGAGCAGCAGCTTGCTGTCCTCGGCGCGGATCTTCGCCTCGGCGAGCCGAGCGGCGCGGGTGCCGATCTCCACCGTGGCCGCACCGACGGTGTTCCGGAACCCGTCGAGGTTGGTGTGCTCGGTGGCCATGGCCGCCGAGTCGCCGTTGGCGATCGCAGTGGCCATGCGGTCGAGGGTCTCGAACACGTCGCCGACGGGGCCGCCGGCGGTGCCGAACACCTGAGGGCCGGTGAGGTTCACGGCGATCGAGGTCGACGGCGCGACGTCTCGGACGATCGACGACGAGTTGCCGAGGTAGACACCGTTGGTGTCGTACGCCGCACCGGACGCGGTGCCGTTGAAGATCGACCGGTTGCCGTAGTTCGTGTTGGCGAGAGCGAGCATCTCCGACCGGATCGAGCGGATCTCCGCCGCCAACGCCTGCCGCGCCACGGGGTCGGCGAGCGCACCGGTGTTGCCGGCGCGGACAGCGATCTCCTTCGCCCGGCCCAGCGAGTCGAGCGACGAGGTCAACGTCGCGTCGGCGGTCTCGAGCCATCCCTGCGCGTCGTTCAGCGAGCGGAGGCGCTGGTCCGCGCGGCGCAGGTCCTGGCGCATGCCCATCGCACTCGACGTGCCACCGGGATCGGCGGAGGGTCGCGTGATCTGCTTGCCGGAGGCGAGCTTGGTCTGGGTCTCCTGCAGTCTGCTCAGGCCCTGGCTCAGGTCGCGCAGGGTCGACCGCAGCATCATCGAGCTCGTCACTCTCATCGTCCGACCACCCCGGTGCGCTCGATCAGGAAGCCCAGCATCTCGTCGATCGCGGTGATGATCCGAGCGTTGGCCTCGAAGGCCCGTTGGGCTGCCGTGAGGTTGGCCATCTCCTCGTCGAGGGAGACCGAGCCGACGGAGTCGGCGTCGCGGATCGCGGTGTCGGCCACCTGCTCCTGGATCGATGCTCGACCCTGGGCCGAACGTGTCTCGACGGCGAGGGTCGTGATCATCGACTGGTACTTGGTGTCGGCGCCGGTGGCCGCGTCGGCGAGGGCGGCGATCTGGCGGGCCATCTCGCCGTCGAGCACGCCGGGCGCCACGGGGCCCGGGAGCACCGGTGCGCCGGCGGCGATGTTCGCCGGCTGGCCGGCGACGTCGACCGAGAGACTGATCGTCGCGGCGGTCAGGTTGGCCGGATCGAAGAAGTTGCGGCCGGTGGTGCTCGACTGGTCGTAGCCGGTGGTGTGCAGCGCGTTCACCTGGGTGACGAGCGTGCTGGCGATGTCGTCGAGCTTGGTCTTGTAGCGAGGCACCACGTCGGTGATCACCGCCGTCAGCGCCTGTGCCTCGCCGGAGGTGGGATTCACACTCGAGCCGTCGGACAGCCACGTGAGCGGACCGGTCGTGCCGTCCACCCGCTGGACGATGGTGCCACTGACGATCGAGCGGTTGTTGATGTAGAGGTCGATCCCGTTCGCGTCGGACGGACGGGCCACCGCACCGGTGAGGTTCGCCATCCGACCCACCAGGACGTCGCGCTGATCGAGCAGGTCGTTGTTCTCACCGAAGGTCGTGCTGATCGTGCGGTTGAGGTTGGCGATCTGGTCGGCGAGATCGTTCACCTCGGCAGCGAGGGTCGTCATTCGGCTGACCGCGCTGTCGGCGACGGCCTGCAGGTCGTTCGACGAGCGGCGGAGGTTCGTCGCGAGCGTGTCGGCGTTCTCGAGCAGCTGCGTGCGAGCGGCGAGGCTGCCGGGGTCGTTTGCCAGGTCGGTCCACGACCCCCAGAACACGTCGAGCTGATGGGCGAGGCCGAGGTCGCTCGGCTCGGGGAACACGCCCTCCACCGTCGACATCGACGTGCTCGTCATGTTCGCGGCCGAGCGGGCAGCGTCCTCGCGAACGGCACGGCCGGCGAGCAACACGTCGTAGGCGCGGGTGACGCCGACGACGTCGACCCCGTAGCTCTGCGAACGCCCGCTGAACACACCGGTGGCGGCGGTGCCGCCGAGCGACTTCAGGTCGGCGCGCTGACGGTGGTACCCCTCGGTCGTCGCGTTGGAGATGTTGTGGGCGATGACGTCGAGCACCCGCTTCTGCGAGTTCATGCCCGAGAAGGCCGTGTTGAGCGAGGAGAAGTTCGGCATGTCAGACCGTCCGGTCCAGTCGGAGCGATCCGACGGCGAGCGGGGTGGTCATGCCGCGAGGGTCGTACACGTCGACGGTCTGTTCGCCGAGGGAGGCGATGATCTCGCGAGAACGCATCAGGCTGCGCTTGGCCATCTCGTGGTTGGCCCGTGAGATCTCCTCGATCTCGGCCTGCAGCGAGAGCAGGTGGAGCCGGTGCTGGGCGAGCAGACCGGCCCACGGCGCCTCGACGTGCTCGATGAGCTCGGCCAGGCTGGCGTGCGGTGACTGGCGGTGCTGGCGGGCGAGGCGGCCGGAGGCCGACGCACGGAGCGCCTCGATCTCGCCGATCGCTTCGATGATCGCTTCGAGCTCGGCGGTCACGTACGGGATCCATCGGGCCCGGCCGGAGGCGAGCAGGAGTCCTTGCACCTCGAGCTTGTAGACGAGCTGCTCGAGCAATTCGCGCATCGTCCAGAGCTGATGGGAGAGATCCTCTGCGGGTTCCACGGAGAGGATCGTCCGGTGTCGCGGCCGAGATGCAACCTGATCCGACCCGTTGTGTGATCGCTTCCGTGATCGCAGGGCCGCCATACGGGGCCCGGTCGATCGACGGATGCGTGACGCATGCGACGGGCGCACGGACGGTGTTCGACACCCTGCTTCATGGCGCGTCCGGCCCCCGTCGGCACAGTCCCCCGCATGATCCGCCTCACGAGGTTGCGGCAGAACGACCCGCTCTACATCAACCCCGATCACATCGAACGCCTCGAAGGGCACCACGACACCGTGGTGCACCTGCTCAACGGCACCGAGTACGTGGTCGTGGAGTCGCCCGAGGAGATCGTCGAGCAGGTGATCTACCTCCGCGCCCGAGCGATCGGCCTGGCGGCGCGCCTCGCGGTTGACGGCCTCGACTCCCCAGCTGCCGGTGTCATCAATCCGGTGCACGCTGCAGCTGCTGTCGCTCCGATGCCGACGGTGCATCGCGACGACGAGCCAGAGCAGACGGAAGGCTGACCGATGCCCGCAACACTCGTCGGCCTCATCCTCGCGCTCATCTTGACGATGCTCGGTGCGCAGACCCACCACGTGAGTCCGGTCTTCCTGGTCTCGAACGTGACCGCACTCCTCATCGTGCCTGGCGGCGCGCTCGGGGCCACCATGGCCAGCTACGAGTTCACGGCCACCACGGGCGTGTTCAAGGCGATCATGAAGGCCCTGCTCGGCAAGGACCAGCCGATCGACAGCGAGAAGACCATCAAGACCCTCGTCGAGTTCGCCCGCAAGGCACGCGGTGAAGGTCTGCTGGCGCTCGAGTCGGTGATGGCGGGCCTCGACGACCCGTTCTTGATGCGTGGCCTGCAGCTCGGGATCGACGGCAGCGACCCCGATGCCGTCGCCCAGGTGATGAAGACCGACATCAAGGCGATGAAGGTGCGCCACAAAGTGGCCTCCGACTGGTGCCAGTCGTACGGCATCTTCGCCCCGACCTTCGGCATCATCGGCGCCG
>CAUJET010000060.1 GCA_963169665.1 Actinomycetota bacterium | reverse complement strand
GAAGGAGAGCTTCCCCCATCACCACGGTCCGGACGCATGGGAGCACGACGGGCTCGGTGACGACCACGGGTCGCTCCGGCCGCGGCTCGCGCTCGTCGACGACGACCCGGCCGCAGCAGCGACGATCGGCCATCGCGTGCTCACCTCGATGGGACTGGTCTCGGGATTCGCCCCGCTGGTGCTGTTGTGCGGCCACGGCAGCACGAGCGCCAACAATCCGCATGCAGCGGGTCTCGACTGCGGTGCGTGTGGTGGACAGACCGGCGAGGTCAACGCGCGCGTGCTCGCCGACCTGCTCAACACCACGGCGGTGCGCAACGAGCTGTCGGTGCTCGGCATCGACGTGCCCGACACGACGTGGTTCGTGCCCGGGCTCCACGACACGACCACCGACGTCGTGCGGCTGTTCGACACCGATCTCGCGCCGGCGACGCACGTGTCGCGTCTCGAGCACCTCGGTCGGCTGCTGCGGTCAGCCGGCGAGATCGCCCGGTCGGAGCGGGCGGCGTCGCTCGGCCTCGACCCCACAGCTGTGCCGGCAGCGCTGTCGCGCGAGATCAACGAGCGGGCCAACGACTGGTCGCAGGTGCGTCCCGAGTGGGGCCTGGCCGGCAACGCGGCGTTCGTCGTCGCGCCCCGCTGGCGCACGAGCCATCTCGACCTGGGCGGCCGGGTGTTCCTGCACGACTACGACTGGCGCCTCGACCCCGAGCGCTCGGTGCTCACGCTGATCATGACCGCACCGATGGTGGTGACGAACTGGATCAACCTGCAGTACCACGCATCCACGGTCGACAACCGCCGCTACGGCAGTGGCGACAAGGTGCTGCACAACGTGGTGGGCGGTCGCATCGGCGTGTTCGAGGGCAACGGCGGCGATCTCCGCATCGGACTGTCGATGCAGTCGCTGCACGACGGCCACACGTTGCGGCATCCGCCGTTGCGCCTGTCGGTGTTCATCGAGGCTCCCCGCGACGCGCTCGACGCCGTGATCGCCGAACACCAGGTCGTCCACGACCTCGTCTCGGGTGGATGGCTGCACCTGCTGCGCATCGACTCGGCGTCGGGCGAGGTCGAACGCCACACGAACGCCGGCTGGGTGCCCTGCCCCGCCTGAACGAGGGCGGCCGCGTCAGGTGAGACGGTCGAGGTCGCGGAGGGCGTAGCGGAGGTGCTCGAAGTGCTCCTCGAACACGACGCCGACACAGTCGTGCACGGCGTGCGGCCCGTTCTCCATGACGTCGGCCTCCACGTCCCACGCGGCGGCGTCGAACGAGCCGACGTAGCTGCCGACCTTCGCGGAGCGGTCCTGCCAGGCGGCGACCGCTTCGTCGAAGCTCGGCGTGGATGCCAGTTCGAGCCCCGGCCAGCCGAAGTCCATCGAACCGGTGTTGGGCAGGCCGAGCGGATGGAACGCCTCACCGAGGACCGGCACGGTGAACCACTTGTCGGTGGCGAACACCAGGTGTCGGAGCGTCTGCACGAACGACCATTCGCCGTCGACCGACGCATGCCGCTGCTCGTCGGGCAACTGCCGGACACGCTCGATGGCACTGGTCCACGCGGCCTCGAACGGCTGCCACGAGGTGCGCAGGCCGTCGGGATCGGTGGGTCGTACCCGTGACCGGAGCGCGAACCACGGGTCGTGCTCGTTCACGTAGGCGGTGACGTCGACACCGTTGACCACCAGCCGGTCGATCTCGCAGTCGATGGCGACGTCGACGCACCGGACGGACGTGAAACGCGCCCCGGTCAGGTCGATGTCGCGGAACGTCGCCCGGGAGAGATCGACTCCCCAGAAGACGGCGTCGCTCAGGTCACGGAACTCGAATTCTTCGGCCATCGGTCCATCATGGCACCGTCACCCGTGCGCTCACGGCGGGACCGCCGAGCGCGAATCCGATGTGGCTACTCGCGCTCCATCGACACGGCCATGCCGGGCAGCGACACCCACGGCTGCTTGTCGACGCACCACGCCTCGACGGTCGGGTTCACGTTCGACTTGTCGTCGAGGGTGCCGGCCTTCACGGCGATGATGCCTGCCGACAGCGTGATCTCCGACAGGATCGGCGAGCCGCACGTGCCGCAGAAGCGACGGCGGACGTAGACCTGGTCGCCGAGCTCGCCGCGCTCTTCGTAGGTCTTCAGGTCGCCGTGGATGGTCATCTGCGACTCGTGGGCGATCAGGTTCACGGAGAACGCCGCACCACCCTGTCGCTGACAATGGTCGCAGTGACAGACCGCGGTCGCGATCAGATCACCGGCCAACTCGTAGGTCACCGCTCCGCACAGACACCGTCCCGTTTGCATGGGAACACGGTAACCATCACGGCATGTCTGCTCAGGAGCGGAGCGCTGTTCGGAACGGCTCTCGACCACCGACGTCGAGCCGGCCCGAACCGGTCACCGCCGGCATGCGCCGTCACCTTCCGGTCGTGGACGGATCGAGCCCTCAGGTCGGCGCAGTGGCGACGAAGACGTGGAAGGCGTCGAGCTCCGTCGGCGCGCCACCGTGGTAGCCGCCCGACACGCGCACATCGGTGAAGCCGACCGAGTGGAGCAGTGCGACGATCTCGTCGGACGAGTAGACGTTCGCGACGAGCGTGTGGGTCTCGTGGGCGACGAGGTCGTCGCCCTCCCATTGCCATGCCTGCAGCTCTCGCGTGACCGAGCGGTCAGCGAGGTCGACGCCGACGATGCGATGTCGCAGCGCGTAGTGGAACCCGTCCGGAGCGAGCCGACGGCCATGGCTCGCCGGGGGCGACTCGTCGACGGGTCGTTGCCGCCACCGGCGCCAGCGATCGTCGTCGAACTCGCCGACTTCGTAGTCGAGCGCCAGCGCGCCGCCGGGGAGCAGATGGGCGAGGATGCGTCGCAGCCCTTCGGCGTCGTCGGCGCGAGAGCCACCCAGGGCGAACGAACCGCACGCGACGATGGTGCGATACCGCCGCTGCACGTCGAGCCGGTGCGTCGGCTGCACGTGCAACGTCGGCTCGATCCCGGCGGCGCGAGCCGCCGTGCGACACACCTCGATCATGTCGGCCGAGGCGTCGACGCCATCGACGTCGAGCCCGGCGACCAGCCACGGCACGAGCAGCCGACCGCTGCCGCAGCCGACGTCGAGCGCCGGCTGACCGGCCTCGACGAAGGTGCGGAAGAACTCGATCTCGGGTCCGTCGAGGTTGAAGTTGGCCCACCAGCGCGCGATCAGGCCGTGGTGCCAGGTCAGCGCGTCGTTCGAATGCTGTGCGTCGTCGCTCATCACGCCACGTTCAGCTCGGCACGATCAGGACGGCGAGATCGGCGAGCGGCACGATGCCGGTCGCCTTGGCGACCATCTCCGGGTCGATCGAGATGAATGCGTCGGCCTGCAGGCGACAGACCGCGAAGTACTCGGCGTCGAAGGTCGATTCCCACTGCTGCTCCCTCGCGATCTTCCACGCGGTGCGCCGCGACACCCGATCACCGAGCAGACGCATCTTCATCTCGGTCAGGCGCTCGTGCTGTGCGAAGGCGGCCGGTTCCGTCAGGTCGCCCGACGACACGGCTGCGAACAGCAGGGCGAGCGCCTGCGACCGGATGAGGTTCGGCGCGACCAGCTGATGCGCCGGGTCACAGACCAGGTCGTTGGCGACGACGTGGAGCAGCGTCGGCGCATCGATCGTGTAACGAGCCATCTGCGGACCGTACAACCGACCGTGGTCCCGACCGGTCGGGATTCCGTCGCTCAGGTCGCAGGCGCGATGGGTTTGCACAGGATGAGGGCCGGATTGTCGGGCCCCCAGATCCACATCTCCTCGATCGGGATGAAGCCGATGCCGGTGTAGAACGCTCGGGTCGAGGCGTAGCCCTCGTCATCGTGGGACGGGCCGAGCGTCTTCACCTCGAGCATGCGCGCACCGGTGGCGCGGTGGTGGGCCTCGAACACGTCGATCAACGCTCGACCCACGCCGGAGCGGTGCCATTCCGGGCGGACCGCGATCACCTCGATCTCGGCGGTCTCCGGGAAGTGCCGCCGCCCGGAGATGAGGCCGACCGGTACTCGCTGCTCGGAGTAGGCGACCCACGTGTCGTGGATGTCGACGAACGCGACGTACTCGTCGTTGGACTCGGGGATGCCGAACCAACTGGGCACGGTGTCGAGGATCTCCCGACACGTGGCACCGAGGCCGAGCGCGGGCGATGGATCGATGACGAACGCGCCGGTCGCCAACGGTTCGAGTTCGTCGGTCATCGCAGTGCTCCCACGAACTCGGTACGAGCCTCGGCCCACCAGCGTCGCCGTCGGTCGAAACGTTCCTGGCCGCCCATCGACTCCCACATCTCGATGAACGCCGCCTCGCCGGCCTCGACGCGTCGACGGACGAACTCGCCGCCGCGGGCGATCGATTCGTCGAGGCAGCCGAGCAGCCGATCACGACCCGGCCCGTCGAGCCCGTACTCGTCGCACACGAGTCGCACTCGCGCCGCGCGATCGGCACTCGCCCACCCGAGCCGAGCGGCGGTCGCGTCCTCGTCGATGGGGACGCACATCCGCGCGAACGACGCCAGGTCGAACTCCCGCCGACCGGGCGCGGCGAAGTCGAAGTCGAGCAGCCCGACGGCCTCCCCGTCGCGGAACACGACGTTCTCCAGGCACACGTCGTTGTGGCAGAACACGTCGCCACCGATCGGGTCGGCCATCTCCGCACTCCAGGTCGCATCGGCCGGGAGCTCGACGGTGGTGGACACGTCGTGCATGCGCCGGAGCAGTCGGGCGATCGAGCCGAGCGCGGCATCGTGCTGCACCCAGGTCGGGTACGGCGGGATGGCGACGTCACCGTGGATGAACGCGAGTCGCTCGCGGCCGTCGGGATGGATACCGACCCGCACCCAAGCACCGTCGACACCCCCCACCGCCA
>CAUJET010000059.1 GCA_963169665.1 Actinomycetota bacterium | reverse complement strand
TCGAAATCCGCACCCCCGACGGCATCCAACACTGCCCGCAACCGCTCGTCGCCAGCCTCTACCGCGCCGGCATCGGCCTCGATCCACGATCACTCGCGACAACCGGATGCTTCTTCTAGCCTTGGTTCCTGGGCGTCACGAGGGCGAGGGGCGCAAATGATGAGCACGCCCCTCGCCCGTTGGTTGTACAGCCGCTATCGACGGTGTTGGTGTCGGCGCTTCTACGGCGTCTCGCAGCCAAGGCCGCCGACTGCGAGCTCGCGACTGGGTGGCAACGGTCCGCCTCCCGTGATGATCCCAGGTCCACCGTTAATGGCGTCGGCCCACTGCCACACCTGATCGGCGAACGCTCCCTGACTCTGAATCTCGAGCAACATCGGCCACTCCCGGGAAGTCGCAAGCCCGGCAGCAGCGGCTTCTGCTGAAGCAGTGTCTCCGTTCTCGGTTGCGGTGAACCACGAGTCGAGCCACGAGCAAGCGACCGCACCTGCGACACGTGCGACGAGTTGGTACCGGTCGGTGATGTCGGCGGTGGGTTCGAGCGTCGCTGCGTCGAACCCAGCTGGCACGGGTACGCCATTTAGGAGACTCGCGACCGCAGCTGGTTGGTCGATCGATGCGATGACACTGGGGGGCATCGCACTGAGCCAGGTGTCGACGTCCACGGGCTTGAGTCTGTTCAGGAGGTCAACGAACTCGTTCAGGGTGAAAACCGTCGCGTCGAGCTCAATGGCTTGATCGCCGGCGCTCCAGTGCGCATTGAAGTGAATCGGCTTCAGCACGATGGCGGCCTCGGGAAGCGTCGAGGGCAGCGTCGAAGGCGGCGTTGCCGCGTCACCCTCCGACACGGGGATCTCGACAACGGTGACATCGCCTGCTGGTGTCTCGTACTGTCCACGGTTCACGCCCGTGGAAAAGCGTTCCTCGCCGAGCGTGATGCCACTCGCGGGCTGCCACCTGAGATCGGCCTGATCGCTTCCGTTGGAGAACGTCATCTCACCGAACGTGCCGTCATCGTGGGCGCGGGTGATGGACCACGAATCGTGGTCGATCAGCAGGAGCGGCGATCCTTCCGCGAACGCGACCAAGGGTGCCGCCCAGACACGACCGCTGTCGCCCCTCTCGCCGATGCCGGCACCGACGAACGCGATCGCAGCGACGGCGGCGGCGGCCGCGCCGGCGCCGATCACCTTCCATCGAGATCGTGATGCCCTCCGCTCGATGAGAACCGGTTCATCGATGACGACGCGATGATCGGGTATGCCCGGTTCCGTCATGAGGGTGGCGAGCGCGCTGTCGTGGTCGGCTGATGCGATCCACTCGGCGATCTCATCGTCGGTGACGAGCGCGATCCGCGCAACGGCGTGGTCGAGTTCCTGGTCATTCATGACGGGTCCTTTCACGGGTCCTCAGCGAGGAGACACTCGCTGGTGTCGCAGGCGGGTTCGATGGGTCTTGTACGGATCGCCACAAGCGGGTCGATCGGCGTCGCCACTTGGAGCTCGCGACGCAACTGGTTGCGGGCATCGTGGAGACGACGTCGGATCGTCCCCGCCGGGACACCCATCGCGATCGCGATCTCCGACGGTTCGAGTTGTTCCCACGCCGTGAGCCGCAGTAGCTCGCGATCGTCATCGCTCAGACGCGTCAGCGCCGCCCGCACGTCCGCGTCGATCGGGCTGTCGTGGGGCAAGGTGCCATGCACGACGCGCAACTCGGCGCGGAGCCGCTCGTAGAGGCGATCGCGCCGTTGACCACCTCGACGGTGGTTGGCCATCACCTTCCGTGCGACACCGAACAGCCACGGTCGCACGGACGGGCCGTCAGGAATCTCCCCGATCCGTCGCCAGGTGATCGTGAACACCTCGGCGACGACGTCAGGGGCATCCGGAGGAAACGGTACGCGGCGCGCCACATAGCCGACCAAGTCGACGACGTGGGCCCGGTAGACGAGCTCGAAGCGTTCCTCAGGACGCAGCATGTAGTGCCATCTTCGCTTGGGGGAGGGGCGGACACCGTAGGAAATGAGCCATTGACACCTACATGTCCGCGCGGGCTCCCAGCGTTCGCGCCCACCCTTGATCACCTACATCCCGGCCGAGAGCGGGAGCACGACACATGCCGGAATCAGGAACGACGACCTACGAGTTGGCGGTAGAGGTTCACGGTCTCGGTAGACGGTTCGCATTCGAGGACGTTGAGCTGGTGGGTGAGTTCGTTGAAGGTGGCGTGGATGGCTGCGGTGTTGGCGGCGCGGTGTTCGAGTTGCATGCGGAGTCGGTAGAGGTCCTCGTGGCCGGGGACGGCTTTGAGGCCTTGCACGAGCGCGAAGCGGGCGGTGGTGAGGTCGGCGGCGTCGCAGGCGAGGCGGTACAGGTCGCGGGCTGCGTTGAGGATGTGGTCGTGGGTTTGGACGTTGTCTTGGGTGGCGTCGGCCCATTCGTATCCGCCGTCGTCGAATGGTTCGCCGTGCACGAGCGCCAGTGCGTCGCTGAGGAGTTCGATGGCCTCGTTTGACGCTGCGTCGCGGGCACGGGCGGCGAGGGCGATGAACACGGTGAGATCGGTCGTCACGCTCGGGTCGAGTCGGACGCCGGCGTCGGTTGCGGTCGACAGCAGGGGGCTTCCTGTCGGTGACGTGCCGAGGGTGTTGCGCAGGTCGGAGAGTTTGTTCGAGAACGTCTTTCGCTCGCGTGCCTCGCCGCCCCAGACGGCGTCGAGGATTCGCGACCTCGACACTGTTCGGCCGTTCTGGCAGGCGAGGTAGACGAGCAGGCGAAGTTTGAGGCCTTGTATCTCGGGACGGTCGGGCACGGCTGGCCGTCCGAGGACGCGGACGAGCAGTGCGGGTTCGGGTCGGCACCACTCGTCGTCGCCGTTGTCGGAACAAGCGGAATCGAGGAGGCTGTTCTGGACAAATGCGGCGCTCGGTTCGCTCGCTGACGCCACCGATTCGTCAGTGGGCCGCTGCTCGGATTCCGGTAGGAGTTCCGCGACGAGTTCGCCGGTGAGTGGTTCGTCGGCGGATGCGTCGTGTTCGTGGTCGAGGAGCACGGCGATCTCGGCGGCGGTTTCTCGGGGGACGCCGACGGGTGTGATGAGGATCGGGTCGGTGCCGATGCCGTGGAGGACGGCGGAGCCGTAGCCGTCGAGGACGAGGCGGGCACCGGCGTGTTCGATGTCGGCGGTGAGGATGACGGCTGCCCCGTGACG
>CAUJET010000058.1 GCA_963169665.1 Actinomycetota bacterium | reverse complement strand
CACCAGCGACACGCCCGGCCGCACGACCGTGGTGCTGCTCGTGTTCGTGGCGATCGCGCTGCTCGTCGGCTGGCTCGCGACTCGCGACGCACGACCGCGCACGGTCGCGTTGATCGCGCGCACGCTGCACTCGAGCGGCCAGCTGGGCGTGCGCATCTGCGTGCTCCTGTGCCTGCTGCTCGTGTGGACCGCAGCCGAGTTCGGGCTCGACGTGCTGCTCGGTGCGTTCGCGGCCGGCATGGTCGCCCGGCTGTTCCTCGTGCAGCACTCGTCGGTGGCCGACGCCGAGGCGGCCGGACACGCCAGCGTGTTCGACCATCGCGAAGAGGTGCAGCACCGCATCGAGGCGCTCGGCTTCGGCTTCTTCATCCCGCTGTTCTTCGTCGTGAGCGGCGTGCGGCTCGACCTCGACGCGCTGTTCGCGCCGATCGAGCTCGTGAAGGTGCCGCTGTTCCTCGTGCTCTTCCTCGTCGTGCGCGGTCTGCCGGCGCTGCTCTACCGGGACGATCTGCCTCGCCACGACGTGCAGGCGCTGGCGCTGCTGCAGGCCGCCGCGCTCCCGCTGCTCGTCGTGATCACCACCATCGGCGTGGAGACGGGGAACATGCGCAGCGACAACGCCGCCGGGCTCGTGGGCGCCGGCCTCGTCTCGGTGGTGGTGTTCCCGCTGGTCGCGATGGCGTTGCGCGGACGAGCGGTCGCCGACACGGCCGCGCCGGTCGAGCACCCTGTCTGAACCATGACCGGCCCGGATCCGGCCGTGACCCGTTAGGTTCGCGACGATGAGCACGACCCCGGGCGTCGACGAGGCCGAGCTCGAACCGCTGCAGCGGATCAACCGGAAGACGGTCATCACGCTCGTCGTGCTCGCCGGCGCCACGTGGTTCCTGCTCCCGCAGTTCGCCGACCTGCCGGAGATCTTCGACGAGGTGCGCGACGCCAACTGGGCGTGGCTGCCCGCCGTGCTCGCCGCCGCCTCCGTCACCTACCTCGGGGCCACCCTCAGCCTCAGCGGCGCGATCGTGCAGCACGTCCGACGTCGGCCGCTGTTCGTCACCCAGGTCGGTTCCGCGTTCGCCAGCAAGGTCGCCCCCGCCAGCATCGGCGGCATGGCGCTCAACATTCGCTTCCTCGAACGACAGGGTGTGTCGCGCACGATCGCGGTGTCGGGCGTCGGCATGAACACCATCGCCGGGTTCGTCGGCCACATGTCGCTGATCGCGGTGTTCCTGTTCTGGGCGGGTCGCGACGCGTTCGAGTCGTTCCGCCTGCCCGACCCGAAGTGGCTCCTCGTCGCGCTCGCGATCATGGCGTTGCTCACCGCGCTCGGCCTTGCGATCCCGCCCACCCGCCGGGCGATCGTCGATCGACTCGTGCCGATCCTTCGCCGTGCCCTGCAGGGCATGGCGGGCGTGTTGCGCCGACCCGACAAGGTCGCGTCGCTGATCGGCGGCTCGATGATCGTGACCACGAGCTACTTGACCGCGATGTACCTGTCGATGCGCGCGTTCGGGGGCGACCTGCCGTTCGCCACGGCCGGAGCGGTGTTCCTGGTGGGTGCCGCCGTCGGTTCCGCCGCGCCGACACCGGGCGGACTCGGCGCGGTCGAAGCCGCGCTGATCGCGGGACTGGTGGCCGCCGGTCTCGACGAGACGGTGGCCGTGCCGGCGGTCTTCCTCTACCGACTGTGCACCTTCTGGTTCCCGATCCTGCCGGGATGGCTGTGCTTCACGTGGTTGCAGCGCCGCGACTACATCTGACGGGACGTGACTGACCTGCTCGGATGCACCGTTACCCTGGACCGGGCATGAACGAGCCTGACGTCGACGACGCCCCCGAACCGGTCACCGAGCCGGCCAGCGACCCCGTAGCGGTCGGCGACGCCCCCTTCGGCTTCGACTCGCTGAACCTCCGTCCCGAGCTGCTGTCGGCGCTGGTGCGCCTCGGCTACGAGGAACCCACCGCCATCCAGCGCGAGACCATCCCGCTGCTGCTGCAGGGCGGCGACCTCGTCGGCCAGGCCGCCACGGGCACCGGCAAGACCGCGGCGTTCGCGCTGCCGATCCTCAACCGGATGCCGCCCAAGGAGGGCAAGCCCGTCACCTACGCGCTCGTGCTGGTACCCACACGCGAGCTCGCGGTGCAGGTGTCGGAGGCCATGTACAAGTACGGCCGCGACCTCGGCGCGAAGGTGCTGCCCATCTACGGCGGCCAGCCGATCGGCCGCCAGCTCCATGCACTGCACGACGGCGTGCACGTCGTGGTGGCCACGCCGGGCCGTGCGCTCGACCACATCGCGCGCGGCACCCTGCAGCTCGACTCGGTCGAGATCGTCGTGCTCGACGAGGCCGACGAGATGCTCGACATGGGCTTCGCCGACGAGATCGAGGGCATCCTCGACGCCACGCCGACGGCCCGCCAGACGGTGCTGTTCTCGGCCACGCTGCCGCCGCGCATCAACTCGATCGCGAAGAAGTACCTGCGCGATCCGCAGCGCATCCAGGTGGGCCAGGGCGGGCAGAACTCGCTCGCCAACACGCCCCGCATCCGCCAGAGCGCCTACATCGTCCAGCGCGCCCACAAGCCGGCCGCCCTCGGGCGCATCCTCGACGTCGAGACGCCCACCGCCGCGATCGTGTTCTGCCGCACGCGCGACGAGGTCGACCAGCTCACCGAGACGATGAACGGCCGCGGCTATCGCGCCGAGGCGCTGCACGGCGGCATGAGCCAGGAACAGCGCGACCGGGTGATGGGCCGCGTCCGCGCCGGCACCGCCGAGCTGCTGATGGCCACCGACGTCGCCGCCCGCGGCCTCGACATCGACACCCTCACCCACGTCGTCAACTACGACGTGCCGTCGGCGCCCGAGGCCTACGTGCACCGAATCGGTCGCGTCGGTCGCGCCGGCCGCGAGGGCGTGGCGATCACGCTCGCCGAGCCCCGCGAGCAACGTCAGCTGGCGAACATCGAGCGGCTCACGAAGCGGAAGATCTCGATCGAGAAGGTGCCCACCGTGGCCGACCTTCGTGCGAAGCAGATCGAGTTCACGCTCAACCAGGTGCGCGAGGCACTCGCCGCTGAGGACCTCGAGGACTACGAGGTGGTGCTCGACACCCTGCTCGAGGACTTCGACGCCACCGAGGTCGCACTGGCGGCGATCAAGCTCGTGCACGCCGCATCGGGCGCGAGCGACGACGAACGCGAGATCCCCGACGCGTCGCACCGGCTCGAGCGCGACAAGTCCAAGCCGTCACGCGACAACGCCCAGAACCGCAACCGCCCCGACCGCGGGTTCGACAAGGGCGAGCGCAGCTTCGACCGGGGTGAGCGTCCCGAGCGTGGCGAGCGGTCGGGACCACCGGCCGGCACGGCGCGGCTGCGGCTCGGCGTCGGCCGCAAGGACGGCATCCGCCCGCAGGACCTGGTGTGGACGATCGCCAACGAGACCAACCTCGTCGGCAAGCAGATCGGCCCGATCTGGATCTCCGAGCACTTCAGCACCGTCGGTGTGCCCGAGCACACCGTCGACGAGGTGATCGGTGCGCTGCAGAACGCCAAGGTGAAGGGCAAGCGCGCCAACGTCCGTCGCTACGTCGACGACCCACGCTGAACAGCTGACCGGCTGGATCCGGCGTCAGCCGACGTCGATCAGGGTCAGTGCGTCGTAGGCCAGCTCGGCCACCCGTCGACCGCTCGCCGCCATGACGACCGACGAGAACCGGCCGTCGAGGTGCATCGCCGCTTGGCCGGCGAGACCTGTTCCCCAGCGCATCGTCACCAGCACGCGCCACCAGTGGAAGCGCTGCTCGTCCCAGATGCCGCCGGCCGCCACGTACGCGTCACGGAGCTGCTCGACCGTGCCGAGGCCGCCGACGGTGAAGTGGTCCTCGCCGAATCGCCACATGCGGGTGCACACCCACGCCAGGTCCTCCATCGGGTCGCCGATCTTGGCGGTCTCCCAGTCGAGGATCGACCGCAGCCCGGTGTGGTCGACGATGATGTTGCCGGTGCGCACGTCGGCGTGCACGATGCGCCGTTGCGGCGGCTCGGTGGGCCGGTGCTCGCGCAGCCATCGGAGCGCGTAGGAGAACGCAGGCTCGGGCTGCAACAGGTTGTCGATGACCGTGCTCACCGCGTCGAGCGCAGCGCCGACGGGCGCCGATGGGGCGCCGATCGCAGCTGGTGCGAGCGCTGGGTCGACCGCGTGCAGGCGGGCGAATGCCTCGCCGAGCTGGCCGACGATCCGCGGACCGATGTCGTGCTCGCGCACGAGGCGGAGCAGACGTCGCGGGATGGTCTCGCCGGCGATGAACTCGCTGATGAAGAACTGTCCGCCGAGCACCGACTCGTCGACGCTCACGCCGATCACCTCGGGCACCGGCACGCCATGCTCGCGGGCGAGCATGCGGATCGTGGCCTCGTCGACCATCGACAGGATCGCGATGTCGGCGGTGGGCAGCACGGTCGCCACGTAGCGCCCCGGGCGCGGACCACCGGTGATCTCGAGCACGAGATTGCGGCGCCGCGCGCCCGCGG
This sequence comes from Actinomycetota bacterium, assembly GCA_963169665.1. Classification (GTDB taxonomy): domain Bacteria; phylum Actinomycetota; class Acidimicrobiia; order Acidimicrobiales; family Ilumatobacteraceae; genus VFMC01. The sequence continues at coordinate 26,463 of CAUJET010000058.1, read as the reverse complement.
TGCTCTGACCGACGACACCGACGTGGAGGTGTTCGTCGGGGCCGAGCTGCCAGGTGGCGCGCAGCCAGTCGCGCAGGGCGTCGTCGGGGTTCGGCCGCTCGGTCACGGTGCTCCCGTCGTGGCGTCGTAGCCGGGCTTCGCGACCGCGAGGTCGGCGCGCAGCGTGGCCAGGAGCGCGTCACGGATCGACCGGTCGAGCGCCGGTTCGATCGGTGCGGGGTCGGCGAGGATCGCGGCCAGTTCGGTCCGCAGCGACACGAGGTCGCGGTCGTCGTCCGCGCCGAGCACGCCGGCCAGCCGGCCGCGTTCGGCTGCGTCGTTCGCCGGTCCGAACGTCGCCTCGCGCTCGAGGATCCGGCACAGGTTGGCGGCCACGCGCACCTGGTGTTGCAGGTGGGCCGGCACGGCGGCGATGACGTCGTCCTCCAACAGCGAAGCGACCGCGTCGAGGAGTTCTGCGGCGTCGGGTCGGTACTGCACACCGAGAGCCTCGCACCCGGCCCCGCCCGGCCCCGACCCGAAGCCCGCGATGAGAGATGCGTGCGCCAGCGCCACTCATCTCTCACCGCGACCCGGGTGCCGTTCGACGAATGCCGTCTCCGGCCCTGACCGTCACCGGAGGGCGTCGTACACTCGGCCACGGGGAATCGTCCCGGGCGCGAGCCCGGCGAACACTGGGGGAGCCCATGCTCGATCACGTCATCAAGGGCGGCACCATCGTCGACGGCACCGGCACGCCGGGCGTGCGCGGCGACATCGGCGTGCGCGACGGCCGCATCGTCCAGGTGGGCGGCACCATCACCGAGGCCGCGGCGAACACCATCGACGCCGACGGCGCGATCGTCACACCGGGCTGGGTCGACGTGCACACCCACTACGACGGCCAGGTGAGCTGGGACGAGGAGATGGACCCCTCGGCCGGCAACGGCGTCACGACGATCGTGATGGGCAACTGCGGAGTCGGCTTCGCACCGGTGCGCCCCGGCGGCGAGAAGTCGCTGATCGAGCTGATGGAGGGCGTGGAGGACATCCCCGGCACGGCCCTGTACGAGGGTATCGAATGGGGTCGCTGGGAGACCTTCCCCGACTACATGGACTACATCGCGAGCCGGCAGTACTCGCTCGACATCGGGGCACAGGTCGCTCACGGCGCGCTGCGCTACTACGTGATGGGCGAGCGCGGCGCCGACAACGAGGACGCCACGTCCGAGGATCTCGCGGAGATGGGCCGCCTCGTGCAGCAGGCCATCGAGGCCGGCGCGGTGGGCTTCAGCACGTCGCGCACCATCGGTCACCGGTCGCTGTGGGGTTCGCCGGTGCCGGGTACCTTCGCTCCCGAGCAGGAGCTGGTCGCGATCGCACAGGCCATGCGGGCCGCCGGCAAGGGCGTGTTCGAGATGATCCCGTCGGGCACGGTCGGCAAACTCGAGAACCTCGGCGGCGAGCCGTTCTCCCCGCTCGAGGAACTGCAGGTGATGAACATGGTGTCCCGCGAGAGCGGCCGGCCCGTGACCTTCACGCTCGTGCAGTCGCCCGACTACTCGCCCGACATGTTCCGCGAGATCCTCGCCGAGACGCTCGTGATGAACGCCGACGGGGCGCAGCTGTTCCCGCAGGTGTCGTCGCGGCCGATCGGTCTCGTCACCGGCCTCTCGGGCTATCACGCCTTTCAGCGCCGGCCCACGTACATGCGCCTCGCGTCGTTGCCGCTCGCCGAGCGGGTGCGCGAGATGGCGAAGCCGGAGGTGAAGGCGGCGATCCTCGGCGAGCCCGATCAGCGCGTCGACGAGCCGGGCTCGATGGCCAACGTGTTCGGCCTCTTCCAGCGGGCAGCGCCGGTGATCTACCCGCTCGCCGATCCGGTCGACTACGAGCCGCAGATGTCGGAGTGCCTGGGTGCTCGCGCCGCTGCCACCGGTGAGGACATCCTCAGCGTGATGTACGACTTCCTGCTCGAGCAGGACGGCCGCGTCATGGGTTCGCTGATGGGTGGGCTCGACGTGCACCAGGCCCAGGAGGTGGTGCGCGAGATGCTCACCCATCCGGCGACGGTCACCGGCCTGAGCGACGCCGGCGCGCACGTGACGCTCATCTGCGACGCGTCGATGCCGAGCACGCAGCTCACCTACTGGACCCGCGACCGCCGCCGCGGCGAGCAGATCCCGCTCGAGTTCCTCGTCGCCAAGCAGACGTCGCGCAACGCCGCGCTCTACGGCTTCTCCGATCGAGGCACGCTCGCCCCGGGCCTGCGCGCCGACATCAACGTGATCGACCACGAGCGGCTCACCGTGGCCCCGCCCAAGGCGTTCCACGACCTGCCCGCCGGCGGTACCCGGCTGATCCAGCCGGTGCAGGGCTACCTGGCGACGATGGTGAACGGTGTGGTGACCCGTCGCCACGACGCCGACACCGGCGCACGCCCCGGTCGTCTCGTGCGCAGCTGAGCAACCGACGCCGTCGAGCGCGGCGCGCTCACCCGGCGGCGTCGGCCACGCCGCGGTGTTCGAAACGGATCGCCTCGATCACCTCACCGGTGTCGAAGACGTGCTCGACGGTCCCCGTGCGCACGAAGCCCCCTCGTTCGAGCGCACGTTGCATGGCCGTGTTGGCCTGGCTCGTCAGTGCGGTCGTGTCGTACCCCATGCCCCGCGCGAGGCGGGCGGCAGCAGCAGTCGTGCCGCTCGCGTAGCCCTTGCCCCGGTGACCCGGCCCGATCCAGATCCCGAGCGTCGCGTTCCGGCGCGGCTCGTCGAACTCCATCGTCACCACTCCGACCACGTCGCCGGAGGAGGCGTCGCAGATCGCCGCCCAGTTGGCGACCGCGGTGCGTCGGACCAGCCGCTTCGCCTGCTCGGCGGTGTCGGGCGGCAACCGGTTCTCGTCGAGCACCGCCTGGTCGATCGTGCGTGCGAGCGCCGGTCCGTCCCGCCTGCCCAACGGGCGCAGCACCACGCGTTCGCCGCTGATCAGCGGCGCCGGCGGTCGCAGGACGTCGATCCATTGCACGGCACTCAGCACGGCGACGAGCGCGGCGGAGATGGCGGACACGACGGCGAGTCCGTTCTGGGCCCGGTCGAGACTCGCTGCCACCTGGGCCGGATCGTTCGCACGATGGTGGACGAACAGGGTGAGCGCCACGAGCGCGATCGCCAGCGTGGTCATCCGGAGCGGGGCTCGGTAGGTGCGGAGCACGAGTCGCATCGGCGTCGGGTCAGACCGGGTTGCGGAGGGGGTCGCCGGCCCAGATGCCGAGGTCGAGCGCGAGCGCGGGGAGCACGACGTCGCACACGTCGCCGCCGGTGGCCGGCTTCGGGCCGGACACGACCGCGGCCACGGTGGTGCGCCCATCTTCCAGCACCCAGGCGCACGCCTTCGCCCCATCGACCGTGCCGGTGTGCCCCCAGCCGTACTGGTCGAGGATGATGCCCGGCCAGCGCAGCACCTCGAGATCGTCGGCCGTCACGGTGTCGAGCATCGCGACGAGGTCGTCGGTCGACGCCAACCAGGTGCCGGCGCCACCGAGGCGCGCCAGCCGGGCGATGCCACGCGGGGATGGCACGCTGTCACTGCGCAGACCCTCGGTCGACAGATAGGGGCCGGAGACGCCGGCGGGCGTGAACACGAGGTCGTACGCGGCCTCGTCGAGTGTGCGGCCGGTGACCGACTCGACGAGCAGACCGAGCGCGCAGTAGTTGCCGTTGGAGTACTGCCACGTGGTGCGGGCGATCGTCGGCGGCGCGACGACCGCCTCCTGCAGCGGGATCGAGCACGGACCCGGGTCGTCGAGCCAGCTCTTGCGGTTGATCGGCATGCCGCTCGTGTGGTCGAGCAGGTCGCGCACGGTGACGTCGGCCCACAGCGGGTCGGTCCGCAGCCCGAGCGACGCCCACGGCACGGCGGTGCCGGTGGTGAGCGAGCCCTGCGACACGAGGCGGGCGATCGACAGCGCGGTCACCAGCTTGCTCACGCTCGCGATCACGAACGGGCTGTCGGTGGTGGCGTTCTGGCCGTCGGCGCGTCGGCCGGCCGCCAGGCCCCACGGCGCGGCCCCGTCGCGGTGCACGCTCACGGACACGGCCACGTTGTCGAGCGCCAGTCCGAACACCGCCGCCGCCACGTGCGGGTACGAGGCGGCGAGGAGCGGGGGAGCGGTCGTGGTGGCCGGCGTGGATGTCGACGTCGTGGTGCTGGTCGTGCTCGTCGTCTGCGGGGTCGTCGTCTGCGGGGTCGCAGTCGTGGCTGTCGTGGCCGGCGCGGTCGTGACCGGGATCGTCGTCGCGACGACGGCGACCGACGTGCCGGCCGTGTCCGACGCGCTCGCCCGCACCGTGCGGTCGTCGGTGCAACCGGCGAGCGACGCGACCAGCGCTGCGGTGGCGAGCAGGGTCGGCGCGATCCGACGGGCCTGCACCTCAGCCCGCCAGGGTGAGCGCCAGGCCCAACAGCGCGCCGTGGTAGGTGACCATGATCGCCACCGGCATCCAGCGGTGCTCGGCCACGAACTGTCGCCACCCGAGGATCGAGTCGCTCAGCACGAACAGCGCCGACCCGGCGATCGCGGCGGGCACGCCGGTTGCCCACCCGACGACCGCCATCGACGAGATGATCGTGAGGTACGCCTGCACCGGCCGCAGCAGGCCGGGGTCCTTCGCCCGCGCACCGGCGAGGATCGGCCGACCGACGAACGCGGCCACCGCAGCCGCGCCGGCGAGTGCGACGAGGCCGAGCCACCAGCGGTCGAGGCCGAGGATCGCGAACATCACGACGAACGCGAGGTGCCCGGCGAGGAACGACCCGAGCCCCACCACGAACCGATCGACGGCGGGCAGCAGCGCGACGTCGCCGGCGAGGCACAGCACAAAACCCATCACGGCGGCGACGAGCGCACCGGTGGGCACGGAGTCGTCGGCCACCAGCAGGGCGAGGACACCGATCGCGATCGTGGCGACGGGCTTGCTGATCAGCTCCACGCGACGACGGTCGTCGATGCGCGACCACCAGTTCGCGACGGCCGCCACGCCGGCGACCGTGCTCGTGACGGCGATCGCCGCTGCCGAGGAGTCCACGGGTCGGCACGGTACCGGGCCTCGGGTTACGTTGCCGGTCATGACCGCTGCAGGAGCGGCTCGCCCGGGGGAGACCACACGATGACCGCGTCCGACAGCACCGCACTCGAGACCGTGAACGCCATGATCCGTGCGCTCGAGCAGCGCGACGTCGAGACGGCGTTGTCGTTCATGACCGACGACGTCGAGTACGACAACGTGCCGATGCGCAAGGTGTTCGGCCACGACGGTGTGCGCGAGTCGCTCGCACCGTTCGTCGCGAGCTGCTCGGAGATCGAATGGGTGATCCACCACGAGGCCGCGACCGGCGACGTCGTGATGAACGAGCGCACCGACCGCTTCCACTTCCCGCACAAGTGGGCCGAGGTGGAGGTGGCGGGCCTGTTCGTGCTCCGCGACGGCAAGATCGCCCTGTGGCGCGACTACTTCGACCTGGCGCACGCCCGCGAGCAGCTCAGCTGAGCCCGTCGAGGGTCCAGTCGGCGTTCTGCTGTTGCGCCGCCGCGTAACCCTCGGCCTGGCGGGCCACGAGGTACGCCTCGAACTGCTCGGCCGGCATCGCCTTCGCGTAGTGGTGGCCCTGCTGGCGCACGCAGCCGAGCGCGATCAACGCATCGGCCTGCGCGCCTGTCTCCACACCCTCGGCTGTGACGGACAGACCGATCTCGCGCACCACCGCGATGATCGAGCGAACGATCGCGCGGTCGTGGGGGTGTGCGGTGATCGTGTCGATGGCATGGCGATCGACGCGCACCTCGTCGATCGGGAGCTTGCGCAGCAGGCTCAACGACGACACGCCGCGGGCGAAGTCGTCGAGGCACACCCGGCCACCGCGTGCCCGGAACGCCGCCAATGTCGCAGCCGCCGTGGGCAGATCGGCCACCACTGCCGACTCGCGGACGTCGACGGTGATCAACGACGGATCGATGCCGCGGATCAACTCGTCGAGCGGGTTGTTCCGCCACGAGCGATCGGTGGACGACGGCGCGAGGTTCACGCGGAAGCGGAACCCGTCGGGCAGGCCGAACGAGGCGAGACGGCGGATGTCGGGCCGGGCGTGGGCGAAGACGCGCTCGGTGAGGCGCTCCAACAGGCCGGCCTTGCGGGCGATGTTGATGAACTCGTTGGCCGTCGCCATCGTGCCGTCGGGTCGCAGCCAGCGCGCCAGCAGTTCGGCACCGACGACGCGGCCGGTGGCGGCATCGATCTCGGGCTGGAAGAACGGCATGATCTCGCCGTTGTCGATCGCGCGGCGCAACGCCTGCTCACTCTCCAGCATCGCCTGCAGTTCCTGGTGCATCTCGCCGTCGAACAGTTCGACCCGGTTCCGGCCTGCGTGCTTGGCGCGGTACAGCGCCGCATTCGCGTTGCGGAGCAGGTCGCTCGTCGAGCCGCCGTGGTGCGGTGCGGACGCGACGCCGATGCTCACCGAGGACGGCACGGCACGACCTTCGGCGTGCACCGGCTGCGCGAGCACGCCGACGAGGCGGCTGGCGGCCGCCGCGGCGCGAGCGGTGTCGTGACCCGGGAGGACGATCACGAACTCGTCGCCACCGATGCGGCCGGCGACACAGCCGGTCTCGATCGTCCGCGCGATGCGGTCGGCCAGGACGTTGATGAACTCGTCACCGCCGCGGTGGCCGAGCAGGTCGTTGACCGCCTTGAAGCGGTCGAGGTCGCAGAACAGCAGGGCCACGGGGCCGTCGCCGTTCGACAGCAGCTCGTCGATGCACTCGAGCGTGCCACGACGGTTGAGCAGGCCGGTGAGCGGGTCGTGCGATGCGAGGTGGGCCAGCCGGGCGTTGGTCTCGCTGAGCTGCTCGTAGGCGTCGGTGAGGGCGAGCTGATCGCTCGCCATGCGGACCGCCAACGCCTGGCTCGTGAACTGCAGACGGAGCGAAGCGAGCAACGAGCGCGACACCGTGTGGTGCAGCGCGAGCTGGGTGAGTCCGTAGCCGACGTAGAGCGCAGCGAGGGCCTGCATGCGGGTGTCGCCGGTGGACACCAACCCGATCGCTGCGGTGGCCGTGAGCGGGATGGAGTACGCGAGGAACATGTCGCGCCGCCCGGCACAGACGATCGTGCCCACCGCGAGGCTCACCGCGGGGAACAACGTGAACATCATCTCCACGTCGAGCGCACTCTCCGCCGCGACCCAGGTGCTGAGGCCGGCCACGGCTCCGACGGACATCAACGCGGTGGCGGCGAGGACGTGGGTCGTGCGGTCGACGACCGGATGCGACCGCACCCAGGTGCAGGTGATGATCACGACGATCGTGGCTGCGATCGCGGTGGCCACCCAGATGCTCAACCGCTGCTCGCTCACGTCGTTGCGCATCACCGCCGCGACCAGCAGCGACAGGGGGAGCAGGAGTACCTGCAGCGGCGCGAGGTTGGCGACGACGTGTTTCAGCGCGTCGTCCTGCACGCGGTCGTCCAGGGTGCGTTCGCGAACCACCACATGGCCTGCCGGTGGTGGCGACGTGTGGTCAGCAGCGGGACGCGGTGTCGTGTCGGCCATGCCTCGTCCTCACCACCTCTCCTGGTCTGATCCGGCTGGTCCGGTCGGTTCGATCTTCGACCCTGCCGCGCTCGGGGCGCGGGTGGGGCCGTGCTCTTGTTGTCGGACGGTGCGGCGAGAAGTGAAGCGATCTCCCCGGGAAGGTCGACCGGGGGTGGCGGCCTTCCGAGAATCTTGACGGTTCGCAGCCGTGGCCCGACGGGGCGACGATCGAGCCGCAAGACTGAGTCGGTGGTGCGGGAGCGGTCGGAGGTGCAGCAGGTGTGGGAGGGCTGTTCGTGGCCGCGACGACGGTGACGGGCCGGTTCGCGCCGTCGCCGACGGGTGCCCTTCACGTCGGCAACCTGCGCACCGCACTGGCGTCGTGGTGTGCCGCGGTGTGCGGCGGGGGCCGATGGCTGGTGCGCATGGAGGACCTCGACCCGGTGACCTCGTCGCGCGAGCACGAACGCCGCCAGCTCGACGATCTGGCGAGGCTCGGCCTGCGGTCCGACGGCGAGGTGGTCCGCCAGTCCGAGCGATTCGACCTCTACCGGGGGGCGATCGAGCGGCTCCGCGCCGACGACATGGTGTACCCCTGTTACTGCACGCGCCGCGAGATCCGCGAGGCGGCGGCCGCACCGCACGGCGACGGCCTCCCCGACGGTGCGTATCCGGGGACGTGCCGCGACCTCGGTCCCGGGCAGCGGCGCGCCCACGAGCGCGAGGGGCGGCGGGCGGCGCTCCGGCTCCGCACGCACGGCGAGCGGTACACCTTTGCCGATCTCGTGCTCGGCGAGGTGACGGGAGCGGTCGACGACGTCGTGCTGCAACGCAACGACGGCGTGCCCGCCTACAACCTCGCCGTGGTGGTCGACGACCACCTGCAGGGGGTGGATCAGGTGGTGCGCGGCGACGACCTCGCCCCGTCGACGCCCCGCCAACTGCACCTGCACCACCTGCTCGGCTTCGCCCCGCCCGCCTACGCGCACGTGCCGCTGGTGGTGGGTCCCGACGGCATCCGGCTGGCGAAGCGCCACGGTGCCGTGACCCTCGACGACCTCGCCGCCCACGGGACGACCGACCTGCAGGTGCTGCGCCTGCTCGCGGGCAGTCTCGGCGTGTCGACGCCAGGCGAGATCACCCCCGACGAGATCGCGGCACGGTTCGACGTCGCCTCGATCCCGCGCCAGCCGTGGCGGTTCGATCCGAGTGTCGATCTGCCACGATGAGCGCGTGACCGCGTTCTCCGACCTGCAGCAGATCCTCGGCTACCAGGGGGCCGTCCCCGACGACGAGACCGACGAGTTGATCGAGATCGGCAACGAGATGTACCGCACCACGTTCTGGACGCCCACGTTCTGCGACACGGTGATCCGAGCGGCCGAGGCCGTCGGGGCGTTCGAGCAGCAGGAGGACGACCCGGTGCCGGGCCACGAGGTCTCGCTCGCCGTCATCAGCCCCGCCCTGTTCGAGCACGTGCAGAACGACCTGGGGATGCGACTGTGGCCGCGGTTCCGCCAGGCCTGGCCGTACATCGACTACTACGGCATCCGCGACGCGTTCATCATCAAGTACGAGATCGGTGGCCAGGAGTCGCTCCGGATCCATCACGACGTCGCCCAGGTGTCGGCCTCGGTGAAGCTCAACGACGCCTACACGGGCGGTGAGCTCGACTTCCCGCGCCAGCGTGTGACCAACGAAGGGCTGCCGGTCGGCGACCTGATCGTCTGGCCGAGCCTGGTCACCCACCCACACCAGAGCAACCAGCTCACCTCGGGTGTGAAGTACTCGCTGACCATGTGGTTCGAGCTGCCGCAGATCTGACCGCTGCCCGCCGGACGTCGGACACCGGCGGCAGTGGCACGACAGCGCAGCGGAAGCACACGCAGAAGCCTTGATTTTCCTGGGTTTCCTGGCACACCGGCCATCGGTGGCATGCCACATCTCGCGGAGCACCGGACGGTAGTGTGGACATCACTCGTCGTGTTCATCCGCCCCGCACGTCAGGTTTTCCCCCATGGTCGTCCACCCCCACACTGCGCCTTCCGCTCGCGAGCGCCGCGCCGCGCTGACGCCGCGCTGGTTGCCCCTGCTCGCGCTGCCCCTGGCGGGTCTCGTGGGGTCGGCCTGCACGTCCAGTGGTGGCTCGGCGCGTGCCGAGGCCCCGTCGACGCCGGCCACACAAGCAACCGTGGCCGTGTCGCCGCTGCCGGCCAGCTCGCTCGACGCCACCACCACGCCGGTCACCGCCACCACGGTCCCGGCCACCGAGGCGCCCACCACGCTCGCGCCCACCACCACGGCGGCACCCACCACGACGCTCCCGCCGAACGTCGAGATCGCCGGCCCGTCGGCCGTGCCGATCGAGGCGGTCGGTGCTCGCGACGGCGAGGGCACCCGCATCCTCCAGGACCGGCTCCTGCAGCTCGGCTTCTGGCACGCCGGTTCCGACGGGAAGTACGGCCACACGACCAAGCAGGCCGTCATGGCGTTCCAGAAGTACCTCGGCCTGAACGCCACCGGCGAGGTCGACCAGACCACCGCCGACTACCTCACCCACTTCACCGAACGCGGCCACGGCACGGCCGACACCGGCGACCTGATCGAGGTCGACAAGGCCAAGCAGCTCCTGTTCGTCGTGCGCGGCGGCAAGACCCTCTGGGTGATCAACGCCTCCACGGGTAGCGAGGTCGCCTACGAGGAGGAGAACAAGAAGGAGCCGGGCAAGATCGAGACCGGCGACTCCATCACCCCGGTGGGGCTGTGGAAGGTCACCCGTCAGCGCGAGGAAGGCTGGTGGGAGGGCGACCTCGGCGAGATCTACCGACCCAAGTACTTCCGCGGCGGCGTGGCGGTGCACGGCTCGAACAACATCCCGAACTACCCGGCGTCGCACGGCTGCGTGCGTGTGAGCGTCTCGGCGATGGACTTCATCTGGGCGTTCGACCTCATGCCGTTGAAGACCACGGTCTGGGTGCACGGGGCGATCCCCGGCGCCGCCGTCTGACGTGCTGCCCGTCATCGGCACGCTGCGCCCCTGGGCGCACCCCGAGCAGCTGAGCCTGCACCGACTGCCGATGCACGTGCCGTTGCCGCTGAGCGACGACGCCCGCATCTCGCTCGACGGTCAGTGGCAGTTCGAACTGTTCGACACCCCGGAGTCGGTCCCCGAGACAGCGGTGCTCGGCCCCACCCCGGCCGGCCGCACCGTCACGGTGCCGGGCAACTGGACGCTGCAGGACACCGGCGACCTCCCGCACTACACCAACGTGCAGATGCCGTTCCCCGGGCCGCCGCCGGCACTGCCCACGCGCAACCCCACCGGCGTGTACCGCAGGAAGTTCACCATCGGGCGCGGCTGGAAGTCGCACCGCGTGTGGCTGCACATCGGCGGCGCGGAGAGCGTGCACGCCGTGTACCTCAACGACCGCTTCGTCGGCTACGGCACCGACAGCCGTCTGCCGAGCGAGTACGACATCACCGACCACCTCGTCGCGGGCGCCAACCACCTGGCGATCGTCGTCGTCCGGTTCAGCGCGCAGAGCTACGTCGAGGACCAGGACCAGTGGTGGATGGCCGGCCTGCACCGAAGCGTCCACATCGAGGCACGGTCGCCCGTTCACGTCGCCGACGTCGAGGTCGACGCCGACCTGCGGCTCGCCGACAGCACCGGCCTGCTGCGCGTGCGCACGACGGTCGGGTTCACCAAGCCGCCGGTGAAGGGATTCACGGTCCGTACATGGGTCGAGACGCTCGCCGGCAAGCGGGTCGGCCGTCCGCTCGAGGGTGCCGTGCCGCACGTGCACGAGAGCCCGTACATCTTCACCGGCCATGAGGTGGTGGCCTCGTGGGAGCTGCCGAACGTGCAGCCCTGGAGCGCCGAGTCGCCCACCCGCTACCGGGTGCACGTCGAGCTGGTGCGACCCGACGGCAAGGTGGCCGAGGCCACGTCGCAGCTCGTCGGTTTCCGCCACGTCGAGGTGCGCGACCGCCAGCTGCTGGTGAACGGGCAGCCGATCTGGATCTTCGGCGTCAACCGCCACGACCACCATCCCGACCGGGGCAAGGCGGTCACCGTCGACGACATGCGCGCCGACCTCGAGGTGATGCGCCGCCACAACATCACGGCCATCCGCACCTCGCACTATCCGAACGACGTGGCCTTCTACGACCTCTGCGACGAGCTCGGCATGTACGTGATCGACGAGTCGAACATCGAGAGCCACGCGTACAACACGAGCCTCTGCCACGACGAGCGCTACCTCGCCACCTGGGTCGCACGCGGCTCGCGCATGGTGCGCCGTGACCGCAACCACCCGTCGATCATCCTGTGGAGCCTCGGCAACGAGAGCGGCTACGGCGCCAACCACGACGCGCTCGCCGGCTGGATCCGCAAGCACGACCCGAGTCGCCCGCTGCACTACGAGGGCGCGCCGTTCCACGACGGATGGGTCGACGGTGGCCTCATGGCCAGCGACCTCGTCTGCCCCATGTACGCGCCGATCGACGCGATCCAACGGTACGGCGAGAGCGGCAAGGGCACGCGCCCGCTCATCCTGTGCGAGTACTCGCACGCGATGGGCAACTCCAACGGCTCCCTGGCCGACTACTGGTCGGTCATCACCTCCACGCCCGGCCTGCAGGGCGGGTTCCTGTGGGAGTGGAAGGACCACGGCATCCGCCAGACCCTGCCCGACGGCACCGTGCGCCTCGCCTACGGCGGCCAGTTCGGCGAGACCCCGCACGACGGCAACTTCGTCGCCGACGGTCTGGTGTCGGCCGACCTCGAGCCGCACCCCGCGATGCACGAGGTCGCCTGGGTCTACCGACCCGTCACGGTCGGCCTCGAACAGCGCGGCAGGCAGCGCTCGCTCGTCGTCACCAACCGCCAGTCGTTCGTCGGCCTCGATGCGTTCGACGCCCGCTGGACCCTGTTGGTCGACGGCGCCGAGGTGCGCAGCGGGAAGCTGAAGCTCCCGAAGGTCGGCCCGCGCGAGCAGGTGCTGGTGCCGTTGCCCGTCGAGGTGCCGGCCGGCTCCGGGGCGGTGCACCTGTCGGTGTGCGTCACCCTGAAGCGGGCCACCTGGTACGCCGACGCGGGCCACCTCGTCGCATGGGACCAGGTCGAGCTCCGGGCATCCACGGCGCCCAAGGCGACTGCTCGGTTCACGCCCAACCACGGCGCCGCGGCGATCGACGAGCTCCTCGTCGAGCCGATCGAACTCTGCATCTTCCGCGCCCCGATCGACAACGACGGGTTCAAGCTGATGCCCGACCTGTCGCGGCGCATCCGCGTGGGCGGCACCTCGTTCGTGCACTGGCAGGACATCGGCGCCGATCGGCTGCCGGCCGAGCAGCTGGTGGAGCACACGTGGGACCGCCAGGTCGACGGCGCATCGGTCGAGTACCGCCACCGCGTGGTGGTGCCCGAGGTGTGCGCCGACCTCGCCCGGGTGGGCGTCACCTTCGCCCTGCCCGCCAGCTTCGAGCAGCTGCGCTGGTTCGGCCGTGGCCCGTTCGAGAACTACCCCGACCGCAACAGCGGTGCGATGCTCGGCATCTGGGAGGACACGCCCGACCCCTCGCCGTACCTGGTGCCCCAGGAGTTCGGCCTGCGCACCGACTGCCGGTGGTTCGAGTTCGTCGATCCGGCCTCCGGGCGCACCGTGCGCCTCGACGTGGTGCAGCCCACGTCCATGCACGTGTCGGCCACGCACTCGAGCGTGCACGACCTGTACGAGGCACGCACCGCCACCGAGCTGCACCCGCGGCCCGAGCTGTTCGTCCACGTCGACGTCGCCCACCGCGGGCTCGGCACCGCGAGCTGCGGCCCCGACGTGCTGCCGCAGTACAAGCTCACGCCCGGCACCTACGAGTTCGCGTACCGCCTGACGGTGCGCTGACCGTCGGCTGCTCGCAGATCAGGCGCGGCGGATCTTCAGCTTGCGGTTGGTGGCGTTGAGGCACTCGCCCGACTCGAGGTCGAACTTCCACCCGTGCAGGGTGCACACGAGGTGGTCGCCGTCGATCTCGCCGAACACCGCGAGGTCGGCCTGACGGTGCGGGCACAGCCGCTCGCACACGTGGTCGCCGATGCGGATCTCCTCGCCGGCCATGCCGTTGCGCTCGGGGTCGGCCTTGCGCAACGCCTCCGCCTCGGTGCGGCGCATGCGCTCCACCGACAGCGACTTGAAGAAGTTGTAGACGTACTCGTTGTAGTTGCCGGCACGCCAGGCCTTGAAGCGGGCGCTGAGGAACAGCGAGTTGCTCCAGTCGACGGCCTTCTGGGCGACGACGGTCTCCACCAGCTCTCGCTGGATGGTGAACCGGAACTCATACGGGTCACCGTCGTAGGCGCGCACCTGGCCGTTGGGGAAGTCGATGATGATCTCGACGTCGCCCGCCCGCAGCAGCACGTTCGAGCCCACCCCGGCGCGCAGCGTGGGCGCCATCGCGAGCAGCGGCTCCCACCACGCCTTCACCGTCGCGAGGAGGTCGTCCGACCGCTCGTCGCTGTGGGCGGTCCAGCCTGCCTTCATCTCGTCGAGCCACGGCAGGTAGTCGGCCTGGTAGCGCTCGAGGTACTCGCGCTTGTGGTCGAAGATGGCCGCGACCTCGTCGTCGGCGATCGGGTGGGTGACGGTGAAGCCGCCCGCCTCGATGTCGATCGCGGTGCCGGGGATCGCGAGGAGACCGACATGGCCGTCGGCTGCGAGGCGATCCATGAACACGCGTTGGTCGGGGAAGATGCTCAGCTCGTCGCCGTCGATCATGTTGAGCCCGAACAGGTCGGGGTCCAAGAACGCGGGAGGGCCGGCGCTCGGCACGATGGCCCTGGCACCCACCGCCTCCACGTAGCGCATCGCCCGGGTGAGCTGGCTGTCGACCTTGAGGTCGACGAGCTCGCGCATCTTCTCCGGCGTCTCCTCGTAGACCATCGGGTACCAGATGGCGCCCGAGTACTGGATCCAGTGCAGGTCGACGGGACCGTGGGCGCACAGCGCCTTCAGGTCGCTGGTGCGGCAGTCGTTCTGGTTCACCAACCGTGAGGTGCCGTCGCTCACCACGAGGGCCGAGTCGCCGCCGGGACCGTCGGTGATGCTCACCTCGACGTGGATCGCGATGCGCAGGTCGCCGTTGAGCTGCACCTCCTCACCGTCGCTGGTGCGGATGAACTTGGTGAAGCCCATGTCGCGCAGTCGGCGCTCGAGCTCGCGGGTCGGGTAGCCCGGCAGCAGCACCGTTGCGTCACGGCTGACGTGATGGGGGAGCCAGGTCTCGTCGAGGTGATCGCCGTGGATGTGGCTGATGTACAGGTAGTCGGGGTGCTCGATCGCGTGCTGCAGCTCGGGCGAGAGCTGGTCGTTGCGGGGGAACACGAACCACGAACCGAAGAACGCAGGATCGAACCATGGATCGCAGGTGATCGATCCGAACCGGGTCTGGATCAGGATGCCGGCATGACCGATGGAGATGGCGCGCACGGGGATCGACCGTAGCGGGCGGCGGCTTCGGGCCCCCTGCAGCACGATCGGGCCGAAGGTCCCGATCGACGTGTCAGCCGCCACATGTGGGCGTGCCGGCGTGTGGCCGGCGCGGGGCGATTCGGATCAGGCGACGGGCGGGTCGGTGTACTGCTGGCCGGCGCGCGACACGTGCTCGGTCCAGGTGCCACCGTCCCAGTAGCGCAGCTCGAAGCGGCCGGCGGGGTCGGCGTACCAACCGGCCGGCACCGCGGGCGTCGCCGCCGCTGCTGCGGCGGCGGCGGGTGCCGGGGTGTTGGCGGTGGGCGCGGCCGGGGGGGAGGTGGACGCCGGCATCGGATCGACGAACGCGGCGGCAGGAGCCGGGTCGGGAGCGACGGCCCAGCCGGCGGGCTCGGCCACGGCGGGCTCGGGAGCGGGTGCCGGCTCGGGCTCGACGACGGCGGCGGCGACGGGCGCCGCGGTGACGGCGACCGACCCGCTGTCGAGCGTGGCCGACGACGAGGCGGACGAAGCCGACGACGAGGCGCCGCTGCTCTCACGGCTGAGGAACGCGGTGACGTCGCCACCGGTGGAGACGATGCTCACCACCGACCAACCGTCTGCCGACTTGTCGGTGAGCTTGGTCGCGAGTGCCGCGGGGTCGTACGAGGACGAACTGACGGTGGTGAACTCCTGCATGGGCATGGATGCTAACGCAATCGTCAAGACGATTCGCCCTCTGCGGTCGCATGCGTCCGCAGCGTGACGCCCCGCAACGACGCGACCCGACCCCAGGGACCGATCAGGCGTGGAAGACGAGCGCCTGCACGTCGGTGTCGCCGGGAACGCCGTCGTAGCGGACCTCACCGTCGGACAGGGCGATCAGGCGATCGGCGCGTGTCACGAACCCGAGCTCGTGCGTGGCCACGACGAGCGCGGCGCCCCGCGCGTGCGCCTCGTCGAACAGGCCGAGCAGGGCCTTCTTGCCGGCCTCGTCGAGACCGACGAACGGTTCGTCGACGAGCAGCAGGGAGAACGGACGGACGAACGCGATCGCGATCGCGGCCTTCTGACGCAGGCCGCGGCTGAAGGTGGTGGGCAGCTGATCGAAACGATCGGTGAGCCCGAGCGCGCCGACGAGGTGGTCGGCGGTGGCGGTCCAGTCGCTCACGCCGTGCATGCGGGCGACGAACTCGAGGTGCTCGCGCAGCGAGAGGTCGTCGTAGAAGGTCGGCTGGTCGGCGAGGTAGGCGAGCTCGGCGCGCGCCTCGATCGAACCGCGCGACTGGCCGTGCACCTCGACCGTGCCGCCCGTGGGATCGAGCAGCCCGGCGAGCATGCGCATGAAGGTGGTCTTGCCGCTGCCGTTGTGGCCCACCAGCGCGACGAGCTGGCCGGTGGGCACCTCGAGGTCGAGCGGCGCGAGCGCCGGCCGGTCGCCGTCGGTGCTGCCGTACGACTTGGTGAGGCCGCGCACGGTGAGGGCAGGTGCTGCTGAGGCGATCATCGAGCGCTCCGTTGTTGCTGTGTGTAGTCGCGGCCTTCGGCCATGAACGCGCGGATCTTGCGGCGGGCGCGATCGCGGTACTTCACCCACACTGCGGTCACCACGGTGAGCAGGATGGCGGCGACACCGCCGCGGAGGGCGTTGGCGAGCGGGTCGCTGGTGCCGTTGTCGATCGCCGATCGGACGCCGAGCGCCATCACGGCGCCGACCGCGCTGATGACGAGGGGGATGATCGTGCGGATGACCGTGGTGAACCCGGCCATCTCGGGTGGCAGGTACACCTCTTGATTGGTGCTCGACATCGGGTCGGGGGCGTCGCGCACGATGCTGATCGCCGCGCCCGACGCGCCCGCGTACACGGCGGCGATGGCGAGCAGGATGGAGATCGGCACCGCGGCTGCGACCCGGTCGCCGTCGGTGGCGAGCGCGTCGAACAGCACGGCGGCCCCGGCGCCCACGAGTGTGAACGGCACCAGCGCAACCGCGGGCGCGGCCAGGTGCCGCACCATCAGCTCGCCGCGCTCGATGGGGAAGCTGTCGGTACGGTCGGGCTGGTCGACCTCCTGCGACAGCGGCTCCATCACCTCGAGGCCGAGCACGAAGGTGCACACGAGTGTGCCGAACAGCGCGGGCGCAGTGCCATGGACGACCGCCACCTGGCAGCCGGCGGCGCCGAGGGTGAGCGCGAGCATCCGCAGCAGGCGGCCGGTGGGCAGGCGCAACAAGCTGTACCACCCTCGCCGCCACACCGCCGGGCCGCGCTCGGCGGCGCCCAGCCGGATCCACGGCGTGCGCCGGGTGTGCTCGTACGAGAGTTGGCGGCGCAGCAGGATGACGGTGCGCAGGTCCTGCATCGTGACGGCGAACCGCAGCTGCGCGACCAGGCTGCTACGCCGGGCCAGCGCCTCGAGCGAGGTGCGCGAGACGAGCAGCACGCCGGCGACGACGAGCGCCACGGTGAACGCGAGCGCGAGCACGTCGAGGCCCTCCTGCCCCCAACCCCACAGTCCGAGGCTGCCGTCGAGATCGCCAGGTCCGGGGATCCCGGTGGCGATCGCCGCCGCCTGCCATCCGATGCCGGCGATGCCGACGAACGTCGTGAGCAACAGCGGGATGCGCAGTGCATGGGCCACGAGCGCAGCGCCCACCCACAGCAGCGCGGCGTTGAGGCCGAACAGGCCGCCGGCCATGAACCACGCGATCGGCGTGCCGGGCAGACGTCGCCCTGCGAGTTGGGCGAGGCAGGCGGCGATGCCGGCACCGGCGAACGCGGCGCTGCGCAGCCGTTGCACCGTGGGGCGGATGAGCGCGGCGCGACGGGGCACCGGGGCGAGCATGACGTGGGTGACGTCGGCGGCCTCGAGCGCCAGCGGTCCGCCCTGTGCACCGCTGCGGAGACCGGCCACGAACGCGAGGACGGCGACCATCCCGAGCACGGCGGGACCGTGTTCGGCGACGTTCGCAGCCTGTGCGGTGGTGAGCTCGGTGTCGCCCACCATGTCGCTGAGCCAGAGCAGCACGATGCCGCCGAACAGGCCGACGACGTACACCTTGTACGCGGCGTCGAACCATTCCATGTCGCCGAGGCGGTGCCGCTTGCGGGTGGCCCGCAGGGCATGCATCGCGGCGGTGCCGGTGCTGGGCGGCCCCGACGTCGACGGATCGGACGGGGCGGCCGAGGTGGCGAGCACGGTCATCCGCCGAGCTCGGCGGGACGCTGCGGGTCGGCCGACCAACCCGACCAGCTCGCCACGTACAGACGCGGCGGCGTGAAGCCTGCGTGCTCCATCGCCATGATGTTCATGCAGGCGCTCACGCCCGAGCCGCAGTAGGCGACGGCGGGAACGTCGTCGCGGACGCCCAGCGCCGCGTAATGGGCGCGCAGCTCGTCGATCGAACGCACCCGACCGTCGGGCCCGAGGACCGCGGCCCACGGGGCGTTCACCGCACCCGGGACATGGCCGGGCAGCGGGTCGATCTGGGTGACCTCCCCGGTGAACCGATCGCGGGCACGGGCGTCCATCACCACGCCGTCGCCGGCCGCGAGCGCCGCGGTCTCGTCGGCCGACGCCAGACGATCGCTGGGCCAGGGTGCTGCGGTGAAGATGGTCGGAACCGGTGCCGCCCATCCCTGGTGGACCTCACCGGTCCAGGCGTTGAGGCCGCCGTCGAGCAGGGCCGCCTCGCGACCGAGCATGCGCAGCATCACCACGAGGCGTCCTGCGGTGAGCCCGCCGGTGTCGTCGTAGGCGACGACGACCGTGTCGTCACCGATGCCGAGCTCGGCCATCGAAGCGGCGAAGTGGTCGGGCGCCGGGAACGGATGGCGCCCCTCGGTTGCCGGCGCGTCGAGCGCTGCGAGCTGGTGGTGGAGGTCGACCCACACGGCACCGGGCAGGTGTCCGGCCTCGTACGCGGCGCGTCCGTCGCGGCCGTCGAGGTACCAGCGCACGTCGGCCACCACCACGCCGCCCGGGCCGGGGTTGGCCGCCTGCAGGTCGTGCAGCGTGTTGGCGTCGACGATGACCGGGATCACGTCGTGCATCATGCCAGCACCGGACCCGAGAGCCGCGACGCGCTCCCGCAGCCCTCGCGCCATACCGCCGAGGGCATGTCATGGGCAGGGCGCGCTCGTTTCCGGGGGCCGCGGCGGCAGAATGTCGGCCATGTCGCTGTCCGCCATCGAGCGCTTCTTCTCGCTGCTCGCGCTCGTCGCCGGTGCGGGCGCCGTCGCGATCGTGGTGCTCCGGATCGTCCCGGCCGGTCGGCCGGTGCTCGCGCAGCTCGGCCATGCCTCGCGCTGGTTGGCGTTCGCGGTGGCCGCCACCGCGATGGCCGGCAGCCTGTGGTTCAGCGAGGTCGAGAAGTTCACCCCGTGCAAGCTGTGCTGGTACCAGCGCATCTGCATGTACGGCGCGGCGATCGTGCTCCTCGTGGGCGCGCTGCGCCGCGATCCCAAGGTGCGCTGGTACGTGGTGCCGCTCGCCGGCATCGGCATCGTCGTGTCGATCTACCACTACCTGCTCGAGTGGTATCCCCAGCTCGAGACCAGTGCGTGCGACATCTCGGTGCCCTGCACCGCCATCTGGTACCGGGAGTTCGGCTTCGTGACGTTGTCGTTCTCCGCCCTCTGCGGTTTCGCCGCGATCCTCGCATTGATGCTGCTCACCCCCGACGACGGTCATCTGGAGGACCCTCATGGCGAACAAGCCGACACGGCCGACATCTCAACAGACGACGTTGAAGGCTGACGCCCCCGCCAGCCCCTCGGGTGCCAAGCCCACGCTGCTCTGGCTGTGGGTGGGCATCGCTGCGGTGATCGTCCTCGCGGGCGGATTCGCGATCCTGAGTTCGGGCGACGACGAGGAGCTCACCGTCGGCAGCACCGTGCCGGCCGCGACCGACGACGGTTCGTCGGCGACGACGGCGACGAACAGCGGTGGCGCCGGTGGCGAGGTGGCCGAGGTGTGGCCCGTCACCCTCGGCGGCACGCTGCTCGTGGAGAAGCCCGACGGTGAGGATCCCGCGGTGGGCACGCCCGCGCCGACGCTGTCGGGGTTCGCCTTCGACGGCACGCCGGTCACCGTCGACCCGTCGAAGGGCCCCGTGATGCTGGTGTTCCTCGCGCACTGGTGCCCCCACTGCAACCGTGAGATCCCCGAGCTGCTCGCGTGGCGCGACGCCGGCGGTGTGCCCGAGGGCCTGCAGGTCATCGCGGTCACCACCGCGGTCGCGCCGGATCGCGACAACTACCCGCCATCGGAGTGGATCCCGAAGATGGACTGGACCTGGCCGGTCATCGCCGACAGCCAGGACAACGAGGCGGCCATCGGCTTCGGTGTGTCCGGCTTCCCGTTCAGCGTGATCATCGGTACCGACGGCACGGTGCTCGGCCGCTCGTCGGGCGAGCTCGGCCAGGACGGGATTCAGGCGTTCGTCGACGACGCGCTGGGCTGAGACGAACGGGGCTGATCGCCGGCGAGGGCGACGACACGGTCCATCACCATGCGCAGGGGCAGTCCGAGCGCGGCAGCCGCGGCAGCGGCGTCGTCGTGCTCCACCTTCACCCGACCGGCAGCCAGCTTCACGCGCACCGTGTGCCCGTCGACGCTGACGGCACCTTCGGTTCGCTGCTGCGGCCACCGGTGCATCGCCGATCCGCGCACGCCGAGCGTGCCGGTCTCGTCGACCATGACGGTGCGGATCGTGTCGACGCGTGAGGCGTCGCACAGTGCGTGCACGGTGAACGCCGGCCGGCCCTTCTTCATCACGATCGGGGTGGCCCACGCGTCGTGGGCGCCGGCGGCCAGCAGGCGGGCGATGGCGTGCGCCACCACCTCGCCGGTCACGTCGTCGACGTTGCACTCGAGCAGCTCCACCGGCTGACCGGGTCCGGGGCTCGACACCATCGCGTCGCCGATCACGACCTGCACCACGTTCGGTCGTCCGGGGATGTCTCGGGTGCCGGCGCCGTAGCCGACCGAGTGGACGGCCATCGCAGGCATCGGGCCGAACTCGTCGGCGAGCGCCACCATCAGCGCCACCCCGGTGGGTGTGGCCAGCTCACGGTGATCGGCGATGCCTCGGCTCGGGGCCTGTCGGAGCGCGAGCAGGTCGAGCACCGCCGGTGCCGGGTTGGGCAGGTCGCCATGGGCGGCCTGCACTCGCCCCTGACCGACGGTGATGGGGCTGCACACGATGCGGTCGATGCCGAGCACCTCGAGCGCAGCACAGGCGCCGACGACGTCGACGATCGCGTCGATCGCGCCCACCTCGTGGAACTCGACCTCGTCGGGATCCATCCGATGCATGCGTCCTTCGACCTCGGCGAGCACGCGGAAGGTGCGCAGGGCCCGGTCGCGCACCCGCGGCGGCAGCCCGTCGGCGGCCTCCAGCAGTTCCCGGATCACCCGATACGGGCGATGGCCGCCGTGGTCGTGGTCGTGGTCGTGCGAGTGGTCGTGATGGTCGTGCGAGTGATCGTGCGAGTGATCGTGCGAATGGTCGTGGTCGTGCGAGTGCCCGTGGTCGTGTGCGTGGTGCTCGTGAGCGAGGCCGTCGTCGTCGACCACGACCAGTGCGTGTGTCGCGGCGATGCCGCACCGCAGCACGGGTTCGAAGGTGAGCAGGTAGCCGTCCACCTCGAGCGCCCCGACGATGCTCGCGACCTCGACCGGGTCGGCGCCCGCGTGCACGAGGGCACCCATGGTCATGTCGCCCGCGGTGCCGGCGAAGCAGTGGAACCAGGCCGTGCGCGGCGCGGTCGGCCCGTCGTTCATGCGGGCACCCGGAGGATGCGGGCCAGCGCGCACGCCGCGCCGAAGCCGTTGTCGATGCCGACGACGGTGACGCCACTCGCGCACGAGGCGTGCATGGCCAGCAGTGCGGTGACACCCTCGAGGCCCGAGCCGTACCCGACGCTGGTCGGCACTGCGATGACGGGCACGGCGGTGAGCCCGCCGATCACGCTGGCGAGGGCGCCCTCCATGCCGGCCGCGACGAGGATGGCGTCGGCAGAGGTGACCCGGTCGAGATGGGCGAGCAGGCGGTGGAGGCCGGCGACCCCGACGTCGGTGAGCCGGTCGGGATCGAAGCCGTAGGCGCGCAGGGTGAACACGGCCTCGTCGAGCACGGGGACGTCGGCCGTGCCGGCGCTCACCGCGAGCACGCGGAACGGCCGGTAGGGCTCGGGCAGGCGCCACGCGACGCACCCGGATCCGACGACGCCCTCGGGGTGCTCGGCCAGCACGGCCTTGCGCTGGTCGTCGGTGGTGCGGGTGAGCAGCACGGGTCCGTCGTCGTGGTCGAGCAGCTCGGTGACGATGCGCACGCACTGCTCGGGCGACTTGCCGGGGCCGTAGATGGCCTCGGGCAGCCCCTGGCGCAGCGCACGGTGGTGGTCGACCAGAGCGTCGCCGACGTCGGCGAACGGCAACCGGCGCAGTTCCGCGACGGCGTCGTCGGGAGAGGTCGCCCCCGTTCGGATGTCATCGATCAATCGGCGGAGCCGCGCCTCGTCCACCCGCCCATTCTGGCCCGTGACCCGTCGGAGTTCCTTCTGGTCGCGCATCTTCTCGCCCAGCGACACGATGCGCGACCAGAACGTTCCCAGGTGGTCGGGGTGTCCGGGCGGGAAACCTCACCTGGCCGAACCGGGTCCAGCCCGTAGCCTGGGGGGATGACACGCATCGGGTTCCTGGGCCCGCTCGGCACCTTCACCGAGCAGGCGCTGAAGTCGCAGCCGGATCTCGCCCAGGCCGAGTTCGTGCTGTTCCGTACGATGCCCGACGTGCTCGACGCCGTCGAGAACGGCGAGGTCGACCTCGGCTTCGTCGCGATCGAGAACTCGATCGAGGGTGCGGTCAACCTCACCCAGGACGAGCTCGCGTTCAGCCACGACCTGCTCATCCAGCGCGAGGTGGTGCTCGACATCGAGCACTGCCTGATGGCGCCGAAGGGCACGTCGATCGAGGACGTCAAGGTGGTGCTGTCGATCCCGGTCGCGACCGCTCAGTGCCACGCGTTCCTCCGCAACCACGTCGGCCAGGCCGAGCTGCGCGCTGCCAACTCCACCGCGGAGGGCGCCCGCCTCGCGAGCGAACTCGGGGTCGGCCACGCGGCCGTCGCGCCGCGCACCGCCGCCGAGCTCTACGGCCTCGAGATCCTCGTCCCCGACATCGCCGATCACCCGGGCAACCAGACACGGTTCGTCGTCGTGGCCCGTGAGGGCGTGCCGGCGCCGACCGGGCACGACCGCACGGCGCTCGTCATCTACCAACGCGCCGACGAGCCGGGTTCGTTGATCTCGATCCTGCAGGAGTTCGCGGCCCGCCGCATCAACCTGTCGAACCTGCTGTCGCGCCCCACCAAGGACGGTGGCCTCGGCGACTACTGCTTCATCGTCTACGCCGACGGCCACGTCGCCGACGAACTGCTGGCCGACGCCATGCGCGCGCTGCGTGCGAAGCAGGGTCGGGTGAAGTTCCTGGGGTCGTACCCGGCCGCCGGTGCGCACGCGCGCGAGGCGCGCGAGCACGCCGATCAGCGCTGGCGCGAGGCCGACGACTGGGTGGCGTCGCTGCGACGCCACATCCGCCCCGACTGATGGGCGCGGCAGGCCGACCACGAGGCCGAGATCGAGGCCGAGATCGAGGCCGAGATCGAGTGACACGAGACGAATGAGATGGGTGTGAGATGGGTGTGACCGGGATGAGTGTGAAGGACGAGTTGAAGACCGCGCTGACCGCAGCGATGAAGGCCCGCGACGAGCTGGCGCTGTCGGCGCTCCGTCAGGCGCTGTCGGCCATCTCCGTCGCCGAGACCGCAGGGAGCGAGCTGACCGAACTGGGCGACGACCAGGTGCTCGCCGTGCTCGCCGTCGAGGTGAAGAAGCACCACGAGGCCGCCGACGCGTTCCAGACCGCCGGCCGCGCCGAGAAGGTGGCGAGCGAGCGCGCCGAGGCCGCCGTGCTGGAGGCCTACCTGCCTGCTGCGCTCAGCGACGACGAGCTGGCGACGCTGGTGGCCGACGAGATCGCAGCAGCTGCCGCTGACGGTGCCACCGGGATGAAGGCGATGGGACGCGTGGTGTCGGCCGTGCGGGCCAAGGCCGGCACCTCCGCCGATGGCGCCAAGATCGCCGCCCAGGTGAAGGCCGCGCTGGCCGGCTGATCCTGCGACCGCATCGGTGCGGTGGGCGGCGCTCCGCTGACGGTCCCCGCGCCGCGCCCTGGGTACGGTCCCGTCCATGGACGTCGGTCTGTTGTCGCTCGGGGATCACCTCACCGATCCGGTGACGAAGGTGAAGGTGACCCAGGCCCAGCGCCATCGATCCCTCGTCGAGCAGTCGGTGCTCGCCGAGCAGGTCGGCTTCCGATCGGTCCACCTCGGCGAGCACCACTTCTGCGACTACATCCTCTCCGCGCCGCCGATCGTCCTCGCCGCGATCGCCGAGCGGACGACCTCGCTCCGACTGTCGACCGGGGTGACCCTGGGGGCCAACCTCGACCCGGTGCGCGTGGCCGAGGACTATGCAACGGTCGACCTGCTGTCGGGCGGACGGGTGGAGCCGGTGATCGGTCGCGGCACTGCGTTCCCGCACACCTTCGCCGCGTTCGGCCAGGACGCCGCCGACGCCAGGGCCGCCTTCGACGAGCACGTGGCCCTGCTCGTGCAGATCTGGGAGACCGACGGGCCGGTCACGTGGAGCGGTCGTCACCGGGCAGCGCTCGACGGTGTGCACGTGCTGCCGCGACCGATGCAGACGCCTCGGCCGCCGATGTGGCTGGGAGCCGGATCGGTCGAGTCCGTCGAGCTGGCCGCTCGCCTCGGCCTGTGGTTGATCCTGCCCACCGTGTTCGGTCGGCCCGAGGCGTTCGTCCCCGTCGTGGAGCGATACCTGGCGTGCTGGGAGGCCGAGGGTCGGGCCCGATCCGACGCCAGGATCGGCTGTGTGAGCCATGGTCACGTCGCGGCCACGTCGCAGGAGGCTCGCGCCACCTGGGAGCCCCGATACACGACCTACATGACGTGGGTGACCGAGTTCATCGCGACCGGCATGGGCATCACGTCGATTCCTCCGTTCGACTACGACAGCACCGTTCGCTCGATGGCGTTGTGCGGCAGCCCCGCAGAGGTACTCGACCGGATGGGCCAGTTGCGGGAGCTGCTGCACCTCGACACCCACCTGGTCATGTTCGACATGGGTGGTCTCCCCGAGGCCGAACTGCACCGGACGATCACGATGTTCGGCAGCGAGGTGATCCCGAGCCTGGCCTGAGGCCGGTCGGTGGGCGCGACCCTGGCTCAGGCGAGGCCGTCGAGGAAGCCGGTGATCCGGTCGGTCCAGCGGGCCAGCTGATCAGGGGTGCTGGCCACCGCGAGGTGCGATCCCTGGATCATCTCGGCGAGCCGCTCGGCGGTCGAGAACGGATGGCCCGCATCGCCGGTCCAGCAGAGGATGAGGGTCGGCACGTCGATCGCCTCGATCGCGTCGGGTTCGGGCAGATCGGTGACGGCCGCACCGCGGAAGATGCGCGCGAGGCGCACCGGGTCGGTGGTGCGCAGCATCTCCTCGAAGCCGTCCTTCCACGACGGCTCGTCGACCAGCGGATCGGGTGATGGCGTGGCGCGCGAGCCCTGCACGATGAGGTCGAACTGGCCCTGCTCGACCAGTTGGGCGCTGAGCTCGTACCCCTGCTGCTGAGCAGCCCGTGTGGCCCACGCGGTGGGCGGGATCACGAGCACGAGCGCAGCGATGCGCTCGGGTGCGAGGACGGCGGCGTGCAGGGCGGTGGCGCAGCCCATCGAGGCGCCGCCGGCGACGTAGCGCTCGATGTCGAGCGCATCGGCGAGGGCGAGCTGGTCGTGGGCGAGTGCACGCCAGTGGTAGTCGCCCGGGTCGGCGGTCGAGCCACTCTCGCCGTGACCGCGGGCGTCGTAACGCAGCACCCGGGCGTGTTCACGCACCCGACCCCAGTCGACGAGCCCCGTGGCGTCCTCGCGGGCGCGGCTGCTGGTGAGGCCGTGGCCCCAGATCATGGTGGGGCCCTGACCCGACAGGTCGTGGTGCAGGTCGACCCCGCGGACGTTGAGCACGCTCATGTCGAGCGACCGTATCGGTCCCGTACCGGCGCCGACGGGCATCGGAACCGAGCGGGTGCCGAACGAGGTCCGACCGCTAGCGTGTCGCCCGGAACGGTGGCAGAGCGGACAAATGCAGCCGCCTTGAAAGCGGCCGGCTCACAAGGCCCGGGGGTTCGAATCCCTCCCGTTCCGCCATGTGATGTCGCGAGACATCGGCAAGTCCCGGACCCTCATCAGGGTCCGGGATGTTTGCTTTTTCGGGGTCCTTTGGGGCCGCCTGGGGGTCGGCCGGTGCCGTGGTATCGGTGGTTGGGGTTGATGGTGAGGGTGCGGATG
>CAUJET010000057.1 GCA_963169665.1 Actinomycetota bacterium | reverse complement strand
GTGTGCGCACCGCCAACCGCGCTCTCGGTGGCGGGTGGGGGCCGCTGGACCACCACACCCCGACACAGAAACCCACGGCCCACATTCCGCCCCCGGACCGCCGGGTCCTCATCAGTCGTGTCCGGACAGTTGCTGTTGCCTGGTCAGTCGTCCATCGACAACGCGTTCCGGCGCTGCCAAGCCAGATGCGACAATCGCGACGTGTCCTCGAGCCACCACTTCGCCGACCTTCAGCCAGCGACGGAGCGGATCGGTCTCACGGAACGACTCGACGAGGAACGCCGCGCCATCCTGACCCAGACACGAGACCTGTCGAACGACGACATCCACGCCAGACCACTGACGTCGACGGACCTGAGCATCGGCCGCATTGTCAAGCACCTCGCCTTCACCGAGGACCGGTGGTTCCAGCACAAGATGCTCGGGCTCGACCTCCCGGAGCCCTGGCGATCGGTCGACCCCGCCGAGGCACATGACTGGTCATTCCGCTCCGCAGATCACGACCCGCTCGCCACCATCGTCGACCTCTACCGGAACGCATGCCGCCGGAGCCGAGACGCCACCAGTGCGTGCACCTCGCTGGACACGCTTGCCGCGTCCCCGTCGTTCGGCAACAAGCCCGTCAACCTTCGCTGGCTCCTGGCGCACATGATCGACGAGACCGCCCGCCACTCAGGACACATCGATCTCATCCGCGACGCTCTCGGGCGACCGCCTGCCCGCTGACGGCGGGACGGAGCCCTGCCCCATACCGACGGTCATTCGTCGACGATGCAGAAGTCGTTGCCCTCGGGATCGCGCATCCACGTGTGGTCGTCGAACTCCTGGACGATCGTCGCTCCCAGAGACACCAGACGATCGCGCTCCAGCGGCCGGTTCGACGTCGAGATGTCGAGATGCACGGCCCTCTTCCCGGAGGGAAGCGTGGCCACTTCCTGGAAGCAGATCTCGAACGTCGGGCCGTCGACGATGACGCACGGATCGGACTCGGGCGTTCGACCCATCGCCGCGAGCCTCGCGATCTCGGCGTCGTCGTACCCCCGGATCTCGAAGTCGTCGAGCGCCGCAGCCCAGAACAACGCAAGAGCAGCGGGACCGCCACAGTCGACGACGAGTTGAGTGAAACGAGCCATGCTCCGAGCTTCATCGTTCGGTAGGGACGAACTCAACCCGCCGCTGTCCCCCGACGCCGATCGGCAGCGATACCCCGTCGTGTTGTCACGGCCAGCGGGACGGCGGTCGACGATCCCGCATGACGGCTCAGCCGAGGTGGGTCTCGGCGGTTTCGTTCACGAACTGGATGATGCTCTCGACGTCGTTGGCTCGCGGCAGCATCACGAGGCGCGCCACGCCGAGTTGTCGGTACCGGTCGACCGTGTCGGCGTCGACCGGCCCGGGCGGTGGGGTGACGGTCAACTCCAGTTCGCCGAGCTCCGCGGGCCGGTCGACGTCGGTAGCCGCCCGCTCCAGGCCGGCGACGCACGTCGCCACCGCTTCGGGTGACAGTGCGAACCCGTACCACCCGTTGGCACGGCGAACGGTCCGCCTGAACGCCGGCGCACTGCGGCCGCCGACGATCAACCGGGGGTGTGGCCGCTGGACGGGCCGGGGGTGCGCATCGATCCCACTGAAGCAAACGGTTTCGCCGGCGAAGGTGGGCGAGTCGCTGTCCCACACCTCGAGCATCGCGTCGAGGTACTCGTCGCAGCGTGCGCCGCGGTCGTCGAACGGGATGCCCAACGCAGCGAACTCCTGGTGCAGGTAGCCCGCCGCGTAGCCGAACCACAGCCGTCCCTTGGAGACCACGTCGAGGCTCGCGAGTTCCTTGGCGAGCACCAGCGGGTTGCGCTGCGGCAGGATGATGATCCCGGTGGCGAGCGCGATCGTCGACGTGTGGGCGGCGATGTAGGCGAGCGCTACCGCCGGGTCCAGCATCGGCATGCGCGGCGGCGCCGGCGACGGCGGCTCTTGGGGATCGGGGAGCACCACGTGCTCGCCGGTCCACACCGAGTCGAACCCTGCTGTCTCGGCCGCTCGTGCGGCTCGCACGGCCGAGTCCGGGTCCGCGAGCGCGCCGTTGTTGATGCCGAACAGGCCGAACTTCATGGGGACATGATGCCGGACACCTCGACGACCGCTCGCAGCGTGGCGACGCGCTGCACGTCACCGGCATCGATGGTGTCGGTCGATCAGGCCAGCAACAACTCGACGAGTCCGGTGGGGTTGGCCAGCGCCGGCAGGTGACCCGCCGCGACGTGTTCGGGCTCGACGCCGAGGCGGTCCCGGATGAGGCGGTCCATGAAGCCGACCGGGAAGAAGCGGTCGTTCGTCGCCGCGATGCCTCGCGTCGGGATGGACGGCAGCGCCGCGAGCGGGAACGGGTCCGCCATCACACGGCCGGTCTGGTCGGGTTCTCCCCGCTCCAGGACGTCCTGGAGCACGGCGGGAGGCAGGTCGTGGAGGAAGTGCTCCATGGTGTCCATCTGCTGGTCTCCCCACACGTCGTGGAAGCCGCTCGTGGACCACCAGTCGCCGGCCGTCTCACCCGGCTGCGGAATCATGGCGGCCACGAAGACGAGCAGTGAGGCGCCGAGCCGCTCGGCGACCATCGGAGCGGTGAACCCCCCGAGCGACTGCCCGACCACCACCACGTCCCCATTCGCAGCGTCCACGGCGCCGACGGCATCGAGCGCCGCCGCGACGTACGCGTCGAGGCCGGCATCCGGGTCGCTCGCGGGAAGGCCGACGGGAAGTGCGCGGTGACCCGCGTCCTCGAGCAGTGGAGCGACGAGGTGCCAGTACCAGGCGTCACCACCGGCTCCCGGAATGAGTACGTACGTGGACATGCAGGTCGGACGGTGCTCGCCGGCTCGAGTCATCGCACCGCACCGCACCACACCGCACCACACCGCACCGCACCACACCGCTTCGATCGTCGCGGATGTTCAGGCGGCGGCGCGGAGCAGGGCCTCGATGCCGAAGCGGAGGTCGGGGCCGAAGTCGACCCTGGCGCCCGCGAACGACGCGTCGGCGAGTACCTCGGCCACCACCGGCGCGGGGTGGGCGTGGTGGTACAGGCCGACGGTGAGCGCCTGCGTGAGCACGAGCACACGCTTGGCCTCCGACGCCGAACAGCCCAACCGATCGGCCAGGGCGGCCGCCGTACGGGCGCTGTGTGACACGACGCAGCTCTTGAAGTCGCGGGCCGTCTCCAACGGGACGTTGCGCTCGAGCACCGTCGCGACCAGCGACGCGAGTCGGAGGAACCGCGGTCGTGCGAGCAGGGTGTCGGTCATCTCGCCGGCGACGGCGGCCGGGACATCGATGTGGTCGCCCCCGGCCGGGAGTGCGGTGAGGCGGGCATCGAACTCGTCGAACCACGCGATGTACTCGTCGAGCGCCAGCGCGAGCAGGAGGGCCTCTCGGGTCGGCACGTAGCGGTACAGCGTGCCCTTGGCGAGCCCCAGCGACGAGGCCACGGCGTCCATCGTGAACGCGTCGACCTCGAGCTCGTCGAACACCGCCCGGGCCGCGTCGAGGATGTCGCCGCGGCGCGACTGCTTGTCCTCGTCCGTGCGGGCTCGCTGCTTCATGGCCGTCAGCCTAAGTGACGCCCCGTCATCGCGGCCGCTGCAGCCCGGACCACCCATCTGGAAGACTGCCGCCATGTCGTTCGACGCCGACCCCGAAGCACCGTCCGCCCGAGAAGTCGATGCCGAGTTCCAAGCCGAGGAGGTGCTCGCGAGCCTCTCGCTGGAGCAGAAGGTGTCGTTGCTGACCGGTGCCGACGGCTGGCACACCGTGGCGCTGCCCGGGGTCCCCGTCCTGCGCTGCAGCGACGGTCCGGCCGGGGTGCGCGGCACCTCGTGGAACGGGCCTGCGTCGGCGTCGTTCCCCTGTGGCACCTCGCTCGGTGCCAGCTTCGACCCCGACCTCGTCGAAGCGGTGGGCGCCGCCCTCGGCCGCGAGTGCCGGTCCAAGGGGGCGCAGATGCTGCTCGCGCCCACCGTGAACCTGCATCGCACGCCCATCGGCGGCCGCAACTTCGAGTGCATGAGCGAGGACCCCACGCTCACCGCCCATCTCGCGGTCGCCTACGTGAAAGGCGTGCAGTCGCAGCGCGTCGCCGCGTGCATCAAGCACTTCATCGCCAACGACACCGAATTCGAACGGACCACGATCTCGAGCGAGGTCGACGAGCGCACGCTGCGCGAGCTCTACCTCGTGCCGTTCGAGGCGGCGGTCCGGCCGCTCGACGAGGGCGGCGCCGACGTGCGCTCGATCATGAGCAGCTACAACAAGGTGAACGGTCGGTACGTGGCCGACGACCCCGGCCTGATGCGCGACCTCCTGCGCGACGAGTGGGGTTTCGACGGCGTGATCGTCAGCGACTGGTACGCCCATCACGACACGGTCGCGTCCGCGCTCGCCGGTCTCGACCTGGAGATGCCCGGTCCCACCCGCAAGCGCGGCGACGCGCTCGTGCGCGCCGTCCTCGACGGCGACGTCGACGTGTCGCACGTCGACGAGTGCGTCCGCCGGTTGCTGCAGTTGTTCGAGTGGTGCGGCCTCACCGACCGGACGAGCGGCATCGCCGCCGGCGACGAGGTCACCGACGACGCCGACGAGACCCGTGAGCTCATCCGCGCCGCCGCGATCGCGGGCAGCGTGCTGCTCACCAACCGGGTCGGCGACGATGGCGTGACGGGCCTGCCCCTCGCGGCGGGGTCGTCGGTCGCGTTGATCGGGCCGTACGCGACCCGGGGACAGATCCAGGGCGGTGGCAGCGCCCGCGTCCGCGCCAATCGCCCGGTCCCGCTGCTCGGTGCGCTGCAGGCCCGGGGCGTCGACGTGCGCACCGAACAGGGATGCTCGATCGAGAAGCGCCTGCCGGTGCTGCGCGGTCGGTTCGACGTGGTGTACCGCGGTGCGGACGGCACGACCGTCGAGACGACCACCGACCGGTTGGGCTTCATGTGGATGGAGGACCCCGCCCCCGGCATCTCACGGCACCGATTCGGCGCCACGATCACGGGCTCGTTCGTCCCCGACGTCACCGGCGACTGGGAGGTCGGCGTCGTCGCCGTCGGTCCCGCCGTGCTCACGATCGCGGGCGAGGTGGTGGTCGACCTGTCGACGCCACAGACGGGCGGCTTCATGTTCGGCAACGGCAGCCCCGAGATCCGAGCCACGGTCGCGTTGGAGGCGGGCGTCGAGGTGTTGGTCGAACTCGAGATCGCCATGTTCGAACACGAGCAGATGCGCGGGGTGCAGGTCGGCGCACTCGGCCCGGAACTCATCGATCCCGTCGACGCTGCCGTGCGAGCCGCTGCCGATGCGGATGCGGCGGTCGTGGTCGTGGGCACCAACGCCGACTGGGAGACCGAGGGCGAGGACCGCACCACCATGGCGCTGCCCGGACGGCAGGACGAACTGGTGCGGCGTGTGGCCGAGGTGAACCCGAACACCGTGGTCGTGCTCAACACCGGATCGCCGGTGACGATGCCGTGGCTCGGCGACGTCGCCGCGGTGTTGCAGGTGTGGTTCCCGGGCGAGGAGTTCGGCAACACAGTGGCCGAGATGCTCCTCGGCGAGGCCGAGCCGGGTGGCAGGCTGCCGATGACGATCCCTGCCCGGTTGGAGGACACACCTGCGTTCCTGTCGCACCCCGGCCAGGGCGGTCTCGCCCGGTACGACGAACACCAGTTCATCGGCTACCGGTGGTACGACGCCCGTGCGATCACCCCGGCGTTCCCGTTCGGACATGGGCTCGGGTACACGTCGTGGTCGTTCGGCCCCGCCGAGCTCACCGGCACGATCGCCGACGGGATCGTCGTGCGCGTCCCGGTCACCAACACCGGCGCACGCGCCGGCAGCACGGTCGTCCAGTGCTACGTCGCCGCACCCGACGACGGACCCCGTCGTCCCGTACGGGAGCTTCGCGGCTTCGCGAAGGTGCACGCCGAGCCCGGCGCGACCGTGACCGCGGAGATGTGGTTGCCCGAGCGCGCCTTCGCCGTCTGGGATGTCGCGTCATCGGCGTGGGTGGTGCCGTCAGGGGCGTACCACGTGCTCGTGGGCGACTCGTCGGCCGACCTCGAGACGGCCGGTTCGGTGCTCTGTTGACCGGCCGAGAACAGCGCGATCAGCGTGCTCACCCGAACGGGTGAGCACGATCGCACTTGACGCGATGGTCCCGTGCGAGCGGGACGTTCGGCCCTGAACGCTCCGGTTGATTGCGCAGACAATCAACTCAACGACACACAGCGTGTCGGGAACGAACAAGGGGTCGACAGATGAAGCGTCGCACATTGGACATCGCATTCAGCCTCGGCGGCCTGGTCTTCGGGCTGCTCCTCCTGGTGCTCGGATTGGTGCTCACCAACCAGGCCAACTTCGCGGAGGACTACGTCAAGGATCAGCTGTCGCAACAGCAGATCGCGTTCACACCGGCCGAGAACCTCAGCGATGAGGAGAAGGCCGCCGACTGCCTGGTGGACTACGCCGGCACCGCACTCGACAGCGGCAAGAAGTCCGAGTGCTACGCGAACGAGTACATCGCCCTCCACATGCGTGAAGGTGCGACCGAAGCCGGCTTCGACGGCGCCACCTACGCCACGCTCGGTGGCATCACCCGGGGTCTGAAGGCCGACCTCCAGGCAGCCACCGATGCCGGCCAGCCGACGGACGAGATCCAGGCTCAGATCGACTCGGCCACGACGCTCCGTGAGACGATGTTCAAGGGCGAGACCCTCCGCGGCCTGCTGCTCACCACCTACGGCTTCAGCATCTTCGGTGAGCGGGCCGCCCTCGCAGCGACGATCGTCTACATCTTCGCCGCCCTGATGGTGCTGCTCTCGATCGCCGGCATGGTCCACGCCTTCACGACCAAGAAGGACGAGACGGTCCTGCTGGTCGCCCACGAGCCCGCCAAGGAGCCCGCACTGGTGTGACATCCCTGAGCGCTCCGGTCAGCGCCGGAGCCCTCGGCAACCGAACCACCGCACGAACCCCCGGACCCCGGTCCGGGGGTTCGTCGCGTGCGGGGCCCGATCCCGAGTGCTCAGTCGCCGACGCTCGTGTCGGCCGAGCGGCTCGGCCAGTAGGGCGAGGTGACGATCGCCCGGTTCACCTCGGCACCCACGAGTGCGACCGTCGCGTGCAGCGAGAGCCAGGCGAGGAGTGCGATGACCGCGGCGAAGTCGCCGTAGACGTTCTCGGCGTTCTCCTGCGAGCGGGCGATCACCGTGGTGCCGACCACCTGCAGCAGCGAGAAGCCGATGCCGGCGAACACAGCGCCCGGCCACACCGAACGCCAGGTCACCGCTGCGCTCGTCAACCAGCGATAGGTGCACCCGAGCACGACCGCGTTCACCGCGGCCGCCGCCAACACCAGCAACACGTTGCTCATCGCCGGCAGACCGGCCGCAGTGACCACGCTCGTGAGGAACGCGCTCGCCGCCTGTGCGAGGCCGACGATGCCGATGCCGCCGAGGGCGTGCAGCCGCGTCGTGACGAAGCCGTTGCGGTCGTCGAGGGCCACGTCGTTGGTGTTGTCCAGCGCTCCCTGCAGCGCCACGAACGCCTTCAGACCGCTCCAGACGGCGAGCAGGAGACCGAACACGAGGACCGCGATGCTCCCCTGGAGCTGGTCGGGGCTCGACGCGAGGGTCGAGCCGATCAACGGCAGCTTGGCCAGGGCGGAGTCGACGATCTTCGCCTGCAGTTCCGGGTCGTCCTGCAGCACGAACCCGAGGATCGTCGTGAACACCAGGAACAGCGGGAACACCGAGATGAAGCCGAAGTGCGACACCAGTGCTGCGCTGCGCCCGGTCTGGTGGATGCGGAAGCCGTCGAGCGTGCCGACGGCGATGTCGGCCAGCCGGGAGGTCCGCCGGAGGTGGATCGCTCGCGGATGTCGGGTCCACGGTCCTCGGCCAGCCATGCGTTCCGATGGTAGACGAGGGTCCGGAAGCGGCCACGTCGTCGATCGGGTACGGTCCCACCCGTGCGACGCATGGGGGTGCCGAGCGACTGGATCCGTCACGACCGGGGACGCGTCGTCGCGCTCGCGTCGGTGGTTGCCGTGCTCGCGATCCAACTGATCGTCTATCCGATGCCGCTCGGCAACTGGATCCGGGGTGCGGTGCTCGGCCTCCTCGGGGCCATGCTCGCGATGGGCATGGCGCTCGTGTACCGGGCCAATCGGGTCGTGAACTTCGCCCAGGCCGAGCTCGGGTCGGTGCCGACGGCGTTCGCGGCGTCGTTCGTGCTGTTCTGGGGATGGCCGTACCTGCTCGGACTCGCGTCGTCGATCGTGCTCGGCCTCGTCCTCGGCGTGATCGTCGAGATGGCGATCGTCCGCCGCTTCCGGCGATCGCCACGACTGGTGCTCACCGTGGCGACGCTCGGCGTCGTCCAGCTCCTCGTGGCGCTCGGGATCCTGGTGCCCCGCTGGTGGGGCCGCAACCTCGCGAGCGAGCGCATCCCGCCGCCGCTCGACTGGAAGCTCACGGTCGGGACGTTCATCCTGAACGCGAACGACCTCATCGCCCTCGTCCTCGCCCCGGTCACCATCGCCGCCGTCGGCCTGTTCCTCACCCGCACGCGTGCGGGCCTCGCGGTGCGGGCGAGCGCCGAACGCAGCGATCGCGCCGCCATGCTCGGTATTCCCGTCACTCGCTTGAACACCGTCGTCTGGGCGCTCGCCGCGGCTCTCGCGTCCCTCGCGCTGTTCCTGAAGAGCGGGATCACCGGCGTGCCGCTCGGGACGGCGGTGGGACTGCCCACACTGCTGCAGGCGCTGGCCGCGCTGGTGATCGGCCGGTTGGAGCGGCTGCCGACGATCGTCGCGATGTCGGTTGCGCTCGGGCTGCTCGAGGCGGGGGTGCAGTGGAACTCGGAGACGCCGTTCGCGGCCTACCCGATCATGGCCGCGGTCATGTTCGTGGCGCTGCTGGTGCAGCACCAGGGCAGTGGACGCCGCGAGCTCGACACGACGTCGAGTTGGCGGGGTGCCGACGAGGTCCGTCCACTCGCTCCCGACATGCTGGCGAACCCGTGGGTGAACACGCTGCGGTGGACCCTGCTCGCCTCGGGCGTGGGTGCGCTCGTGCTCCTGCCCGTCGTGCTCCGTGTCGACCACGTGCTCAAGGCCTCCGCGCTCGTCGCGTTCGCGATCATCGGGATGTCGTTGGTGGTGCTCACCGGGTGGGCGGGCCAGCTGTCGCTCGGCCAGATGGCCATCGTCGGTATCGGTGCTGCCGTGAGCGCCACGTGCACGTCGAGGTGGAACGTCGACCTCTCCCTCGCCCTGCTGATCGGTGGGGCGGCCGGCGCGGCAGCGGCGTTCGTCGTGGGAGTCCCGGCGCTGCGGCTGCGTGGGCTCTACCTCGCCGTCACCACGTTCGCGTTCGGGTTGGCCGTTCAGTTCTGGCTGTTGAACGATCGCTTCTTCGGCTGGTTCCCCCGCACCGATCAACGCTTCGAGCGGCCTCCGCTGTTCGGTCGCATCGACGTGTCCACGCCGACCCGCTACTACGCGTACTCGGTCGCGGTTCTGGCGATCGTGTACCTGGCGCTGCTCGGCATCCGCCGCTCGCGGACCGGCCGCGTGATCATCGCCCTGCGCGAGAACGAACGGGCGGCGCAGAGCTTCGCGGTCCCGGCGGTGCGGGCGAAGCTCACGGCGTTCGTGATCTCGGGTGCCGTGGCCGGCGTCGGCGGCGCGCTGTACGCCCACCTGAACCAGTCGTTCGTGATCACGAGCTACGACACCGGCGAGAGCTTCGCGGTCTTCATCTCGGCTGTCATCGGCGGTCTCGGGTCGCTCGGCGGTGCGTTGCTCGGCGCCGCGTACCTGCGCGGCACCCGCTGGTTCATCACCGCACCCGAATGGCAGGTGCTCTCCACGGGCTTCGGTGTGCTGGTGGTGCTGCTCGTGCTGCCCGGCGGGTTGGGAGGGTTGTGGGTCCGCCTCCGGGATCTGGTGGTCGGGCGACTCACACGGTCCGATCCGTCCCGCGGATCGGTCGGATCGGATGACGTGTCGGCCGAAGTCGCAGCGGCCGAGCGCCGTGCTCCGGACCGGAACGAACCCGATGACGAGTCGTTGGTGGGTGCTGGATGACCACCGTGCGCGAGGGGATCCGTCACCCGGGTCGGTGGCTCCGCGACATCTGCGGCGGCGAGTCCGCGTTCCCGCTCGTCGTCCTGTTCGGCCTCAATGCCGTCGACGAACTCGACCGCACGGCGTTCGGGATCCTCCTGCCCAACATCCGCGACGAGTTCGGGCTCGACAACAGCGGGGTCCTGGGCCTCGTCGCGATCGTGTCGCTCGCCGCACTCGCGCTGCAGGTGCCGATCGCTCAGTACGCCGACCGTTCTCGCCGGGTGCCGCTCGCCATCGCGGGTGCGATCGGCTGGGCCTGCTTCAGCGGCATGACCGGCCTCGCCACCGGCATCGTGGTGCTCGGGATCGCACGCAGCGGCAGTTCGGTCGGCAAGGCCGTGATCGACCCCACCCACAACTCGCTGCTCGCCGACTACTACCCGATCGAGGCGCGCAGCAAGGTGTACAGCACCCACCGAGCGGCCAACGCCGTCGGTGCGTTCATCGGTCCACTGGTCGCCGGGCTGCTCGCCTACGCGTTCGACTGGCGAGTGCCGTTCCTCGTGTTCGTCCTCCCGACGTTGGTGTTCGTCGTGATGGCGTTCCGACTGCCCGAGCCCGTGCGCGGCGGCTGGGAGCGACGGGCGATGGGTTCCTCCGACGAGGTGATCGCCACCGAGGAGACCACGCCGTCGTTCGCCGAGAGCTGGCGCACCGTCCACAAGATCGAGAGCCTGCGCCGCCTCTGGTGGAGCCTGCCGTTCCTCGCGACGTCGCTCATCGGCTTCGTCACGCTGGCGTCGCTGATGTACGAGCAGGAGTTCGGCCTCGACGAGCGCGGCCGCGGCATCGCCGCCGCGGTTGCCGAACCGTTCCAGCTGCTCGGTCTCGTGATCGGAGCGCGCATCGTCACGCGCCGCTTCGCCGGTGACATGCGCGCCGTCAACCGCTTCGGTGCCAAGGTCGCTGCCTGGACCTCGCTGCTGTCGGTGGGGTTCGCGCTGTCGCCCAACATCGTGGTGGCCGTCGCCCTCAACTGCGTCATCTCGGCCGCGCTGGCGATCATCGGGCCGAGCATCCTCGTGTCGCTCTCACTCGCGATCCCCGCCCGGGCTCGCGCCACCGGCTTCTCGGTCGCCTCGCTGTGGGTGATCCCCGGCCTCCTCGTGCTCCCGCTCATCGGATGGATCGCCGACCACCTCGGCATCCGCACGGGCATGCTCGTCCTGGTCCCACTGTTCCTGGTGGGGTCGGTGATGCTCGGTGCGGTGGGCGACGTCATCGTGGCCGACATCGCCCAGGTGTGGCGTGCGGCGGCTGCCCGCAGCGAGGCGCTGTTCGCCCGCCGATCGGGCCGCGCCGACCTGCTGATCGTGCGTGGTCTCGACGCCGGGTACGGCGAACGGCAGGTGTTGTTCGAGGTCGACATCGACGTGCGCGAGGGCGAGATCGTGGCGCTGCTCGGCACCAACGGCGCCGGGAAGAGCACGCTGCTGAAGGCGATCAGCGGTGTGGTCGAGGCCGATCGTGGCGCGGTCGTGCTCGACGGTCGCGACGTCACGCACGCCCCGCCGGAGGAGATCGCAGCGCTCGGGATCGGACAGATGCCCGGCGGCCAGGGCGTGTTCGGATCGCTCACCGTCGAGGAGAACCTGCGCCTCGCGGGGTGGACGCAGCGGCGCCGACCCGACGACGTCGCTGCGGCGACGCGAGAGGTGCTCGAGATGTTCCCGGTGCTCGCCGACCGGCGGAGCGCGGCGGCCGCCGATCTGTCGGGTGGGCAACAGCAGATGCTGGCGCTCGGCATGGCCTTCATCGCCCGGCCTCGCGTGCTGTTGATCGACGAGCTGTCGCTCGGCCTCGCCCCGGTGATCGTCGGGCAGCTGCTCCCGATCGTGCGTCGACTCGCCGATGACGGGGTGGCGGTCGTCCTCGTCGAGCAGAGCGTGAACGTGGCGCTCACGGTCGCCACGCGTGCGTATTTCATGGAGCGTGGCCGCATCCGGTTCAGCGGACCGACCGCCGAGCTTCTGGCGAGGCCCGACCTGCTGCGCTCGGTGTTCCTGTCGAACGCCTCGGTGGGCGTGCGCGAGACGGGCGCCGCCGATGACGGGGATCCTGGCTCGCCGTCCGCTGGCGCCCCCGAGGTCGACCGCACGGCGACTCCTGCCTTGGAGGTCCGCGAACTGTCGTGCTCGTTCGGCGGGATCCGGGCCGTCGACGGCGTGTCGTGGTCGCTCGCGCCGCGGGAGATCCTCGGCGTCGTCGGCCCCAACGGCGCCGGGAAGACGACGCTGTTCGATCTCATCAGCGGCTTCACTCCCTCGGTGGCGGGCGCGGTGCTCCTCGGCGGCGTGGACGTGACGGCGATGGATCCGGCACAGCGGGCGGCAGGCGGCCTCGGACGCAGCTTCCAGGACGCACGCCTCTTCCCCGACATGACGGTCGCGGAGACCCTCGCCGTGTCGTTGGAGCGGTGGATCGAGCACCGCAGCGCGATCGCTGCAGCACTGCGTCTGCCGATGGTGTTCGACGACGAGGAGCGCACGGCCATGCGCGTCGACGAGCTCGTCGAGCTGATGAACCTCGGCGCCTACCGACGGTCGTTCGTGCGCGAGCTCTCGACGGGCACCCGGCGTGTGGTCGACCTCGCCTGCCAGGTCGCCCATCGTCCGACCGTCATCCTCCTCGACGAACCGTCGAGCGGGATCGCCCAACGCGAGGTGGAGGCACTCGCTCCGTTGCTGCGCCGTCTGCGCGACGAGATGGGCGCGGCCCTCGTCGTGATCGAGCACGACATGCCGCTCGTCTCGTCGATCTCCGACCGGCTCGTCGCGCTCGACCAGGGCCGGGTGGTCACCATCGGCCCGCCCGGCGAGGTGCTCACCCACCCGGCCGTCGTCGAGAGCTACCTCGGCACCGACGTCGCCGCACTCACGCGGTCCACGCCGAACCCGAGCGGCTGACCGACGATCCGTTCGACACCGACCGACACCGACCGACACCGACCGACAGACAGACACGACACGAGGACGACCCGAAGGGGGACGAGATGCAACCAGCACAGGCACAGGGATCGGGTGCGACGCCAGGGGGCGGGAACCGCGCGCTCAAGCGATGGGGCCCGATCGTCGGTGTCGCCGCCGTCGCGGCGATCGTGATCGGCGTCGTCGTCGCGAGCGGGGGCGATGACGACGAGGCGAGCACCGCCACCACGGCAGCGGCAGCGACCACGGTCGAGACCGACGACGGTGCGTCACCGACGACCGCGGCCACGACCCCGGCGTCGAGCAGCGATGGCACCGATGCCGCACCCGCGACGACCACCGTCGCCGAGATCACGTACCCGCTCGACTTCGCCACCGCCCAGGAGCAGGGTCTGGTCGACCAGATCGACTGGGGGCCGCGTTGCGACACGAGCACCGGCCAGATCGCGGTGCCCGACTTCTTCGCCCAACCGTGCATGGCGCCGTTCACCGGTGACAACGGCGGCGCCACCGACGTCGGCGTCACCGCCGACGAGATCACGATCGTCTACTACGAGGGCCAGGAGGGCGACCCGATCATCGCCTACATCAGCGATGCCGTCGCGGTCGACGACACCAATGGCGAC
The DNA here is from genome assembly GCA_963169665.1 of Actinomycetota bacterium. GTDB lineage: Bacteria > Actinomycetota > Acidimicrobiia > Acidimicrobiales > Ilumatobacteraceae > VFMC01. Next base: position 23,866 of record CAUJET010000057.1, on the reverse strand, counting down.
CAGTTCGCGACGATGGAGAAGATCATCGACTACTACGAGACGTACTTCGAGATGTACGGCCGCAGCGTGAACCTCATCACCTTCGAGGGCAGCGGAGGCGCCGCCGACGACGTCGCAGCCCGCGCCGACGCCGCCCGCATCGCGGAGGAGTACCAGCCGTTCGTGGTGTTCGGTGGCCCGGCGCTCACCAGCGCCTTCGCGGACGAACTGGCCGCTCGCGAGATCATGTGCATCAGCTGCACGCCCGGGCAGCCGACCCAGTTCTACGTCGATCGCGATCCGTACGTGTGGGGCCTCGACGGCAGCCAGGCGCAGAAGCAGGCCCACGCCGTCGAGTTCCTCACCAAGCAGATCGTGGGCAAGAACGCCGAGTACGCCGGCGACGAGTTCGTCGACCAGCCCCGCCGGCTCGGTCTGCTGTACCTCGAGAGCAGTGGTGCGTCGAAGGACCTCGCCGACGCGTACGTGGCCGCCATGGAGGCGGCGGGTGCTCCGTTCGCGGAGGTGATCGCCTACGAGCTCAACCCGGCCACGATCCAGGCCACCGCGTCGCAGGTGATTTCGAAGCTGAAGTCGGCGGGGATCACCACGATCGTCTTCAGCGGCGACCCGGTCGCACCGCGCGACTTCACGCGGGAGGCGACGGCGCAGGAGTACTTCCCCGAGTGGTTCGTCTCGGCTGCCGGACTGGTCGACACCAACGCTTTCGGCCGCACCTACGACCAGGAGCAGTGGCAGCACGCGTTCGGCGTGACGCAGGGTGCCGTGCGGGTGAACCCGGAGACGATCGGTTCGTACTACATCTACAACTGGTTCAACGGCGAGCCGCCGCCCGCCGACGGCACCATCGGCCTCATCCAGCCGTCGCCCGCGTTGTTCTTCGCCGTCGTCCAGGGCGTCGGTCCCGAGCTCACGCACGAGTCGTTCAAGGAGGCGCTGTTCGCCTCCGACGGCACCACCGCGGCGATCAGCCAGCCGTTCCTCTCGTGGGGCGAGGACCTGTGGCCCGAGCCCGACTACCTCGGCCTCGACGACGCGACCGTGTTCTGGTGGGACCCGGCTGCGGTCGGACCGGACGAGGTCCGTCGTGAGGGCGAGGGCATGTATCGCTTCGTCGACGGCGGCACCCGGTACCTGCCGGGCGCGTGGCCGACCGACGAACGGCTCTTCGACCCGGAGGGTGCGGTCGCGATCTACGACACCCCGCCCGAGGGTGAAGCACCGCCCACCTACGCGAGCCCCACGGGCGGCAGCTGACGTCAGCTGCGGCTGTCCGGCGTCAGCCGGGCAGCCGCCAGTCGATCGGGGCGAGCCCGGCCTCGGCCAGCGCCTCGTTCGTACGGCTGAACGGCTTGCTGCCGAAGAAACCGCTGTGCGCGCTCAGCGGCGAGGGGTGCGCCGACTGGATGATCACGTGCCGCGACGTGTCGACCAGTGTCTGCTTCCGGCGGGCGGGCGCCCCCCACAGGAGGAACACCACTCGCTCGGGCTTCGCGTTGACGGCACGGAGCACCTCGTCGGTGAACGTCTCCCACCCCTTGCCGTGGTGCGAACCGGCGGCGCCGCTGCGCACCGTGAGACAGGTGTTCAGCATCAGCACGCCCTGTGCCGCCCAGGCCTCGAGGTTGCCGTGTCCGGGTGGCCCGATCCCGAGGTCGTCGCGGAGCTCGACGAAGATGTTGTGCAACGACGGCGGGGGCTTCACCCCGCGCCGTACCGAGAAGCAGAGGCCGTGGGCCTGCCCGGGTCCGTGGTACGGGTCCTGCCCCAAGAGCACCACGCGAGTGGCGGCATACGAGGTGAGGTGCAGGGCCGAGAACACCTGATCGGCAGGTGGGAACACCGCGGAGCGGGAGCGCTCGAGCGCCACGTAGTCCTGCAGATCGCGCCAGTACGGCTTGTCGAACTCGCCGCGCAGCAGCGGATTCCAGTCGGTCGTGGTCACCGGACGATTCTGACAGGTGACGTCGAGCCGACCCGGGTGACGACCGTCGACCGGGTCGGCGGGTCTCACGAACGCCTCCCGATCGGGTCGGATCAGCCGTCGGAGCCCGAACCGCCCGAGCCCGAACCGCTGGAGCCCGAACCGCTGGAGCCCGAACCGCGGCCGCCGTTGGAGCCGTTCGAGCTGTCGTCGTTCGAGTCGTCCCCGTTCGAGGCGTCGTCACTCGAATCGTTCGAGCTGTCGTCGTTCGAGCTGTCGTCGTTCGAGTCGTCGTCGTTCGAGTCGTTGTCGTTCGCGGTGTGTGGCGCGGTGCCGGTCGGGGAGCCAGGGACGCTGGAGGTCGGGATCGCCTCCTCGTGGCGATCCGCCCGCCAGCGGCCAGCGTCGAGGCGCACCCGCAGGCGGGTGCGGTGTGAGGCCGAGGTGAAGCTCACCTCGAGCCGATCCGGCTCGTCACGGGTGACCACCGACGTGAAGCCGTCGGCGGCGACAGGGAAGCTCGCGAAGGCGAGCACGCCGTTCTCCAGGCGGACGTCGACCGCACCACCGATGCCGCTCACCGTGCGCACCTCGGTCGCGCCGGCGGTCACGTCGAACAGTTCGAGATCGGTCTCGTCCGACCCGTCGTCGGTGTCGTCGAGCGACGACGACGTCTCGAAGGTCGCCGCAGGGCCCGGGCCCGCCGGCGCAGCAACCGACCCCGTGGATGCGCCGGGCACGGTGGTGACCACCGTCTCGACGATCGGCGCGACCGTGGTAGCCGTCACCGATGTCGACGAGCCGCCGTCGCCGACGGGCGCCACCGCGGGGGCGTCGGCGCTCGAGATGCGACCACCCCGGTCGCCGGTGTTCGCCACGTACATCGCGCCGAGCAGCAGGACCGACAGCCCGGCGGAGCCGGTCATCGTCACCACCCGGCGACGACGGGCGCCTGCCACCCGTCGACCCAGTACCGCACGGGCGGCTGCCAGGTCGGGCTCCGCGCCCGCAGCGGCGCGCAGCCGTGCCGTCAGGTCGGGGCCGAGCCCCAGGCCGTCGGACCCGTCGAGATGGTCGAGATCCGATGCGTTCACGAGCGGGACCCTTCGTCTCGCCACGGGCCAGCCGGACCGGTGACGTTGCCGCGGAGACGTTCGCGGCCTTGGTGGAGATGGAACTTGACGGCGCCCTCACTGATGCCCAGCGACGCGGCGACGTCGGCGATCGGCAGACCGTCGACGTGGAACAACGCGATGCAGATCCGCTGCTGGCGCGGCAGGGTGCGCAGCATCGCCATCACCCCGTCGGTGTCGCCCGTGCGGCGGCTCATCGCATCATGGGTGGCGTCGGGGCTCGCGCTGTCGTCGAGCTGTGCGTCGCCGCGGAGGCGATCCATGGCGAGCTGCTTACGCGTGCTGCGACGGTGTCCGTCGCGCAGACGGTTGATCGCGACACGGCGGATCCAGCCCACCGGGTCGTCGTAGTGCTGCAGACGCTTCCATCGCAGATGGGCCTTCACGAACGCCTCCTGGACAGCGTCCGCCGCCAGCTCACGGTCGCCCGACGCCAGCGTCAGGGCGCGCACCAGCCGCCCGTAGTGCAGGCGGAAGAGGGCATCGAGGTCTGCGGCGCCGGCGGTGTGGACGGCGAGCTCGATCGGTTCGTGCGATGAGTCGGGCATGGTGAGGGTGAGGAGCACCGTGGGGGACACGCCGCAGGTACCCGCAAGGTTTGTCCCGGTTGGGACCGTACCGGCGGATCGACCCGGGCGTGGCGGCAACGGGACGAACGCGTCCCCGGACGACCGTCCCACTACGGTGGCCGGATGAACCCCGACCGGGACCTCATCGTCGCGATCGACATCGGCGGCACCAAGATGGCGGCAGGTCTGATGACGCTCCGCGGCGACCTGGTCGACCGTACCCAGGTTCCCGTCGACCACGGCCTCGGTGAGCACGAGCTGTTCGCCTCGTTGGCCGGGATCGTCGACGACATGCTGGTCCGGGCCGAGGAGCACCACCAGATGACCCCGATCGCGGTCGGCGTCGGGTGCGCCGGGCCCGTCGAGCCGAACGTCGAGACCGTGTCGCCGGTGAACATCGAGGCCTGGCGGAACTTCCCGCTGCGGTCCCGCTTGGCCGAGGTCACCTCCCTGCCGGTGTACGGCGACCTCGACGCGAAGTCGCTCGCGATGGCCGAGGGATGGCTCGGCGCCGCCCAGGGCCGCTCGAACTTCCTCGCGATGGTGGTCTCGACCGGCGTCGGTGGCGGCGTCGTCCTGAACGGACAACTCCTCGACGGTGCGACCGGCAACGCCGGCCACGTCGGCCACATCGTGGTGGAGCCCAACGGCCGGCGCTGCGGGTGCGGCTCGCGTGGCTGCCTCGAGGCCGAGGCCTCCGGACGAGCGATCGAGTCGATCACCGGCCGGCCGCCCACCGAGCCCAGCTACGAGATCATGCAGCGCACCGGCGAACTCGTCGGCCGTGCGGTCGCGTCGGTCTGCAGCCTGCTCGACCTCGACCTGGTGGTGGTCGGCGGTTCGGTCGCGCTCGGCTTCGGTGCCACCTTCTTCAACTCGGCCCAGGCCGCGCTCGACCGCCACTCACGGCTCGAGTACATGCGCGGCGCACGGATCACCCCGGCCCGCCTCGGCGACCGCGGCCCGCTCGTGGGCGCCGGTGCCGTCGGCCTGCGCGGGGTCCGCCGCAGCACCCGGGGCGCGGCGCACTAGCGCCTGGCGTTGCAGGAGTGCCTGGATCGCGACGATCCAGACGGCTCGCACGTCCGACCTGACGGACGCGTCCACCGTTTCCTGGGCGCCCTGGATTCTGGCAAGGTACAGACATGACGAAGGTGCGTTCCTCCGACGGCAAGATGATCGACGACCGTCGTGGTCGCTCCAGTGGCGGTGGTGGGTTCCCGGGACTCGGCGGTGGTGGCGGCGGTGGTTTCCCGTTCCCGATGAAGGCCGGAGGCGGTTTGCTCGGGATCATCGTCGTGATCGCCGCGATGGTGCTGCCGCAGCTGCTCGGTGCCGGAAGCCCCAGCTCGACCGGGCTCGCCGGTGGGACGGGTGAGCCCAGCGCCGAATCCGCCGACGGCACGTGCAGCAGCGATCTCGAGCAGGTGCTGTGCGGGGCCACGATCGACGTGCAGACGTACTGGCAGGACGCCCTCCCCAGGTACTTCGACACCGAGTATCAGGTGACCCAGACCGTGTTCTTCACCGGTGGCACGAGCACGTCGTGCGGGCAGGCGTCGGCCGAGACCGGCCCGTTCTACTGCCCGCTCGACTCGCTGGTGTACTTCGACCTCGACTTCCTGGTCGCCCTCGAGAAGCAGCTGATCGGGAAGTCCACCGACCTCGCGCAGCAGTACATCGTCGCCCACGAGTACGGCCACCACGTCCAGAACCTGCTCGGCACGAACGCCGAGGTACAGCGTGTGTCCCAGAGCCGTCCGGACCTCGCCAACCAGTACTCGGTGGCGCTCGAGCTGCAGGCCGACTGCTACGCGGGTGCGTGGGTGCGCAGCGTCGCCGATCGCGGTTTGCTCGACTCGAGCACCGAGATCGACGAGGCGTTGAACGCGGCCGAGGGTGTGGGCGACGACCGCATCCAGCAGAAGACCCAGGGTCGCATCGATCCGGAGTCGTGGACCCACGGGTCGGCCCAGCAGCGCCAGGACTGGTTCATGCGCGGCTACAACACCAAGGACCCGACGCGCTGCGACACGTTCGGCGAGATCCTCTGATCGCCGAGTCCGTTGTCCGCGCGGTTCAGCCGCCGAAGCGGCGGTAGATCCGCTCGAGCGGCCCGAGGCCGACGAAGCGCCGCCACCATGCCGCGATCGCGAGCGCGAACACCCAGAACGTGAGCGAGAACACCAGCGCGGTGTCGAGGCCGGTGCCGCCCACCATCTCGGCGCGGTCGACGAGTCCGCGGAACACGAACACGTGCGCCACGTAGATCGACAGCGTCATCTCACCCGCCGATCGGAGCACGCGCACCAGGAGGGTGCTGCGCCACCGCTCGGCCGCGAGCGAGACGAGGCAGAACGCGGCGAGCGACGAGCCGAGGGTGCCGAGCGTGTACAGGAGCCCCCGGTCGAACGGTCGGGTCGACCAGATCGCGACCCGCACCACGTCGTCGGCGTGACCGTTCGTCAGCAGATGGTTGACGAGGTAGGTGAGCGCCGTGACCGACGCACCCGCTGCGGCCACCAGTCCGAGCCGCACCCGACCGAGCGAGCGCCCGAGCACCATGCCGGCGCACAGGAACGCGAGCCACGGCAGCAGCGGATGCGTGCCGTTCACGAACGTGTCGAGCACGAGACCTCGCGGCGAACGTGAGCTCAGCGTGTCGGGCGACGTGAGCCAGGAGAGCGGGTCGCCGTCTCGGTCGTGGACGACCACCTGCCACTGGATCAGGGCCGCCGCGATCGCCGCCGCCGCCCCGACCGCCACCAGCCACCGGGTGCGCAGCGTGAACAGCAGGGCCGCGGCCATGAAGAAGGCGCCGTAGAAGAACAGGATCGTGCCGGGCCAGATCCAGTCGAGGACGAAGCCGACGGCGTACAACAGGACGCCACGGCGGACGAGGCGCCAGCGGTCGTCGCGGATCGCCGCCCGGTCGCCACCGGCCCTCGAGCGTTGGGTGAGCAACGTGACGCCGACACCGGCGACGAGCACGAACGTGGCGGCGAAGCGGGTGGACAGCACCCCGGTCCACGGGTCGAACCACCGTTGGGGCAGCGTGGCGTCGCTGCCCGCGGCGGCATCGATGCCGTTCAGGTAGCCGTGGTAGTTCATGATCACCACGCCGACGAGCGCCAGTGCTCGGGTGACGTCGGGCCCGACGAGACGCTCGCGTCGGTGTGCGACCGGTGGCAGGGTGGACGACGACCAGACCGGGCCGGCCGTCACCACGGGAGTTGCGGCGTCGGCTGCGGCGTCGGCGGCCGCATCGTCGAGATCGCTCATCGCCAGATCACCTCGTCGGCCGCCACGGCGATCAGCGGGCGTTGCACGTCGACCCAGTCGCCCATGGCCGGCACCGGCGCGTCGACGGGGACGAAGCACATCGACGTGTGCATGTGGGGGCTCTCGAGCAGTGCGAGTCGGTGCCGGAGGTGATGGAACGGGCTGCGTCCGTCGGGCAACGTGGCGATGCCATGGCTCGAGCCGGCGCCCACCATCACGAGCCATCCGTCGTCGGGCACCACCGTGCCGCGGTACCCGACCGACGCACCGCCGGCCACCGGGCGGACGTCCACGACGTCGGCACCGAGGTGCACGAACGACTTGTCGCCGTGCCACAGCGCCGTGCCAGACCGGAGTTCGAAGCGTCGGCCGGGGTGTCGCCCGGTCAGGCCGACGAACGTCCCCGGATCGAGGTGGCTCACCGACAGCGGCACGTCGGCCAGGGTCGGTTCGGCGTCGAGCACCGGCAGCCACGCCTCGATCTCGGCGACCTGTGCCGCCAGGTCGTGCGTGGCGCTCGTGAGCGGGAGATGGAGCACGGCGGAGTGCACCCGACGTCCGGAGGCGTCGATCGACCGACACAGGTCGGCCAGGTCGTCGCGGTCGCAGCCGTAGCGCGACATGCTCGACAGCAGCTTGAGGGCGATCGGGCCACGGTGGGTGTCGAGCACGTCGAGATGATGCGGGCCACCGACGACCGGCACCACGCGCTCGGGGAGCGCGACGGGCCGCACGAGCGGGGTGAGCACGAGCAGGGTCTCCTCACCCGACCAGACGTGCTGGAGGGCTTCGTGCACCGTGCCGACGGCGAGCAGATCGCTCCACCCGGCCGCCAGCGCGGCGAGCGCCTCGCGGCCGATGCCGTAGCCGTTGCCCTTCACGACGGGCACCAGGCGACCGGCGCCGCCGAGCGCGGCGCGCTCGGCGTCGACGTGATCGAGCCAGCGTCCGCGGTCGATGGTGAGCCGGAGGGTCATCGGCGGCCACGGTACCTGCACGCCGCCGTGCTCGCGGGGGACACGCCGTGCCGAATTCCGACTTGTCCGATCGGAATTGTGGCTCTAGCCTGTGGGTATGGCTGAGCGTCGTCCCTGGTTCGGATTCCCCAATCCCGTCAACGAGACCTCGGCGCGCCTCGTCGCCACCGGTGCCGTGCTCCAGTCGATCGCCTATCTCGTCATCCGCGAGTGGTGGGTGCTCGTGCCGCTCGCGTTCGGGTTCCTCGCCCGCGTGCTGGCCGGTCCTCGCTTCAGCCCGCTCGGTCGGCTGGTCACCGAGGTGATCACGCCTCGGCTGCACGTCGAGCACCGCTTCGTGCCCGGTCCGCCCAAGCGCTTCGCGCAGGGTGTCGGTCTCGTGTTCAGCGGCGGCGCACTGATCGCCGAGCTCGCCGGCGCCGATGTCGTCGCGGTGGTCCTCATCGCCGGCCTCGCCGTGGCAGCGACGCTCGAGGCGGCGTTCGCCGTGTGCCTCGGCTGCATCGTGTTCGGACGGTTGATGGCCTGGGGCATCATCCCGGCCGACGTGTGCGAGTCGTGCAACGACATCAGTGGCCGCCTCGCTGCGCAGGCCGCGCTGATCGCCCGGTCCGACGCGACGTCGACGCCCACCACGGTCTGACCCGCGCCGGTCAGCTGCCCGTCGGCCGACGCGGCTCCCGCGGCGGCCACGACTCCAAGCTCGGCAGCAGGGCAGCAGCAGACCGTCGGCGCCAGGCCCCGACCCAGACCCCGGTGCCGTAGGCCACGTCGTCGAGGAGGTGCAGCGCGGCATAGGTGATCGGATCGACCGTGCCCTCCTCCTGGAGGTGCTGGTCGGCGGTGTCCGGCGCCCGTCCGGCTCGATCCGTGCGGCGGTCGAGGACGATCGGCACCACGATCGCAGCGAGCACGACGCGGCGGCCACGACGCGACACCACGGCCGCCGTTGCGGCGAGTGGCCACCAGGCCCGGGTGAGGGTCGCCGCGAGCAGGCGACCCGCGTACAGGTTGCCCATGCCCGCCAGGCGCAACGATTCCATCGCCGGCACCTGGCGCAGTTTGCGCACCAGCGCCACGGTCGTGCCGACGCCGATCGCGATGCCGAGCAGCGGGACGCCAGCTGCGACCGGCGCCCAGGTCGCGGCACTCCAGCCGCTCATCCGCACAGGGGCCAACACGCCCGGGTGCCGCGCCGCGAGCGGCGCCGCTGACGTGCCGTAGCGGAACCGCTGCTCGAGCCAGGCGCGCAGTGAGGTGCGCGTCCGATGCCGGGCCACCACGGTCGGTTCGTACCGGCACCGCCAGCCGGCCTCCTGCAACCGCCACACGAGGTCGACGTCCTCGCCCCAGCGCAGCGACTCGTCGAAGCCCTCGACGGCGCGCAGCGCCTCGGTGCGGCACACGACCACGGCCGCCGGCACGTACGACACGCGTGTCGTCGGCGCGACCCGTGCCGGCTCCGCACCGAGGTCGAGCGGCGACCGCATCGCCTCGAACCGGGCGAGCCGTCCAGTGGCCCGGGCGGCGCGGATGCGGGGAGCGACGAGCGCGACCCTCGGGTCGTCGAACCACGAGAGCAGCCGGCGGATCACCGACTCGTCGATCTCGACGTCGGCGTCGACGAACGCGACGAACGGCGTGTCGACGTGGGCGAGGCCCGCGTTGCGGGCACCGCCGGGCCCCACGTTGCGATCGAGGCGGACGATGCGCGCGTCGGCCACCTCGTCGGGGCCGAGCGCGGGCGACGAGGCGTCGTCGACGACGATCGCCGCGCAGCCCGACGACGCGACCACGGCAGGGAGGGCAGGTCCGACGTCGCCGCCGTCGCGATGGAACGGGATCACGACCGTCGACGCACCGACCGCCGCATCGGCCGGCATCGGGTCCTCGTGCACCGGATGGACGATGCCCAGGTCGAGCAGCCGTTCCAGCAACGTCGCCACGGCCGCCGAGCGCACGCTCGGTGAGCCGTCGCGCTCGAGGTCGCGCAGCACGTCGACACCTCCGGCCGACAGGGTGAGCAGCCGCAGTGGCGAACCACCGATCACCACCCGACCGTCGGCAGGGCGCCGGTACGACCCGTCGAGTCGGTACCGGTCCGCCGTGGTCACGGGGTCCACGGTCCGATCACGGCTGGGAGGTCCACCACTCGTCCACCGTCGCGAACAGATCGGCGACGAGCCGGGCGAGGAGGGAGCGTCCGTGGGCCGCCGTCGCCGTCGTGGGATCGCCCAACACGCCGTTCGGACTCACGGCCGACACGCCGCCGCGACGCAGGTCGTCGATCAGCTCTGAGACGTGTTCCCGACGACCGGCGGCGGCCTGATCGAGCCGGACCGAGCCCGGGTCGATCGCGAGCATGAGCGAGGTCTCGGTGTGCCCGGCGTGGGCGTCGGCGCCGGTGACCTGCGGCCACCAGGCCAGCACTCGACGTCCGTCGCCGATGCTCTGTGCGACGGCCCGGCGCACGGCGGCCGCATTGCCCCCGTGTCCGTTGACGAGCACGACACCGGCCGCCCAGTCGGCGGATCGCACCAACTCCACGATCAGTTCGGTCATCACCTCGGTGCCGATGCTCAAGGTGCCCGGGAACCCGGCATGCTCGCCGCTCGCGGTGATCGTGATCGGCGGGGCGACGAGCACCTCGCCTCTCGCCAGCGGCCACATCGCGGCAGCCTGGCCGGCGAACTGCTGGGCGAGGGTGACGGCGACGCGGGTGTCGGTGTCGAACGGCAGGTGCGGTCCGTGTTGCTCGCACGAGCCGATCGGCACGACCAGCATCGGCAGCGGGTGCTCGCGTGCGATGCTCGGCCAGGTGCGCCCGCCCAGCGACCGTGCCGAGTGAGCGGTCTCGAGCGGAGCGGGACCCTGCGTGGGCTGCGTCATCGTCCGGCGGCCAGGCCGGCCATCAACGCAGCGGTGGTGACGTCGTACACGGCGGCCCAGTCGAGGCCGGGCGGGCCGAGTCGTCCGCGCTCGAGGCTCACCACGCCGTGGCACGCTGCCCAGACCGAGGCCGCCGTCACCAGCGGGTCGGATCGCCGCAGCACCCCGACCTCCATCGCCCGTTCGAGCCGATCGGCGAGCACCTGCAGCGTGCGTCCGGCGGTGATCAGTGCATGGGCCGACGGCTCGAATTCGACCACGGCATCGAACATCACCGCGTAGTAGGTGGGGTGGTCGAGGGCGAAGCGTCGGTATGCCGCACCGGCGGCCCGGAGGTCGACCATCGGGTCGTCCGTGGGGGTGGCCGCTTCGAGCGCCCGGCGGAGGCGGGTGAAGCCCTCCACGTACAGGTGATCGACCACCCCGTCCTTGCCCCCGAAGCGGGAGTACACGTTCATCGTGCTCACGCCGGCGACCGCAGCGATGCGCCGCACGGTGAGCGCGGCCGGTCCCTCCTCGGCGAGCACGTCGTTGGCCGCACGCAACAAGGTCGCACCCACCTCGTCGATCTCGTGGGGCACCGCGATCGATTCGATCGCGTCGATCCGCTCGATCCCCTCGATCCCTTCGATCCCGGGTCCACCCGACAGCCACACCATCGCGGGCACGATACTCCGGTCGATCCGATGCCCGATCGGCGTCGGATCGGGCGTGACGGGTACTAGGACCATCGAACACTGGCGCGTGGGACCTCTCGGCGAGGAGGGTGGCCGGGTGGACCTCACACTGCGCGCCCCGACGTCGGGACGACCGAGCCGCGTGCGTCGTGCCGGTGGCGAGCGCCGGGCGAGCGATCGGCTGGACGGGGACGGCCGCACACGGTCTGGTTCCGCCGCGGCGGACCGAACGGGATCACGGGCTCCCGCCCGTTGTGACCAGGGCGATCGAGATGCGAGCATGCACGCATGCGCCGTGGCGGACGTCGTGAGACCGAGGAGCTCGACCTGAAGGAGCCCATCTCCGTCGCTCGCCTCATCGGCAGGTTCGCCGTCGCCGGTGTGGTCGTCCTGGCCCTCGTCAGCGCCCTCACTGCCCTCGCCAGCCGACGTATCGGCACCGACCAGGCCATCGCCGACGCGCAACGAGTCACCTACACCACCGGCAAGGGGATCATCGAGCCACTGCTCGATCCGCGCCTGATGGAACAGGATCGCGACGCGCTCGAACACCTCGATCAGTCGGTGCGCGACACCGTTCTCAAGGGTTCGCTCGTGCGCGTCAAGCTCTGGTCGCAGGACGGCGTGGTGCTCTACTCCGACGAGTCGCGTCTGATCGGCCAGCAGTTCGAACTCGCGGGCGACAAGGTCGAGGTGCTCATCACCGGCGAGGCGCATGCCGAAGTGAGCGATCTCACCTCCGACGAGAACCAGTTCGAGACGGAGTCGAAGCTGCTCGAGGTGTACCAGCAGCTCTACACCACCACGGGCGAACCGGTGCTCTACGAGGCCTACTTCCGCTACAGCGGCGTCGCTGCGGTGGGCCGCAGGCTGTGGTCGCAGTTCGCGCCGATCGCGATCGGCGCGCTCGTCCTGCTACAGCTGGTGCAGATCCCGCTGGCCTGGTCGATGGCCCGTCGACTGCGCGCCGGCCAGGTCGAACGCGAACGGCTGCTGCGCCATGCGATCGACGCCTCGGACAACGAGCGCCGACGCATCGCGAGCGACCTCCACGATGGGGTGGTCCAAGAACTCACCGGCGTGTCGCTCGGGCTCGCCGCGCTCGGTCGCGCCGACGAGATCCCACGAACGCAGGTGCTCGAGGCCTCCTCGGCGATCCGGAACAGCATCAAGTCGCTGCGCTCCCTGCTGGTCGAGATCTACCCGCCGAACCTGTACGAAGAGGGGCTCGAGTCCGCCGTCGGCGACCTGCTGAGCGGCCTCGCCGCACGCGGAGTGGACACCGAACTCACCGTCGACCTCGCCGGCGGCGAGCTGCCGCGTGACGTCACCGCTCTGATGTACCGCACTGCGCAGGAGGCGTTGCGCAACGTCGCCGCCCACTCGCATGCACGGCATGTGCGCGTCGATCTCCGGTTCTGCAACGATCATCGCGTGCGGCTGTCCGTCGAGGACGACGGCCGCGGGTTCTCGGCCGAACAACTGGCCGACCGAGGGACGGAGGGACACGTGGGACTGCGCTCACTGGCAGACCTGGTCGCGGACATGGGCGGTTCGCTCGAGGCTCGCTCGCTCCCCGGTCAGGGGACGAGCGTGCTCGTCGATGTGCCGGTGCGCGGCATGGCCCGTGGGCAGGTGCCGTCGTGATCCGCGTCGTCGTCGTGGACGATCACGTCGTCGTCCGATCGGGACTCGAGCAGCTGCTCGCGACCACGGAGGACATCCAGCTCGTCGGCACGGCGTCCAACGGACTCGAGGCGATCGACGTCGTGGCCGACACCGACCCCGACGTGGTCCTGATGGATCTCTCGATGCCCGAACTCGACGGCGTGGAGGCAACCCGACGCATCTCCGAGCGGTTCCCGCGCAGCCGCGTGCTCGTCCTCACGTCGTTCTCCGACCAGACCCGCATTCTCGACGCGCTCACCGCCGGCGCCGACGGCTACCTGTTGAAGCACGCCGAACCGGACGAGATCGCCGCTGGCATCCGAAGCGTCTACGAAGGGGGCTCACCCCTCGATCCGAAGGCGGCTCGCGTGCTGCTCGAGTCGCGCCGCACCCGACGGGAGACCGTGAACCTCACCGAGCGGGAGCGCGAAGTGCTCCTCCTCGTGCGCGGCGGTCTCGCCAACAAGCAGATCGCACGGCGGCTGGGGATCAGCGAACGCACGGTGAAGGCCCACCTGACGAGCGTGTTCCAGCGCCTCGGCGTCACCGATCGGACCCAAGCGGCGATCTGGGCGTCGGATCACCTCGACTGAACCGAGTCGATCGATTCGCCCGGAGGTGCCATGACGTGCCATCGCGTGGAGCGATCCGACCGCTGCCGACATGAGGGTGGTCGACCGACGCTTCGCTGATCGCTCGGGGAGTCGATCCCGAGCGTGGGGTGTCCTCGATGCGACGCGGCGTCAGCCGCCGCCCGTGCCCGTGCCCTTGCCGCTGTTGCCGCCGCCACCACCACCGCTGCTGCTGCCTCCGCCGCTCTGGTCGTCGCCGCTCTGGTGGTCGTCGCGCTCGCCGTCGTCGCTGGTGTCGCTGGTGTTGCCGGGGGCCGTGCCGCCGGTGCCGGTCGGCATCGACGCATCGGTGGTGCTCGGATCCGTCGCCGGCCTGGCGACCGGAACGGAGGTGGAGGAGTCATCGGTGGCGACCGGGCTACTCGTCGATGAGCCGCCGCCGGTCTTCGTCCCGGTCGCGGCGACCGGCGCCGCGGCCGGCACGGCGGCGATGGTCGTGCCGGTGACCGTGCCGCTGTTCGAAGTGCTGCCCGAATGGGCGGGCTTGGCGCCAGCGGGGGTCGGTACCGGGAGCACCTCGATCGACGTGGTCGGCGCGTTCGACGATGCCGGACGTGTGGTGGTGAGCGCACGGGCCGACGCTGGCGACACGACCGGTGGCGCCGTCGGATCGACGACCAGCGTGCGGCCAGCTCGCGGGGTGGTGGGATCGGTGCGCTCGGCCTCGGTTGACGGGACCTTGCCCGGGTTCTGCCACACCGACTCGGTGGTGGGGCGGCCGAGGCTCGGGAACAGCGTGGCGTTCACCGCCGTGACGGCGCCGATCGACCCGGCCAGGGCCACGCCGACGAGCGCTCCGCTGGACAGCCGCAGCCGGCGGCGACGCGGGCCGGGACCGGTCTGGAGCATGTTGCGAATGGTCGACGGGCCCACTGCGTCCCTCGCGGCGTCGGAGCGACGCGAGGTGATGAGGGCCGGGCGGGTGTCGCGAGCAGCGGCGCCCGTGCGCAGCGACGCCGACGGGGACGTGCGGTCGCCGGGGATCGTCGGGTTCACGTGTCCAGTCTGCTGCTGATCACCCCGGATCACCATGGGACCATGGTCGTAGCACCAGTGCTGATCGACCGGTATCGCACCTGCTCAGCGACCTCGTCGACGGTTGGACCGGCGGAGCGGGATCAAGGGAGGTAGCCCCATTCGCGCAGCGCGTCGACGATCCGCGCCGCTGCGGCGGGCGGTTCGAGCACCACCGTCTCCCCTCGGGAGGGAGCGGTGCCGGCGTCGGTGAGCCGGCGCAGGCGGTCGAGCACGACCTCCCCGGCGGGGGCCGGCATCACCCGGGCCCGCGGCCGGTAGGCGGTCACGATCGCCGGTGCCCCGTGGTGGTGCGCCGGTGGGGTCGCCACGACGTCGATGTGTGCCGAGCGGCTCGCGAGGGCCCGAGGGAGCGGCGCCCGACGGAGCGTGGCGAGCGACCCCTCGACCGACAGCACGCAGGGGAGCGGGATCGCGAGCAGCTCGCGACGACCGCCGTCAAGCCGTCGTGTGGCGTGCACCGTTGCGGCCGTCGCCGTGTCGACGTCGATGTCCACGAGGCCGAGCGCCTGCGCGATGCGACGGTGATGGGCCACGAAGGCGGGAACGGATCCGCTGCCGCGGTCGAGGGAGTAGTCGCCGCACAGCACGATCGCTGCGTCGGCCAGCGACTGGGCGAGCTCGAACGCCACGTCGCGCGAGTCGGCATCGGTCGCCATGTCGAGTCGCACCGCACGCTCGGCTCCGGCGGCGAGGGCGTCGCGCAGGGCGCGTTCGGCACCGGCGGGACCGGCGGTGATCGCGGTGACGGTGGTGCCGAGCCGATCGGCCAGGCGGAGCGCCAGCTCGAGCGCGGCCCGATCGGCCGGCGAGATGCCGGCGAAGCGGTCGTCCGCGGCGTCGGGTCCGAGCGGACCGCCGTCGAGGCGGGCCGGCGTCCACTTGAGGCACACCGCGATCGGTGCGGTGGCGCTCACGTGCGACGGAAGACGACGCCGTGGCCGCCGTCGGGGTAGGTCCAGGTGATGGCGCCCTCCTCGTTGCACACGAGGTAACAGGTGCCGCACTCGAAGCACTGCTCGTAGTTGAAGACGATGCCGCCGTCGCTGGTGGGCACGAACAGGTTGGCGGGGCACGCGACCACGCACGCCTGCGTGCTGCAGCCCTCGCACGTGCGGCCGTCGACGGTGATGTGGGCGCGCTCGTGCACATCGAACCGGACCGTGTCCATGCGGTCCTGGAACGAGATCTCGGGCCAGGTGTGGTCGCGTTCGATGTGGGTCATCCGAAGCTCCGGAATCCGTCGAGGCCGTCACGGGCGAGGTCGCGGCGGCGGATGCCGAGCCGCTTGCGCTCGGACGTGACGATGCGGCGCAGACCCGGCTTCGGTTCCGGGTTGTCGACCCGGAACATGCGCTCGGCCACGCTCGTGATCAGCTCGGGGTACACGTGCTGCACACGGTCGCTGAGCACGAGGTGCGGCGCCCGCTTGAGCTTGCGGTGGTCGCGCAGCACGAACGTCTCCGAGAGCCGCCGTTCGTACCCGGCGAGCCCGGCGGTCGACACGTCGCCGGCCCGGATCGCGTCGATCGCGGCGCGGCCGGCGTACATGCCGCTGGCCATCGCGAAGTTGACGCCCTCGAGCCAGATGCCTGCCGCGAGGCACATCGCCGCGGCGTCGCCGGCCACGAGCAGGCCGTCGCCGGTCAGCTTGGGCATCATCGCGAGGCCTGCCTCGGGGATCACGTGCGCCGAGTACTCCTTCAGCTCGGCACCCTCGACGAGCGGTGCGATCGCCGGATGGGCCTTCAGTCCGGCGATGATCTCCTCGGGCCGACGCTTCTGCGCCGCCAGCTTGGGGAGCTTGAGCACGGCGCCGATCGCGATCGTGTCGAGGTTGGTGTAGACGAATCCGCCGCCGTTCACGCCGCCGGTGCCGCCGAGGATCTCGATGTCGACGCCCTCACGGCCGCGCACGCCGAACCGCTCGTCGATGACCTCCTTGGGCAGCGCGAGCGTCTCCTTCACCCCGAGCGTGTAGTTCGCGGCGTCGACCGGCGGATGCAGACCGGCCTCCTTGGCGACGAAGCTGTTCACGCCGTCGCAGGCGATCACGAGCCTCGCTCGCAGGTCGCCGTCTGGACGGTCGGTGCGGACGCCGACGACCCGGCCGTTCGCGTCGCGGAGCAGGCCCACCACGGTGGTGCTGCACAGCACCTGCGCACCGGCCGCCTCAGCGTGACTGGCGAGCCAGTGGTCGAAGTCGGGGCGGTAGGCGGTCGCGCCGTTGTACGGCGGCGCTCCCCACGCCGTGCTGCGGAAATCGACGGTGAGCGCCTGCGTGGGTGTGAGCACCATGGTGGACCGGCGGGTGACCCACCGTTGCACGGGCGCCTCGTCCCACCAGTTCGGGATGAGCTCGTCGAGGATGCGGGGGTACACGACACCGCCATACATGTTCTTGCTGCCGGGGAACGGCCCGCGTTCGAGCAGGACCACCTGGAGACCGGCCCGCGCGAGCTCGATCGATGCGCAGGCGCCGGCGGGGCCCGCCCCCACCACGATGACGTCGACGTCCGGTGTCTCAGGCATCGGGGCGCACCCCCTCGGTCGCCGCCTGAGCCGACAGGAGCGACAGCAGCTCGTCGAGGACCACGTTGGCATCGGCGACGACGCCGAGATCGGCGAGCTGCATCATCGGGCAGTGGGCGTCGACGTTCACGCTGATCACGTGGTCTGGGTGGCCCAGGCCGCTGGTGTGCTGTACCGCGCCGCTGATGCCGAACGCGAGGTAGAGCTCGGGGGCGACGACGACGCCGGTGGTGCCGATCTGGCGTTCGTGGCCGACCCATCCGCGGTCGGTGATGACGCGGGTGGCGCCGACGCTGGCGCCGAGTCGGTCGCCCAGCTCGGCGAGCCGGTCGAACTGGTCGGCCGAGCGCAGGCCGGCACCGCCGCCGACGATGCGACCGGCCTCGGCGAGATCGATCGTCGCCGCATCGGGTGCGAGCACCCGCTCGACGTGCGCATCGGCGATCGGGATCCCGCCCGGATCGAGGTCGAGCGACATCGACGTGACCGTCGCCGCGTCACCGGCGGGCTCCTGGCCGCGGATGCCCACCTGGAGCGTGGCGACCAGCCGGGGCGGCGCGGGCATCGTGTGCATCGCACGACCGCCGTCGCGGGGCACGACGACCGTGCGGTCGGTGATCTCGGTCGCCCCGGCGAAGAACGGGCGGTCGAGGGCTGCCGCGAGGCGCGGCCCGAGGTCGCGTCCGTCCGGGGAGGCCGGCAGGACGATGATCGGCTCGTCGGCGAGCGCCCGAGCGAGGGCGTCGGCCCACGCACCCGGCCGGTACTCGCCGACCTCGCAGAGGATCACCTCGCCCGACAGGTGCGTGGTGGCGTGTTCGACCTGGTGACCGACGAGCAACGCTCGTCGACCGCACTCGTCTGCGGCTTCGGTGGCTCCCGCAGGCAGCGCGCCATCTCGAACGGGGATCACGGCCAGCACGTCGTCAGGTTAGAAGCACCGGGAGCGAGGTGGGCAACCGGCTGTCCGACCGCCTCGACCGTGCGGGGCCTCATCGGTCACGTCGGGCGCGGGTCGGGGCGGGGCGATCAGGCCAGCGGCTTGGCGAAACACGCGCTGGCGTTGCTGTGCACGTACTCGCCCCACGGGGCCCGACGTTCGAAGCCGACCTTGGTGTACAGCCCGATGGCGGCGGGCAGGTAGTCGGCGGTCTCGAGCACGAGCGTGGTCGCGCCCAGCGCTCGCGCCCGTCGCTCCAACTGGTGGAGCACGGCCGCCCCGATCTTGTGCCCCCGGCCGTCGGGACGCGCGTACATCCGCTTCACCTCGGCGCGCCGGGTGGGTTCCCCGGGTTCGTCGTCGAGCATGCGGATCGCCCCGCAGCCGACCGGGGTGCCGTCGAGCCAGGCCACGAGGAAACAGCCCCGGTCGGGCGAGACCTCCTCCGCGTCGAGCGAGAAGAAGTGGTCGCCGGGGTACGTCGACAGCTCTGCGTTCAGCTCGGCGATCAGCGACTGCGACACCGGGTGCAACAGGGGGTGGTCGTCGACGAACAGGGTGGGTCGACGGCGGCCCTCGGAGCCCGGGATCGTGCCGAACGCGAACGCCGTCTCGCCGAAGGTGTCGATGAACCCGAGCCGCGACAGCGCGTCGTCGACGCTCGGGACCGTGCCCGCCCGCACGTGCCAGACCGCCGCCCGCCGGTTCACGTCGACGAACCACTCGTGCTTGCGGCGCAGGAAGTCGCGGTGGGCGGAGCGGTAGGCGAAGTCGAACAACGCGTCCATCGACGACCACACCGTGAGGTTGATGATGGTGTTCGGATCGTCGGACACCTTGAACGAGGTGGCGTCCCCCTCGTCGGACTGCAGCCGCCAAACGTACCCGGGCGAGGCCTCGGCCAGCGCGTTGATCGGTGCGAGACCGTCCTGGAACTCGCGGGTGGCGGGATGGTCGATCGGTGCGCGCAGCGTGGCGACGTTGAGCTGAGCGACGTGCAACTCGGGCGGCCCGGCGGGTGCCGGCGACGCGGTGGGGTCCGTGTGGGGGATCACGTCGCCGAGTGTAGGAAGCGGCGTCGGCCCGGTGCGTCGGATCGCGCCGGCCTGTCTCAGCGGCTGGGCCCCACCGAATCGACGGCGTCGAGCGACTCGGCCCGACGCTTGGCGCGCAGGTGACGCACCACTTCGATGACCACATTGATCGACAGCGCCGTGCCGAACGCGACGAGGAACGCGGCGGTGTGGTTGTCCTTGAACGGCTGGCCGACGACGTACGCGAGCCCGGCCGCATAGGAGGCCCAGATGGTGCAGGCGATGGCGACCCAGCTGACGAACCAGAGGCGCGGTTGTCGGGTGATACCGCTCGACAGGGTGAGCACCGTGCGTCCGCCGGGGATGAACCGTGCGGTGATCAGCAGCAGACCGCCTCGCTCACGGATCTGTTCGGCCGCCCAGGCGAGGCGTGCGGCGAACTTCGGCTTGCGTTCGGCCCGTCGCTCGAACCGGGTGGCGAATCCCCGCCCGATCCCGTAGGCCGTGTTGTCACCGAGGAAGGCGCCCACCGCACCGCAGAGGATCACCATCCACAGCGAATACGGCGCCTCGCCGGTGCTGACCGCGACGCCGGCGATGATGACCGTGGTCTCGCTGGGCACGATCGGGATGATCGAGTCGAAGAAGGCGATGGCGAACACGGCACCGAGGAACCACCAGTTCGACGCCCAGTCGCCGAGCGCATCGGTGAGGTCAGTGACCCAGCTGAAGATCCCGGCGAGCATGACGGCGCAAGGCTAGTGCGAGGTCGGCCGCATCGGTGGGCGTGGTCGCCGTGACCGTGAGGTGGCCCATCTTGCGGCCCGGCCGAGGCTCGGCCTTGCCGTAGAGGTGGAGGTGCGATCCACCGCCGGCGAGCGCTTTGGTCCAGTCGGGATCGCCGCCTGCCCACTCGTCACCGAGCAGGTTCACCATGGCAGCACCGGACGCCACGAGCGACGGGTCGCCGAGCGGGAGGCCGCACACCGCCCTGACCTGCTGTTCGAACTGGCTGGTCGCCGCGGCGTCGAGGGTCCAGTG
This sequence comes from Actinomycetota bacterium, assembly GCA_963169665.1. Taxonomy (GTDB): domain Bacteria; phylum Actinomycetota; class Acidimicrobiia; order Acidimicrobiales; family Ilumatobacteraceae; genus VFMC01. The sequence goes on along the minus strand of CAUJET010000057.1, from coordinate 3,533 downwards.
ACCGCTGTTGTGCGGCCGGGGTGCGAGTTCGTTCACCAGCAGTTCGCCGTCGACCACGAACATCTCCACCGCGAGCACGCCCACGTAGTCGAGCGCGACCGCGATCGATGTGGCGAGGACCACCGCCTGCTCGGCGACGTGGTCGGAGGTCTGGGCCGGGACGACCGTGAGATCGAGGATGCCGCGCACGTGGGTGTTGGCGACCGTGGGGTGCACCGCGCAGCGGCCGTCGACGCCGCGTGCGAGCACCACCGACACCTCCTGCTGGAGGGGCAGCCGCTGTTCGACGACGCAGCCGACCTCGCCGAGCTCGTACCACGCGTCCGCGAGCTCGCGGTCGTCGGCGACGGTGACCTGACCCTTGCCGTCGTAGCCGAGCCGTGCGGTCTTGACGATCGCGGGGAAGGCGACGCCACGCTCGGCCATCGGCGTGCGCAGGTCGTCCGCCGTGTCGACCACGGCGTACGGGGCGACCGGGACGCCGGCACCCGTGAGGAAGGCCTTCTCCGTGCGACGGTCCTGCATGGTCGCGATCGCCGCCGGGGACGGCCGGACGATGGTCGACGTCGCGAGCGCAGCGAGGGCGGCTGCGGGCGGGTTCTCGAACTCGGTGGTGACCACCGCGCACTCCCTGCCGAGTCGTCCGAGCGCATCGCGGTCGTCGTACGGGGCCGCGAGGTGGACATCGGCCGCGGCGCCGGCGGGTGCGTCGGGATCGGGTTCCAGCACCATCGTTCGGTAGCCCATCGTGCGCGCGGCCATCACGAAGTAGCGCCCGAGCTGTCCGCCGCCGAGCACCCCGATCGTGGCCGGCGGCAGGATCGGTGCCGAGCCGTCGCCCGGCTGGTCGGGTGCGGCCGTGGTCATGCCGGTGGGACCGAGCTGCCGGCGGCCTCGTCGTGGCGGCGCTGCCGGTCGGCGAGGAGCCTGTCGCGGAGCCCGTCCGGCGGGCCGTCCAGTGGACTGTCGGCCGCGAGCAGAGCGACGGCGAACAGTGCGGCATTGGTCGCTCCTGCCTCGCCGATGGCGAACGTGGCCACCGGGATGCCGGCAGGCATCTGCACGATCGAGTACAGCGAGTCGAGACCCGACAGATGGCGGGACGCCACCGGCACCCCGAGCACGGGCACCGTGGTCTTCGCGGCGAGCATGCCGGGCAGGTGCGCCGCACCGCCGGCGCCGGCGATGATGGCGCGGTAGCCGGCGGCCTGCGCCTGCTCGGCGAAGGCGAACATCTCGTCGGGCATGCGATGTGCCGACAAGACCTGCACGTGGTGCGGCACGCCGAAGTGTTCGAGCACTTCCACCGCCTTCGCCATGGTCGGCCAGTCGCTGCTGCTGCCCATCACGACCGCGACGAGCGGCGCAGGTGCAGGTGCCGGCGCGGGTGAAGGGGAGGTGCTCACGTCACGCAGTCTGCCCGGTCAGACGGCGGCGCCGGCGCGCTCGCCCTCGACGATCGCGGCATGGGCGCGCCGGGGGGCCACGCAGTCGCCGACGCGCTCGACACTCACGCCTGCCGCGACGAGATCGTGGTAGAGCCACTCGACCGGGTTGGCGGGCACGGCGAGCACGAGCCAGTCGAGGTGGCGGGTCTGGTTCGTGCCCGTCGGGTGGTGCAGCAGGGTGAGCTCGCTGCCGGCGAGGCCCATCGGCACCAGATCGGTCGACTGCACGATGCCCTTGGCGCCGGCGCGCATCCACCAGTTCTCCATGTCGAGGGTGATGCCGAGGTCCTGCCCCACGACCATGCCAGGGGTGACGATCTCGACACGGCACCCGCGGTCGGCGAGCAGTTCGGCGACGGAGGTGGCGTGGTGGAAGCCGATCTCGTCGACGACGACGACGGCGTCGCCGGTGTCGGGCCCGCGCTCGGCGCTGCCCGACAGCACCTCGCGGACGTCGAGGACGTTGGACGCGTCGCCCGGCACCCACCACGGGCGCTGGGCTTCAGCACCGGTGGCGACGATGACGTGATCGGGTGCCCGCTCGGTGACGAACCCGGGCCACACGCCGATGCCGTGCTCGATGGTGACGCCGAGGCGGCGGCACTCGGCCAGTTGGTTGCGGATCATGTCGCCGAATTCGGCCCGGTTGGGCACGCTGGCCGCGAGGCGCACCTGGCCGCCGGCCTGCGGCTCCTTCTCGTACACGGTCACCCGGTGGCCGTTGCGGGCCGCGGCGATCGCAGCCTGGAGGCCGGCGGGACCGGCGCCCACCACCATCACCTGCTTGGGTCGTGGCGTGATCGAGACGGTGCCGACGCCCTCGGACTCGCGTCCGGTGCGGGGGTTCTCGATGCAGCCGAGCCAGCGGTTGAGGCCCATGCGGCCGACGCACTCCTGGTTGCAACTGAGGCACAGCCGGATCTCGTCGGTGGCGCCGGCGCGCGCCTTGGCAGCGAAGTCGGCGTCGGCGATCTGGCCGCGGACGACGCCGACGAGATCGCAGTGCCCCTCGGCGAGCGCACGCTCGGCCTGCAGCGGATCCTTGAAGCGGCCGACGCCGACGACGGGGAGATCGACGGCCTTGCGGAACGCGCTGGGGATGAACATCGCGTACCCAGGCGGGATGTGCATGCTCGCTTCGATCATGAACAGGCTCGCGGTGGCGACACCGATCGAGGTGTTGATGTAGTCGACGTGTCCGGTCGCCTCGACGATCTTGGCGATCTCGACTGCGTCGTCGATGGTGGTGCCGCCCTCGATGAGCTCGTCGCCGCAGATGCGCACGCCGAGTGCGAGCCGGTTGCCGATCACGTGGCGGACGGCCGCCACGATCTGGGTGAGCAGGCGGGTGCGGTTCTCCAGTGAGCCGCCGTACTCGTCGGTGCGCCGGTTGGTGGCGGGGGAGAGGAAGCCTCGCACGATGGATGAGTGGCTGCACTGCAGCTCGATGCCGTCGAAGCCGCCCTCCGCACAATGCTCGGCCACGAGGGCATAGCCGGCGACGATCTCCTCGATCTCGGCACGGTCGACGGCCTTGGGCACCTCGCGGAACAGCGGGTCGGCCACGGCGGACGGGGCCCACACCGGGAGGCGGGAGAACATCGACGACGCCTGGCCGCCGTTGTGGTTGATCTGGGCGAAGATCGGGGTGCGATGGCGGTGGACCGCGTCGGTGATCTTCCGATAGCCGGGGATCACGTCGCGGTGGAAGCCGTGGATGAGCTTCTCGTACGGCCAGTCGGTCGGGTGGGTCGAGTGCTCCTCGGTGATGATCAGACCGGCGCCGCCCGCCGCGCGGGCCGCGTAGTAGGCGGCGTGTTGATCGGTGGGGCGTCCGTCGCGGGCGTAGTTCGTGAGGTGGGCACTGAACACGAGACGGTTGCGCGTCGTGACCGGCCCGAGCTCGAGCGGGGTCCACAGGTACCGGTACGCCATGGATCAGATCGTAGGGACCCGCGCCGCCGAACGCCGCACGAAGGTCGGTGCTCGGGGCGAGGTCGTCGGACGTCACCCCCCGCTGGGACCAGCCGGGCGGTGCGTACCGGGGGTGGGTCGGCGATGACCCGCGGGCGGGGGGCGGGCAGT
>CAUJET010000056.1 GCA_963169665.1 Actinomycetota bacterium | reverse complement strand
CGCGCATCCTCGGCGTGCTCGCCGCCGCGGCGGCGCAGCGCAAGCCCGGCCTGCGCGAGCTCGACATCCGCCGCGAGCAGCACCCGCTGTGGTTCCAGGACGCCGACCAGATCGGCTACGTCGCCTACGCCGAGCAGTTCGGTGGCGACCTGCCCGGGGTCACCGGCCGCCTCGATCACCTCGAGGGGCTGCACGTCACCTATCTGCACCTCATGAACGTGCTGAAGGCGCGCGAGGGCGCCAACGACGGCGGCTACGCCATCGTCGACTACACCGACGTCGAGTCGCACCTCGGCACGCGCGCCGATCTCGAGGCGCTCGCCGACGCGCTGCGCGCCCGCGGCATCAGCCTGTGCCTCGACCTCGTGCTCAACCACACGGCCGCCGAGCACCCGTGGGTGCTCGCGGCCAAGGCGGGCTCGGCCGCGCACAGCGACTACTACCTCGTGTTCGCCGATCGCGCGCTGCCCGACCAGTGGGAGCGCACCCTGCCGGAGGTGTTCCCCGAGATCGCGCCCGGCAACTTCACGTGGGACGACGACCTGCAAGGCTGGGTGTGGACGACGTTCAACACCTATCAGTGGGATCTGAACTACGCGAACCCCGACGTGTTCGTCGAGATGCTCGGCGTGATGCTCGAGCTCGCGAACCTCGGCGTCGACGTGCTCCGCCTCGATGCGATCGCGTTCACCTGGAAGCGGCTGGGCACCAACTGCCAGAACCAGCCAGAGGCGCATCTCATCGCGCAGGCGTTCCGCGCCTACGTGTCGATCGCTGCACCCGGCGTGGTGCTGAAGGCCGAAGCGATCGTCGCACCTCGCGACCTCGTGCCGTACCTCGGAGCGCATCGTCAGGAGCGCGACGAGTGCCACATCGCGTATCACAACCAGTTGATGGTGATGCTCTGGAACAGCTTCGCGACGGGCGACACCCGTCTCGCGACGGAGTCGCTCGCCCTGCTGCCGCCCACGCCGCGGCGCGCCGGGTGGGTGTCGTACCTGCGGTGCCACGACGACATCGGCTGGGCGGTCGACGACGCCGTCGCCGCGCAGATCGGCATCGACGGTGCGGCGCATCGGCGGTACCTCGCCGAGTTCTACCGGGGCGACGCGCCCGGCTCGTTCGCCCTCGGCGCGGCGTTCTCGTCGAACGAGGTGGCGGCCGACGAGCGCACCTGCGGTAGTGGGGCATCGCTCGCCGGCATCGAGCGCGCACGCCGCGACGGCGACGAGGAGATGCTCGACCTCGGTGTGCGGCGGCTGTTGCTCGGCTATCAGGTGATCGCGTCGTTCGGTGGCATCCCGCTCGTGTACATGGGCGACGAGATCGCGATGTGCAACGACTGGACGTTCCTCGACGATCCGCACCGTGCCGACGACTCGCGCTGGGTGCACCGGCCGGCGATGGACTGGGCGGCCGTCGAGCACGCCGCGCCCGGCTCGGTGGAGCGTCGGGTGCTCGACGGGATGCGGCACCTGCTGGCCGTGCGCCGTGCCACGCCCGCGCTGTCGTCGGGCGGTGAGACCTACATGCACCGCCACGATCGCCTGTCGGTGCTCGCGTTCGAACGTCGTCACCCGGTGCACGGCCGCTTCTACGGCATCGCGAACGTCGGGCCCACCTCGGTCTCGGTCTCGGTCGACGCCCTGCGGTGGGCCGGGCTCGAGGAGCCGGTCGAGCTGCTCGGCGGCTCGGTCGCGATCGACGGTCCGTGGCTCCGCCTCGGCCCGCTCGCGATGGGCTGGTTCGTCGATGCCCGCGACGGCGGTGTGCAGCCGCCACCCCCGCCACCCGCGCTGCCGCTCGCCGTTGCTCGCCCGCTCGCACCCCCCACCTGATCCACCGCTCGATCCGCTGCTCGATCCACGACGCGACCTCCCGAGGAGACGCCCGATGAACGCCCCCGCTCCGACGCCCGATCGTGCTCCGGCCCGCTTCCCGAACGGCTTCCTCTGGGGTGCCGCCACCGCGAGCTTCCAGATCGAGGGCGATCGTGCCGGCCGTGGCGACTGCGTGTGGGACACGTTCTGCCGCCGTCCGGGTGCGGTGCTCGGCGGCGATCACGGCGACGTCGCGTGCGACCACCTGCGGCTCATGGCCGACGACGTGCAGATGATGGCCGACCTCGGTCTGCAGGCCTACCGCTTCTCGTTCTCGTGGCCGCGCGTGCTGCCCCAGGGCACCGGCACGCCCTCGGCCGCCGGCCTCGCCCAGTACCACCGCCTCGTCGATCTGCTGCTCGAGCACGACATCGAACCGGTCCCCACGCTGTTCCACTGGGATCTCCCGCAGGCCCTCGAGGACAAGGGCGGGTTCCGCCAGCGCGAGAGCGCCTGGTGGTTCGCCGACTACGCCGCGCTGATGGCCCGCGAGTTCGGCGACCGCATCGAACGGTGGGCGACCTTCAACGAGCCGTGGTGCTACGCGTATCTCGGCCATGCGAGCGGCGAGCACGCGCCCGGCCTGCGCGATCCGGCATCGGCCGTCGCGGTGGCGCACCACGAACTGCTGGCCCACGGCTATGCACTCGAGGCGATGCGCTCGGTGCGCGCCGACCTCTCGCTCGGCATCGTGATCAACCCGGCACCCGTGCACGTCGACGACGCGCTCGGCGACGACGCACAGCGGCGCATCGACGGCACGCTCAACCGCTGGTGGCTCGACGGTGTGCTGCTCGGCCGGTATCCGCTCGACGTGCTCGACGATCTCGGACCGTGGGCGAACTGTGTGCAGGACGGCGACGAGGGCCAGATCGGCCAGGAGCTCGACTGGCTCGGCGTCAACTACTACAACGACCACTTCTACACGCAGCGCACCGGGGCCGCGGCGCCCGGCGTGTCGCCCCACGTGAGCGCTCCCGAATCGGCACCGATGCAGGTCGACCGGCCCACCACCGACATCGGTTGGCCGATCACCCCGCTGGGCTTCGAGTCGTTGCTCGTGCGGTTGCACGACGACTACGGCGCGGCGCTGCCGCCGATATACATCACCGAGAACGGTGCCGCGTACTCCGACGGACCTGCCGGCGGCGCAGGGGAGGGTGTCGACGACCAGCGTCGCGTGGCGTACTACGACGCCCACCTCCGCGCGGTCGCCGCGGCGATGGACCGCGGCGTCGACGTGCACGGCTACTTCGCCTGGTCGCTGATGGACAACTTCGAGTGGGCGTGGGGGTACTCGCAGCGCTTCGGGCTCGTCCACGTCGACTACGAGACGCAGGTTCGCACGCCGAAGGCGAGCGCACACTGGTTCGCCGACGTCTGTCGGACGAACCAGATCGCCTGAGCCGGCTGCCCTGATCCGGCTGCCCTGATCGGCCCCGGGCCGGCAGGTGTGGCCCGGGACAGCCCGCGTGACCGCTGTCGCAGCCGGCGGGGGTTGCCCGACGATCGATAACGATATATCGTGATGGCATTCAATCAATCGAGACCGGTCAGGACCCAACGTGGGCGATCGGTGGAAGGAGGCGCATCATGCGTCCATCACACGGATCACATGGATCCCACGGATCCCACGGATCACACGGACCCCAGGGATCGGCGGGGGAGCACCGCCGCAAGGGGCCGGGCCGCGAGTTCGGGTTCGGCCACGGTGGCCCCGGGCCTCGCGGCGGACGAGGGCGGATGCGGCGGGGCGACACACGGTTCGCACTGTTGTCGGCACTCGTCGACGGGCCGGGTCACGGCTACGAGCTCATCCAGCGACTCGAGGACCGTACGGGCGGACGGTGGAAGCCGAGCCCCGGCTCGGTCTACCCGACGCTGCAGTTGCTGGAGGAGACCGGGCTCGTGCGCAGCGAGCAGCGCGACGACAAGCGTGTCTACGAGATCACCGAGGCGGGTCAGACCGCCTTGGCAGAACGTGCCGACGAGCCGGGCGGCGCCCCGTGGATGCCGACCGACGAGGGCGGTGGCCATCGGGCGCTGTGGCACGCGTTCGGTCAGCTCGGCATGGCGGTCAAGCAGATCGGCGTGCAGAGCGACTCGGGTCTGATCGCACAGGCCACGACGATCGTCAACGACGCACGGCGCAAGCTGTACCAGTTGCTCGCCGAGGCCTGAACCTCTCGAACGCGCCGGCCGCACCCGATCCGACTCGATGTCGAGTGGGACGAGGGTGCGGCCGGTCCGCGTTCCGGACGCGGCCGGATCGTCGCCTGGCGGTGCCGAGTTGTGATCGTCAGCGCGTGTACTTCGCTGCCGGGACGCTCAGGTGGAACGGCGTGCCCTGGTCGTCGGTGCAGGCCGCATCCCAGCCCGAGTCGTAGCGCACCGGCTCGGTCGCGGTGCCGCCCAGCTCGCGGACCCGGGCGACGGCGGCGTCGATGTCGTCGACCACGAACCACAGCCGCGGCGGCGCCGGCTCGGTGGTGGGCTCCACCCCACCGGGAGGTGCGGAGATGTTGCCCACGTGGCCGTTGGAGGGATCGTCGAACCGCCACCCGAGGACGGCGCTGAAGAACGCCTGGGCACGGGCGAGGTCGGCGACCGGGAGCGTGAAGTAGAAGAGGTCGCCCACCTCGTGGTGCTTCACCTGGTGGTCGCCCTCGATGGGCTCGCGCTCGGGGCGGACGATCTCGAATCCGGCGTCGCGACTGTTCGCGTCGTACCGGTCGTCGTCGAAGTCCTCGATCGGTGCGCTGATCGACCACTGGTGCCCGAACGGATCGAGCAGGGTGCCCTGGCGGTGACCGTAGAACTGGTCGGCGACGGGGCGGAGCTCGGTCGCGCCGAGCTCGAGCGCTCGGCTGAAGATCTCGTCGAGGGTGGCCGCGTCGGGCGTGGTGAAGGTGAAGTTGGTGGAGCTCCCGCCGCGGGTGGTCGGTGCCAGCACGCCCGCCTCGGGGTACTCGTCGGCGAGCATGATCCGGCTGTTGCCGATGACGATCTCGGCATGACCGATGCGGCCGTCGTCGCCCACCATGCGGTGGTGCTCCACGGCGCCGAAGGCGTCGACGTAGAAGTCGATCGCAGCGGCTGCGCCGTCGACGCACAGGTACGGCATCACGGTCGGAGCGGCGGTCAGATCGGCCGCGATGCGGCGGCGCGTCGGCTGGGGGGCGGGGGTGGTCTCGGTCATGAGGCGCTCCTGTTCGGTGAGGACGAGGCGGCGGATGCGGTCGGCCACGTGGGCCGGCGGTGCGATCGGGGTGGCGTCGGCGCGCAGCGCGTCGAACGGATCGGTCGGGATGCCTGGGATGTCGCTCATCGGGGACGTCCTTCGCCGGGGGTCGAGTCGGGGGTCGAGCCGGGGGTCGGTTCGGTGGTCGAGTCGGTGGTCGAGTCGGTGGTCAGCGCTCGATAGGCGGCCTTGGCCCGCATCAGCAGCGACTCGGTGGCGTGGAGCGATCGGTCGAGGTGGACGGCGACCTGCTCGACCGGCAGGCCGTCGAGGTACCGCAGCGTCAGCGCCGCCCGGTGATGTGGGGTCAGCCTCGACAGCACGTCGTGGACGTCGAGCGAGTCGATCACCTCGATGGGATCGGACGAGTCGACGGGTTCCGCCGATCCTTCGTAGAGCTCCTCGAGCGCCTGCCGCTGTCGGCCTTCGCGGCGCCAGTGGTCGACCAGCTTGTGGCGGGCGGTGCCGATCAGCCAGCCGACGGAGAGTGCCTCGTCGCGCTCGTGGAGGGCCCTGGTGGCGGCGAGGAAGGTCTCGGCGGTGAGGTCCTCGGCGACGGCGACGCTCGGGCAGCGACGGACGAGGTAGCCGTACACGTCGCCGACGGCGTGTTCGTAGAGCTCCATCGCGTCGCGGGTGGAGATCATCCGGGGGTCCTCGTCGCGGAGGGGCGGACCGTGATCGGGGCGTTCATGCGTCCTTCCATCGTTCGGCGGCTGCGGTCTCCGTCGCGAGCCTCCCAGAAATTCCGACGCTCGTGACGGGTGTGTTGGGGAGTGGACCACTTGTGTGATCGAACACGTGTTCGATACGGTGTTCCGATGGGCTTCAACAACCCGAGCATGCCCTGGAAGGACGTCGAAGCGCTGCTGTCGGGCCGCTGGACGCCCGAACAGCACGAACAGGCGCGTGCCCGGGAGCAGCGGGAGGAATGGGAGCAGCCGGAGGGCGAGGCGCCAGAGGCGCGGGGCAAGGACGGGCGGGCGCCCGGCTCGCCGTCGTGGAACGCCGGTGGCGACGGCCCGGCGTGGAGCCGCAAGCGCCAGCCGTTCCAGCCCTCGATCCAGCCCTCGTTCCGGCCGGCCGACCCCGACACCACCCGGCCGCTCATGCGGCCCGACGCCCCGACCACGCCCTACGCCGAGCTGCACTGCCATTCGAACTTCTCGTTCCTCGACGGGGCCTCGCACCCCGAACAACTCGCCGAGGAAGCAGCCCGGCTCGGCCTCGAGGCGCTCGCGCTCACCGACCACGACGGGCTGTACGGCGTGGTGCGCTTCGCCGAGGGGGCCCGGGCCGTGGGGCTGCCCACGGTGTTCGGCGCGGAGATCACCGTCACCGCCGACACCATGTCCGACGCCCGTATGGCCCGCGACGAGCGCCACACCCTGCAGCAGGTGCGCGTCGCCAGCGACGACCAGCGCCACGAACCCGACCCGCACGGCCACCACCTGCTGGTGCTCGCCGACGGGCCCGACGGCTACGCCCGGCTGTCGCGCGCGCTCAGCCTCGGGCACCTCGCCGGCGAGAAGGGGTCGCCGCAGTTCGCCCTCGGCGACCTGGCCGACGCCGCAGCCGGGCACTGGTGGGTGCTCACCGGGTGCCGCAAGGGCACGGTGCCGGCGGCGCTATTGGCCGACGGGCCGGGCGCGGCACGGCGCGAGTTGCAGCGGCTCATGGAGCTGTTCGGGCGCGACCGGGTGGTGGTCGAGTTGTGGGACCACGGCGACCCGCTCGACTCGGCCCGCAACGACGCGCTCGCCGAGCTGGCCGGCCGGCTCGACCTGCCGTGCATCGCCACCAACAACGTCCACTACGCCGCGCCCGCGCAGCGGCAGCTGGCGATGGCGGTCGCCGCAGTGCGGGCGCGGCGCAGTCTCGACGAGCTCGACCCGTGGTTGCCGGCCGCGGCGACCGCGCACCTGCGCAGCGGGGCCGAACAGGCGCGGCGGTTCCTCCGGTACCCGGGCGTGGTCGAGCTCGCAGCCGAGATCGGTCGCGCTGCGGCGTTCGATCTGTCGTTGGTGGCGCCCTCGCTGCCACCGTTCCCGTGCCCCGACGGGCCCGACGGGCAGCCGCTCACCGAGATGGAGTACCTGCGCGAGATCGTGCTGCACGGCGCCCGCCGCCGCTACGGCGACCGGCCGGCGCCGGGGGAGGACCTGTCGCTGCGGGCGCGGGCATGGCGCACGATCGACCACGAGTTGCAGGTGATCGAGGGCCTCGGCTTCGCCGGCTACTTCCTCGTGGTGTGGGACATCGTCGAGTTCTGCAACCGGGCCGACATCTTCTGCCAGGGTCGGGGCAGCGCCGCCAACAGCGCGGTCTGCTACGCCCTCGGGGTCACCAAGGCCGACGCCGTCTCGCTCGGTCTGCTGTTCGAGCGGTTCCTGTCGCCCGAGCGTGACGGCCCGCCCGACATCGACCTCGACATCGAGAGCGACCGTCGCGAAGAGGTCATCCAGTACGTGTACGAGCGCTACGGGCGGCACCACACCGCACAGGTGGCCAACGTCATCACCTACCGAGCGCGCTCGTCGGTGCGCGACATGGCCAAGGCGCTCGGGTTCGCCCCCGGCCAGCAGGACGCGTGGAGCAAGCAGGTCGACGCGTGGGGCAACCTCGCCAGCACGGCCGAGCAACCCGACGTGAGCATCCCGGCCACGGTGATGAGCCTGGCCGCGGAGATCGAGGACGCGCCGCGGCACCTCGGCATCCACTCCGGCGGCATGGTCATCTGCGACCGACCGGTCATCGAGGTGTGTCCGGTCGAGTGGGCGCGCATGGACCGGCGCAGCGTGCTCCAGTGGGACAAGGACGACTGCGCCGCCGCGGGGCTGGTGAAGTTCGACCTGCTCGGTCTCGGCATGCTCTCGGCGCTGCACTACGCAGTCGATCTCATCCGCGAGCACCGCGGGTACGAGGTCGACCTCGCCACCATCCCGCAGGAGGACGAGGTCTACGCGATGTTGTGCCGCGCCGACACCGTCGGTGTGTTCCAGATCGAGAGCCGGGCGCAGATGGCCACGCTGCCGCGGCTGAAGCCGCGCCGCTTCTACGACCTCGTGGTCGAGGTCGCGCTCATCCGTCCCGGGCCGATCCAGGGCGGGTCGGTGCACCCGTACATCCGGCGGCGCAACGGCCAGGAGCCGATCACCTACCTGCACCCGTTGCTCGAGAACAGCTTGGGCAAGACCCTCGGGGTGCCGTTGTTCCAGGAGCAGCTGATGCAGATGGCGATCGACGTCGCCGGCTTCACCCCGAGCGAGGCCGACCAGCTGCGTCAGGCCATGGGATCCAAGCGCAGCAAGGCGCGCATGGAGCGGCTGAAGACACGGCTGTACGAGGGGATGTCCGAGCGCGGCATCACCGGCGCGGTGGCCGACGAGATCTTCGTGAAGATGGCGGCGTTCGCGAACTACGGCTTCCCCGAATCGCACAGCGTGTCGTTCAGCTATCTCGTGTACTCGTCGTCGTGGATCAAGTACCACGAGCCGGCCGCGTTCTGCGCGGCGCTGCTGAACGCCCAGCCGATGGGGTTCTGGAGTCCGCACTCGTTGGTGCAGGATGCCCGCCGTCACGGGGTCGTGGTGCACACCCCCGACCTGAACGCGTCGCTGGCGACGGCGACGCTCGAGCCGTGCGAGGAGAGCGTGGGCGGGGTGGCGGTGCGCCTCGGCATCGGGTCGGTGCGCGGCATCGGCGCCGAGTTGGCGGCCGAGATCCAGGCAGGTCGGCCGTACACCTCGGTCGAACATCTCGTGCGGCGCGTGCCGCAGCTGACGCAGACCCAGCTCGAGGCGATGGCCACCGCCGGTGCGTTCACCGAGTGCTTCGGCAGCGATCGACGTACGGCGTTGTGGGAGGTTGGCGCCGCGGTGCAGTCGCGCCCCGATCGGTTGCAGGGCATCGTCACCGGCGTGGTGGCGCCGCAGCTGCCGGGGATGGACGAGGTGGAGACCGCGGTGGCCGACCTGTGGGCCACGGGGGTGGCGCCCACCGGGCATCCCACACGGTTCCTGCGCGACGAGTTGCGGCGCCGCGGGGTGCTCACCTCCGACGAGCTGCAGACGGCCGAGCCGCGATCGAGGGTCACGATCGCCGGGGTGGTGACGCACCGGCAGCGGCCGATGACCGCGCAGGGCACGACGTTCATGAACCTCGAGGACGAGACGGGGTTGATGAACGTGGTGATCTCCAAGGGCTGCTGGGCCCGGCACCGGGCGGTCGCCCGCGATGCCGCGGCGCTGCTCATCCGTGGCCGGCTGGAGCGCAGCGAGGGTGTGGTGAACGTGGTGGCCGAGCAGCTCGTGCCCCTGCCCGTCCCCGCGAGCACCGCCAGCCGCGACTTCCGCTGACCCGAGTACCAGCGGTCCACCCGAGTGCGAGCGGTCCACCCGAGTGCCACCCGCCCACCCGAGGGTTGCGCGAGCCCCCGGGTGCACCGGTGCCACTCGGGTGTCCGACGGCGGCGCACGAGGCAGCGGGCTACGGTCGATCCATGGCCAGACCGTTCCGATTCGCCGTCCAGGTCGCACCGTTCGACGATGCCGAGGCGCTGCCCGCGTTCGCCCGCAACGTCGAGGCGCTCGGCTACGAGGAGCTGTACAGCTACGACCACATCGGCGCGGTCGATCCGTTCGTGCCGTTGATGGTGGCCGCCGGTGCCACCGAACGGCTGTGCGTCGGGCCGTTGGTGCTGAACAACGAGTTCCACCAGCCCGTGCTCCTGGCTCGCACCGCAGCGACGGTCGACCGGTTGGCGGGCGGACGGCTCGTGCTCGGGTGGGGCACCGGGTACATGCAGAGCGAACACGACGCGATCGGTCTCGAACTGCGTGCGCCGGGACCTCGGGTCACCCGCTTCGGTGAGTCGCTCGAGGTGGTGCGTTCGCTGCTCGACACCGGCGCGGCCTCGTTCCACGGCGAGCACCACCACGTCGAACTCGCGGCGCTCGGTGTGCGGCCGGCCGCCGAGCACGTGCCGTTCCTGATCGGCGGCCACGGCCGTCGGGTGGTGTCCCTCGCCGCTCGCTACGCCGACATTTTCCAGTACACCGGGCTGCACCACGGTGAGGGCGGGGTGCCGAACGGCGGTGGGTTCGGGATCGAGCACGTCGTCGAGCGCAGCCGCTGGCTCACCGAGGCGGCGGACGCAGCCGGCCGAGGGGACGACGCGATCGAACGGTCGATCCTGGTGCAGCACACCCATGTGGGCGACGGCGCCGAAGCGGCCCTCGACGCCGCGGTCGAACGCTTCGGCATGGACCGCGAACTGTTGGAGGCCACCCCGTTCGTGCTGATCGGTTCGGTCGAGCAGGTGGTCGACAAGCTCGAACGCCTGCGCGAGCAGATCGGTGTGAGCCACGTGACGATCCGCGACGTCGACGGCTTCGCCCCTGTGGTCGCCGCCCTCAGCGGCCGCTGACAGGTCGCGACGCCCCAGGTCGGGGACGGTCAGCTCGAGCGGTCCGCCCGTGTCGACAGCCCGTCGACCAGGACGGAGATCAGGTTCGGCAGCAGGTCCTCGAGCGTGCAGCCCACGACGAGGAAGCCGCCGAGTTCGAGCTGAACGATGCCATGGGCGCCGGCCCAGAACAGGTGCGCAGCAGTGAGTGGGTCGCCGACGAGATCGAGCGCTCCGGCGTCGGCTGCCGACGCGATGAGGTCGCGGCAGATGCCGATCGCCCGCACCTTGGCGTCGAGCAACGGGGGCGCGGTCTCGCTCATCCTGCCCTCGTTCGAATAGAGCATCCCGTACAGCTGCGGGCGCTCCAGTCCGACGCGCACGTAGGCGGCCGCGATGGCTCGGAGCGATTCGATCGGGTCGTCGTGGCGTGCCGCCGCAGCCGACAGGCTGTCGAACAGCACCTCGTACGACCGGACGCGCAGCGCGTCGACGAGGTCCGCTTTCGAGTCGAAGTACGAGTAGATCTTGCTGTGGCTGCAACCGACCACCGATGCGATCGAACGGAACGACATCGCGTCGATCCCGCCGGCCTCCAACAGGCTCTGTGCCGCTGCCAGCAGCTCGGCCGTCGTGACGGCGACTGCTTCAGCGGTACTGGGGGGTCTGGCCACGCAGCATTCTCGCCTCCGACCGCCCGTCGCTCAAACGTCTACCGACGGCCCTTGGCGACGGCGATGGCGCTCGTCAAGCAGATGACGGTGGCGATCGACGCACCGACGACGGCGGCGTAGAACGTTCCGTAGGCGAGCAGGTTCGGCCAGTCGCCGACGGGTTGCAGGCCTCGCTCGGGGGCGTAGACCGCCGCGGAGTAGCCGATGATGTTGCCCCAGAGCATCACGACCGAGCCCCGGAAGAACCACTTGGCCTGGCGTCCGCTGAACCGGAGTCGTTGGCTGAGCGCCAGCATCGCCATCACGTAGACCGCGTTCATGATCGTGCCGGTGTGGGCGTTCCGCAGCAGTTCCGTGTCGTCGGGAACGTCGATCTCGAACGCCGGCAGCGGCAGGAGGTGCAACACACCCTCCGCGAGTTGGATCAACCAGACGAATCCACCGACGAAGCCGAGCAGCATCCCGACGAAGGCGTGGACCATCAGCCGTCCGCCGACACGGCTCGACAAGCCCCCGGTGTCGGACACCCACCGGTCGTCTCCCACAGCGGCCACGTCGACGTGGGCGGTCAGATCGGCGCTCATGCTGCTGCTCCGTTCGAAGCGAACGGAACGTCGAGGCGCCCATCGTGGGTGTCGATCAGTGGAGATGAGTCGGGGTCAGGACGCGTCGGGTAGCCGGCGATCCACCGCGTGACCCACTCGGGATCGGGCTCGCCGCGCGGGTCGTGGCGGGGGAGCGCACTGCGCAGTGCACCGGGCAACACCGCGGCGAAGAACTCGGCCGTTCGCCGCCAGAGACGCAGTCGCGAGCGCGGGTCGCGCCACAGCCCATCGACGATCAGCATCGTCTTGGCGGCGCGTCGGGAGAGCAGGAAGACGTGGAGCGAGCCGGTGAAGACGCCGAGCGCTCGTTGCCAGTACGTGCCGACCGCCGCTTGGTAGGCGTCGAACGCGACGCGCTTGTGCTCGACCTCTTCGACCATGTGCCAGAGCACGAAGCTGGCCACGCGGGTGTCGCTGCCGCCGAACAGTTCGACCCGATCTCCGACGAGCCACCGGGTGACGCCGAGGGTCATCGACTCGAATCCGGCGGAGTAGGCGAGTCGGAACGCCAACGACCGGCGGTCTCGGATGCGGGCGTAGGACTGCTTCATCCACTCCTCGACGTCGGCCAGTTCCGGGTAGCCGTTGGCCTTGAGGATCTCGTTGTAGCGACGGTGCGTTCGGAAGTGCTGTCCCTCCTGGCCGACGAAGCCGGCGATCTCGTCGAGCACCTGCGGGTCGTCGATCTCGCCGGCCGCCTCGCGCAAGGTGGCGATGAGGAACGGTTCGAGGTGGGGCATCGCCAGCGAGGCGCCGTTGATCATGTGCGACCACTCGCGATGCCCCGGATGCCACACCGGATCGAGGTCGTCGGGAAACTCGAACGGCACCTTGCGAACCTCGATGCCGGGAAACCGCTCGGTGCGGACGTCGGTCCTGCTGCTGCTCATCTCGTACCCCCGGTGAGCAGGCTAAACCGTTCATTTACCGCTGTAAAGAAAATTCGTCGAAGCGGCTGCCGCGCGGTCAACCTTCGACCTGTGGCAACGGTCAGCAGGTGACATCGCGCGGTGGGACGATTCCCTTGGGGTTCTCCTCGGGCACCACCTCTGCCGCCGTTGCCGCCTCTGCCGACTCGCTCGCCGCACCGGTCGGCGTTCCGACCGAGCTCGACGTGTCGGTGTCGGTGGTCGGGGCGAACATGGTCTCGCCACGGAAGAGCGCGAGCACGGCGCGCATGTTGTCGCCCTCGAGACGGGGCAGCAGCACCGAGTTGCCGCCGACGTTCACGCTCTCGCCCTCGATCTGGAACGTCGACACACCTTCCGGTGGCTGGGCAGCGAGGAGGCCGACGTAGTCGAGCATCGTGCTGATGGTGAGCCCCGTGTCGACGACCACGTCGTCCTGGATCGCGGAGATCAGCGCTCGGGCCACCGACGGGTCGGTGACACCCCGGTCGAGTGCGGCCGACAGCACGCGGCGGAGGAAGTCCTGCTGGCGCGACACGCGGCCGAGGTCGGACAGGCCGTCGTGCTGCCACTGCCCGTCGATCATGTACTCGTACGTGCGGGAGCGGACGTAGGCGAGGGCGTGGTCGCCGTCGAAGGTGAAGCAGCCGGGCTCGGGGACGTCGAGGCCTGTGTTGACGTCGCGCGCCGGGTACTCGAAGGGGACGGCGACGCCGCCGAGGCCGTCGACGATGGTCTTGAAGGCGCAGAAGTCGATCTGGATGAAGTGGTCGACCTCGATGCCGAAGTTGTTGTAAATCGTGCCGAGGAGGCGGGTGGGATCGTCGCGGACGTAGGCGGAGTTGATCCGGTTCTTGCTGTTGCGGCCTGCGATGGAGACCCACAGGTCGCGGGGGAACGACAGCACCGCTGCCCGCTCGGTGGACGGGTCGAGGCGGATGATCATGATCGTGTCGCTGCGTTCGCCCATGTCGGTGCGATCGCCGAAACCACCGGCGAACGGCGAGCTGGGATCGATGCAGGCGTGGTTGTCGGCGCCGGTGACCAGGATGTTGACGGCCTCGGTGGCGTCTGGATCGGCGGGCGTCGGTGCCTCCGCGTCGGGCCCACTGGTCGACGGCATCGTCGACGGCGCGGGCTCCGAAGCGATCGTCGGAGGGGTGGACGGTGCCGAGACCGACGTTCGCTCGGGGGATCGCACGGTCCAGACGAGGACCGCGATCAGCGAGGCCGCGGCGAGCCCGATCGCGCCGGCGCGGGCCCAGGTGCGGCGAGGACTCGTGGCCGCGCCACCGCCGTCGGTTGCGCCGCCGATCATCTCGTCGAAGGTGATGGTCGGCTCGAGCCCCGCCGTCGCGGCGTGCAGCCGTGAACGCAGCTCCGCCGCGAACGCAGCATCCGTGCGCGACGTCGGGACGGGCTGCGCCGCGTCGTCGCGTCCGGGGTCGACGGGGTGGTCGTTCATCGGGACTCCTCCTGCTGATCGAGCAGCGTGCGCAGTTGGGCGAGACCGCGACTGGCGTGTGACTTCACCGATCCGGGCGCCATCCCGAGGGTGTGGGCGACGTCGGCCTCCGACAGGTCGTCGTGATACCGGAGCACCACCACGGCCCGCTGGCGTGCGGGTAACCGTCGAAGCGCGGCGAGCAACGGCTCGGCGAGCGCGAGGCGATCGGTGTCGATGCTGATGTGCGACGTGCCGCCCCATCGAGCCAGCGCCCGGGCCTCGTGCTCGCGGCGACGGTGTCGCGACCGGGTCTCGTTGACCACGGCCCGGCGGAGGTACGACAACACGTCGGTCACGTCGCCTGCTCGCCACCTGGGCAGCACCCGGGCGAACACCTCGGCCGTGACCTCCTCGGCCACGTGGGCGTTGCCGGTCATCAGCACGGCCAGCCGGAACACGCGGGTGCGGTGCTCGGTGAACACCTCGCGGAAGGTGTCGTCGGCAACCGGTCGTGCGGTCACCGCCGCCTCGGCGGTGTCGTGGGAGTCCGGCAGGTGTCGCATCTCACCCCATCAGACTCACGAGCCGCCGGAAAGGTTGAGCGCGATGAGAGACGGGCGCGCCAGCGGCGCTCATCTCTCATCGCGAAGATCAGTTGAAGCTGTAGCGGAGTTGTTCGCCGCTCTCCTCCACCTGGGCCTCGCCGAGGATGCGGAGGTGTTCGAGATGTGCGTAGGTCTCGCTCTCCGCCATCGATCCCCACGACCGTTCCTGGAACAGCACCTGCATGTACTCGTGCACAGTGCCCCGGCCGAGCTCGGCGCTCGCCGTGCGGAGCTTCTCGAGCCGCTCGTGGTGGTGGCGCTTGATGTCCTCGGCACGGCCCGACAGATCACCGAACTCGAGGCCGTGCGCCGGCAGCACGGTGCGCACGCCGTCGAAGGTCTTCATCAGATCGAGGCTGTCGAAGAAGTCCTTCAACGGGTCGACCGTGGTGCCGAGACCCGAGATGTGCGGCGTGATCGTCGGCAGCACGTGGTCGCCGCTGATCATCACGCCGGCGGCCGGGTCGTACAGGCAGAGGTGGTCGATGGTGTGGCCGGGCGTGTGCACCGCCACCCACTCGCGTCCGCCGAGCTCGAGCACCTGGGCGTCCTCGACCCGTCGAGTGGGTGTGGGCGTGGCGACGAAACGTCCGGCCGCCTTGCGCATCGCCCAGTACCGCAGGCGGCGGGCGCGCGGCATCGAGTACGGGTCGCCGCCCCACGGTGTCTGCTTGGCGAAGGGACCGCGGCGCAGATCCTGGCCCTGCAGCGATTCGATCTGTGCCTTCACCGGCCGGTCGATCACCTCGAGGTCGTCGGCGCTCTCCTGGTCCTCGGCCTCGGGATCGAGGAAGGTGCGGAAGCTGCGGTGCGTGATGACGTCGGCGCCGAACCGCTTCCGGAACTGCCCCGCCTGACCGAAGTGATCGGGGTGCGAATGGGTGACGACCACCGAGTGCACGCGCTCGATCGGCAGACCGCCCGAGGCCATGATCCGCTGCAGTTCGCGCCAGGTCTTCGGCCCGGGGAGCCCGGGGTCGACGAGGGTGATGCCCCGGGAGTCCTCCATCGCGTAGCAATTCACGTGGCCGAGCCCGGGCAACGCGATCGGCAGTTGCAAGCGGAGGATGCCGGGAGCGACCTCCTCCACACCCTCACGCGGCGGCTGACGCTCTTCGCGGATCGGCTTCGGCGCGGCGTGGGAGTGGTCGGTCACGCCACTCGTCATAGCGGAGGTCGGGCCGGATGCCGAAGTCGCACCGGCAACGGCCGGTGGCCCACGCGACCGCTCAGACGAGCTGGAGGCGGCGTTGGCTCCGGATGCGCATCACGGTGGAGACCGCGATCCATGCCGGGCCGGCCAGCAGCGCCACGTCACCGACGCGGTGGCGGTACGGCCATTCGAGCGTCAAGGCGAACATCGTCGTCATCCAGATCCCGAGGAAGGCGACGTTGGCCCGGCGCCACTGCTCGGCCTGCACCGGATGGGCGAACTCGACGTCGGTCATCGACAGCACCGACAGCGACACCAGCACCACGACCGACACGGCGTGCGGTGCTTCGAGCAGCCACAGGGTGGGCACGACGAGGTTCCAGACGCCGGGGAAGCCGCGGAACCAGTGGTCGTCGGTCATCATGTCGGTGCGGCTGAACCAGAGGGCCGACGTGGTGAGCACGAGCGCGATCGACACCTCGCCGAATGCGTCGTGGGGCACGAGATGGAACTGCCAGGCGAACACCGCCGGCACGAGCACGCAGGTGACGTAGTCGATGACGAGGTCGAGGATGTAGCCGTCGTACTTCGGGATGACGTTGCGGATGTCGTAGTGGCGGGCGAGCGGGCCGTCGATGCCGTCGATCACCTGGGCGAGGAGGAGCAGCAGCACCGCGGCGCGCGGCGATCCGTCGAGCACGGCGATGATCGAGAGCATGCCGGCGAGGATCCCGCTGGCCGTGAGCCCATGGATGGCTCGGCATGCCGAGACGTCGGAGACGCTCAGGCGTGCGAGTCGGGGGTGGCGCTCGGAGCGCATGGTGGGCACGTCCGGGCAGGCTATCCACACTGGGAGGGTGCGCTGCGTGACGCTCGCCGTCACCGTAGGGTGACCGACCGTGATGCCAGGCCGCCGTGACCGACTCGAACTGGCCTGGTTCTTCGCGGTGATGACCTGGAGCGTGATCCGCATCATCGCCGTGAGCACCTGGCTCCAGGACTACGGCGTCGATCCGTTCTACTACGCGGCCGTCGATCTGGGGTCGTCCGCTCCCTACTCGCTGGCGAGCGCTCGCCTGCTCGGGTCGCTCGTCGACGGGCGGATGCGTCGAGCCGCCGCGTGGGGTGCGTTGACCGTGGTGACGTTCCTGGCGCCGGACGTCTACATCTTCACCGCCGGGCGGGCGCTGCCGTGGGCGAGCTATGTCGTGGTCGGCACGATCGCCACGGTCGGTGCCGGGCTCGCGATCCGTTCAGGGAGGGCGAACGTCCGTGAACGGCGGCTCGCGTTGGAGGCGGTGCCGGTCGAGCCCGTGGTGAGCGCCGGCTGAGCGGGCCTACTCGCCGATCGCGCCGTCGATCGACTGACGGATCAGGTCGGCGTGGCCGTTGTGCCGCGCGTACTCCTGCATCAGCTTCACCAGGTTCCATCGCAGGGACCTCCGGTTGCCGGCGCCCGGTGTACCCATCGACGACATCGAGGCGATCGTCCGGTCGGCCGCGTCGCGCTCGGCGTGCCACGCGGCCGTCGACGGTTCGACGTGCTCGGGGGTGAGCCCGTCGAAGTCGCCCTCGGGGCCACCATCGACGTACGGGCCGTAGACGAATTCGAGAACACCCGTCGGAGAGCCGCCGAGCGCGTACGTGGCGTACACCCGCTCCATCTCCGTGAGGTGACGCATCAGGCCGAGCAGCGACATGGTGGTGCCGGCCGGGCCGGCGGTCACGAGCTGCGCAGCGTCGAGGCCCTCGCACTTCGAGGCGAACGCATCGCGGTGGTAGCTCAGCCACCCGAGCACGAGGTCGCGCTCGTCGGCGTCGTTCGGCTCCGGTGTCCGGTCCATCGGGCCACCCTACGGGGTGGCGACCGGCACGATCCGGACCTCGATCGCACCGGGAGCCAACGTCAGCAACGCCACCGTGCAGCGGGGCTGACTCCTGCGCTGCATGGCCGAGCCGGGGTTCACCTGGTGCTGCACGTGGCCCGCCGCATCCGCATCCGTCTCGTGCCACGGGATGTGCGAATGCCCGAACACCACGACGTCCGCAGTGGGAAACCACCGACGCAGCCGACCCGCACGCCCGGCGGATGGTCCGCTGTCGTGGACCATCGCGACCCGGCACGCACCGATCCGACGCTCGAATCGCTCGGGCAGGTCGAGCCCGTGGTCGTTGTTGCCGAGCACTGCGTGCACCGGCGCGATCGCCGCCAGCGCGTCCAGTACCGACGTGTCGACGACGTCGCCCGCGTGGAGCACGACGTCGACGCCCTCGGTGAGCCCTGCCAGCCGATCGAGCAGGCGCGGGGCCTGGCCGGGACCGAGGTGGGTGTCGGAGACGACGAGCGCCCGCACCCGTCCTCCCGTCATCCGAGTGTCCGCATCACGGCTTCACCGCGGGGCGACAGCCGGTAGCCGACCTCGAGGCTCTCCGTGAGTCCGAGTTCCTTCAGCTTGCGGACGTCGGCCTTGAAGGCCATCCGCTCACGGCCGGCATGACGGGCGAGCGCGGTCGAGACGATGCCGGGGTAGCGCTCGATGAGCCGGAGCGTCTGGCGGGTCCACGGCTTCCCGGATCGGCGATCCATTCGGTCCAGGCGGGCCTTCAGGTCGTCGATCGCAGCAGCGTCGAGCGCGTCGTCCGCACGGCGTTCGGCCCGGTCGTCGGCACCCAGGTAGCGCAGCTCCACCCGCCACACGAGGCGGTCGGGGTCGTCGACCTTCATCCGGGCGAGCACGGTGGTGGCATCCGCGGCGCCGGCCCGCGCCGCGTCGGCATCGGTGATGTCGCCGGCGCGCACCTGGGCGACGTCGATCGCCTCGAGCAACATGCCCGCCACCCGGTACCGGCCGCCCGTGCGGGCCTGCGGCTTGGCCCACGTGCGGAACGTCAGCGTGATCGACCCGTCGGCCAGGCCGGGCCACGCGTCGGCGGTGAACAGCATCGGCCCAGGATGCCAGACGTCCGGGCTCAGACGCCCGTGTCGATGGGCTGTTCGGGGAGTTCGCCTGCCAGCACCGGTGTGAGCAGCGAGTGCAGCGCGCGGGGCACGAACGTGGCGTCGGCTGCACCGATCTCGTCGATCGTCCACCAGCGCAGTTCGAAGACGTACTCGGCGGCGAGTTCCTCCCACGTCAGCGCAGGCGCTGGGTCGAACGACGGGGAGCGGACGAGGTGGATCACCTCGCGTTGGCCGTCCCAGTGGCCGCTCACGAAGGGGATGACGTGGAGCCGCGTCCAGATGTGCGGTCCGATCGCCGCGTCGTGGAGGCCGACCTCCTCGACGAGTTCGCGCCGGATCGCCTCCTCGGCCGACTCGCCCGGTTCGATGCCGCCGCCGGGCAGCGCCCACCGGCTGCCGGCCGGGAATTCGAACCGCACCAGCAGCACCCGGTCGTCGGGGTCGACGACGAGTGCTCGCGCTGCCGGGCGGATCCGCAGGCCGTCGGTCGACGTTTCCTCGGTCACCGCGGTCGTCCGTTCCCGCTGCCGCCGGTCGTCGCCGTCAGTCGAAGTCGGTGGTGGCGATGCGATCGGCGTTGTACACCGTTGCCACCGCATCGATGCGGTACTTGTGTGTGACCGCTCCTGTGATGCCGTGCTGGCCGAACATCGTGCGCATGTTGAAGTAGTTCTCGTGCAGGAAATGGGCGGCCAGCGACGGGGCGTCCTCCCACAACTCGTACACCGCGATGGCACCGTCGTCGCAGGGATCGGCGCTGAACACGTAGGCCAGGCACCCCGGCTCGTCGTCACGGGTGGCCTGTTGCAGGGGGATGGACGCCTCGATGCACGCGGCTCGCTTGTCGGCCGGGATCGAGATGACGCCGCTGATGATGATCATGTGAGGTTCCCCCAGGGTGAAGCGATGGGTCGGTGCGATTCGATCGCTGATCGATGCGGATCGCAGTGTGGCGCACCAGGCCGTGGTCACCCCGATCGGAGCGCTGCCGGCGGCCTCGTCGGGTCTATTCGGAGGGGCGCTCGTTCAGACCGTCGTTGAACATGCGGTACGTCTCGTAGATCGACTTGCAGTCCTCGCAGACGGGCAGCTGCTTGGGATCGCGCGACGGCACCCATACGTAGCCGCAGAGGGCTTCGAGCGGGGTGCCGTAGATGCGGGCCTCCAACACCTTGGCCGCCGCGTTCTCGCCCTTCTTGGTCTTCACGATGTGCGCCGCGGTGGGTTCGCCGGTCTGGGGCACGTGCTCGGTGTCGAGGTCCGGGTCGGTGCGAGCGGGCAGGGTCTGGATCTCGGTCACCTGACCAGTCAACCAGGTCGGACAATCAGGTCGCAGCACCAGGTCGCACGCCTCGGATCCGGGTCGGTAGGGTTTGGCCGATGCCGCTCTACGAGTACCGCTGCCGCACCTGTGACGAGACCTTCGAGCTGCGTCGCCCGATGAGCGAATCGAGCGCGCCGGCCGAGTGCACGTCGGGTCACCTCGACTCCGTCCGTCTCCTGTCGGTCTTCTCGAGCGTCGGCGCAGCGAGCGGTGGCTCGTCGTCGCCTGCTCCTGCTCCTGCTGCGCGCGGTGGCGTGTGCGGCAGCAGCTGCGGCTGCCACCACTGACCGTCCCGCTCACTGTCTGCCGCCCTCGTCAGTCGCGCAGACTCGCGAGTTCCGCGGTGAGGTTGGCCCTCGCCCGACGTTCCCGATCGGCGCGCATCGTGGCCGTGGCGTAGATCGCCTCACGCTCGAGGAAGCGTTGCAGCACCTGGGCGCGACCCGTCCGCCAGCCTTCGTCGTCGACGTGGGCGTACTCGGTGCGAACGCCGGTGACGTAGTGCTGGTACTCGCCGGGATCGGCACCGAGGATCGCGAGATCGGCGTCGAGCAGCACCGCGCCCGCGATGTCGGCGGCGTCGACCTCGTGACCGGCCGTCAGCTCGATCAGCCGAGCGACGATCGCGCACCGTTCGCCGGCCCACCCGATCTCGGCGAGGCGGGCCGACGCGAGCGCCGCGCTCGCTGCCTCATTGGTGGCGGCCCGAGGGTCGTACACGGCGTCGTGGAACAGGGCCGCGAGCCGAACCGCGTCGGGGTCGTCGACCTCGTGTTCGGCCATGAGGCGCTCGACGTGCCGACACACCCACATGACGTGGGTGGCCGTGTGGTAGCGGCGGTGCGGTTCGCGATGGCGTGCCAACACTCCGTCGAGGACGAGATCGTGGCCGCGGCCGATCGTCCGGTGCCACACACGGCGGAGCTCGGCCTCGGGCGATGTCACGCCGCCGAGGGTAGGCCCGGCGCGGTCTGCCACGCCGGACGAGGTGGCGTGTCCGCCCGATCCGTGTGAGCCTGGAGGCGTGACGGTGCTGATCGACGAACCGCGGTGGTGGCTGCACGGGCGGCCGTGGAGCCACCTGGTGAGCGACGAGAGCCTGGACGAACTGCACGAGTTCGCCGAGGGTATGGGCATCCCGCGGCGCGGGTTCCACGGCGACCACTACGACGTGCCCGAGGAGTACTACGAGCAGATGGTGGCAGCGGGTGCCGTGCCGACGCCGAGCCGTGAACTGCTGCGCCGACTGCGCGCCGCCGGCCTGCGGCTCACCCCCGCCCAGCGTCGGGCAGCGCGCTGACCGGAGGTCACCACCGCTCGGGCTCGCCGATGAGGTCACGCGGGCACTCCGGGCCCGCCGGGCCGATCACGAACCACTCGAGCAGTTCCAGGCCGAAGGTCTCCGCCAGCGAGCTGGCCTCGAGCCACCGGTCGACGTCACCGGGCCGCGTGGCGCCGGTGGGTCGAACCGTCGCGACGACGAGGGCAGCCGCAGCGGGGCGACCCTCGTTGGACGTCTCGAGCGCCGCCGTGCAGAACCGTTCGATCACGGTGCACACGTCGATGTGTTGGGTGCCCGAGACCACGGTGATGACACTGCCGAGGCGCTGGCCGTCGAGGACGATCACGACCGTCTCGTGCTGCAGCGGGTGCGTGATCGCCAGCGACACCAGTGCGAGGGCGTCGGTGGCGGTGGCGATCGGATCGACGTTGGCCCGCGGGACGCGAGCGATCGGGGCGGGGTGACGGGACATGGCGACCTCCGTGTGCAGACCGGCCGCGCAGTGCACGGCGGCGTTCGGCTCGGGGGAAGCGGTGTGGACCCTACGGACGGGGTGTGACAGCGGATGCGGACCCGTCCAGGGCGATCGGTAGGGTCGGCGCATGTCCAGTTCGGCACTCTTCGACCGCGACGGCGACCGGTACGTGGCCACGGAGCTGAGCCGGGGTCCGTGGGACGAGCGCCACTGTCACGGTGGTCCGGTCTCGGCCCTGCTCGCCCGTGCCGTCGAGCACGCCGACGAGCGCCCAGAACCCGGATGGCAGGTGTCGCGCCTCACGATCGAGCTCACGCGGCCCGTGCCGGTGCTGCGACCCATGACGCTGTCGGTCACGGTCGAGCGGCCCGGCCGCAAGGTGTCGCTGGCGGCGGCCGTGCTGCTCGACGGCGACACCGAGGTCGCCCGGGTCCGAGCGCTGCGGATCCGTCACGAGGAGGTGTCGTTGCCCGCCGATGCGAACCGGGCCGTCGACCACCCGCTACCACCAGCATCCTCCGGCGTGCGCGAGCGCGTCGCCTGGGCCGTCGGCGATCGCGTCGCGTTCCACACGCACGGTGCGGAGCACCGGTTCGTCGAGGGGTCGTGGGCCGACCCGGGTCCGGTCGGGGTGTGGATCCGGCTGCTCCACCCCGTGGTCGACGGCGAGGAGCCGTCGGGCCTGCAGCGGGTGGCGGCCGCCGCCGACTTCGGCAACGGCGTCTCGGGATCGCTGCCGTACGAGCAGTTCGTCTACATCAACCCCGACCTCACCGTGCACCTCTCCCGGCCACCGGAGGGGGAGTGGGTGGGGATGCGCACCGCCTCGTACTACGGCCATGCGGGAGCCGGCCTGGCTGAGTCGGCGCTGTTCGACTCGGCCGGCCGACTCGGGCGCAGCTGCCAGAGCCTCTTCGTCGATCCTCGCTGACGGATCCGGGAGCACCCGGTTCGTTGGTCCGCTCGGCGGGCCGTGCACCTACGATGGCCGCATGGCAGCGGTCACCATCTTCCACAACCCGAATTGAAACTCTTCCGTCAATGCCGTGCGCATTGCTGAGGAGTTGGGCGTCGACGCCGAGATCGTCCTGTACCTGAAGACGCCGCCCGACGCGGCGACGCTCCAGGGGATCATCGGCAAGCTGGAGGACCCGGTCACCGACCTGGTGCGCCGCGACAGCATGTGGACCAAGCTCGGTCTCACCGACGCGGACGCAGCGACGCCCGAGCAGGTCGTCGCCCTGCTGGTGAAGCACAAGCAGCTGCTCCAGCGACCGGTCGTGGTGACCGCGAAGAAGGCGATCATCGGCCGCCCCAAGGACCGTGTGCGCGAACTCTTGAGCTGATCGCGGGATCAGCGGACCGGGTCAGCGGCGGGTTCGACGACGTGTGCGTCCGGCGAGGGCCTGCAGCACCAGCAGTAACAGAATGGCGCCCACGATCGCCGTGCCCACCGACGCGAGGAACTCGGTGTCGTCGTTGTCGATGCCGGCGGCGCGCACCAGACCGCCGCCGATGAGTGCGCCGAGGATGCCGACGCCGATGGTGTAGAGACACCCACTGCGATCGTCCTTCACGATCCAACGGGCGATGCCGCCTGCGAGGAAGCCGACGACGATCCAGGCCAACAGGTCCATGGCGTTCGATCGTACGCCCGGACCGGCCCGTGGGGGACACGCCTGCCTAGAGTCGGCCGAGATGGATCCCGCTCGTCCCACCTCCGGCTGGCCGCTGCTGCGCCGGGTGCTGCACGAGCAGCGCAGGGGTCTGATCGCCGGGATGGTCGTCGGTCTGCTGTGGAGCGCCGGCAAGGTCACGGTGCCGCGGCTCACCCGGCTGGCCGTCGACAAGGGCGTGATCGGACGCGACTTGCTGTGGTTCTGGTCGGGCCTGATCGCCGCGGTCGCGGTGATCGCCGGCGTGTTCTCGGGGTGGCGGCGCTGGATCGCGTTCCGGGAGAGCCGCCTCACCGAGACCCGCCTGCGCGAGCAGTTGTTCGCCCACATCATGAAGCTGCACGTCGGCTATCACGACCACACGCAGACGGGTCAGCTGATGAGCCGGGCGTCGAGCGATCTCCAGCAGATCCAGGGGTTCGTGGTGATGATCCCGATCACGGCGTCGAACCTGGCGATGGTGATCGCGGTCGTCGTGGTGCTGTTCACCTCGCAGCCGCTGCTGGCGCTCATCGCCCTTGCACCCCTGCCCGTGGTGAACCTGTTGGCGCAGCGCTTCTCGCGCAGCATCCACCCGGCGGTGCTCGCCGTGCAGGCCGAGCAGGCGCAGCTCGCGACCGTGGTGGAGGAGAGCGTCAGCGGCATCCGGGTGATCAAGGGATTCGGCGCCGAAGGCGTGCAGGCGGCGAAGCTGCGCGTGGAGGCCGACGACATCCGTCGTGAGTCGCTCGAGTCGGCCCGCATCCGCAGCACGTTCCTGCCGGCGCTCGACCTGTTGCCGAACATCGGCATGATCGCCGTGCTCGCGATCGGCGGTCACCGGGTGCTGAACGGCGACATGACCCGGGGCCAGATGCTCGAGTTCATGCAGTACATCGCGCTGCTGATCTTCCCGCTGCGCAACCTCGGCATGACGGTCGCGTTCGGCCAGCGTGCGGCCGCTGCGCTCCTGCGGGTCAACGAGGTGCTGTCGACGGTGCCCGAGGTGGCCGATCCGCCCAAGCCGCACCAGTTGCCGCAGGACGGCGCGCTCGGGGCGGTGCGATTCCGTCACGTCACGTTCGGTTACGACCCGGCTGTGCCGGTGCTGCGAGGGTTCGACCTCACCATCGCTCCCGGCGAGTCGGTGGCGTTGGTCGGCGGTACCGGCAGCGGCAAGAGCACGGTCGCGCGGCTGCTCACCCGCTTCTACGACGTGCAGGACGGGATGGTGAAGATCGACGGTGTCGACGTGCGCGATCTGCGGCTCACCGATCTCCGTCACGCGGTCGGGATCGTCTTCGAGGACACGTTCCTGTTCAACGACTCGGTGTTCGGCAACATCGCGTTCGCCCGGCCCGATGCCGATCCGGCCGAGGTCGAGCGGGCGGCGCGGCTGGCGGGCGCGCATGACTTCGTGATGCGCCTGCCCGAGGGGTACGCGACGGTGATCGGTGAGCGTGGCTTCTCGTTGAGCGGCGGCCAACGCCAGCGCATCGCGATCGCACGGGCGATCCTCGCCGATCCACGGGTGTTGGTGCTCGACGACGCGACGAGCGCGGTCGACCCGTCGAAGGAGCACGAGATCCGCGACGCGATGGCGACGGTGATGCAGGGGCGCACCACGATCGTGATCGCCCATCGACCGGGCACGATCGCACTGGCCGACAAGGTGGTGCTCGTCGACGACGGCCGGGTCGCCGCGAGCGGTACTCACGACGAGCTGCTCGAGACGAGCGAGCGGTATCGCGAGGTGCTCGCCGCCCTCACCGAGGAAGAGCGTGAGGCCGCGGAGACAGCAGATGCTGGGGGCGCCGGCGATCAGGTGGCCAGTGACCAGGTGGGCAGCTGACATGTGGGCCGCCAGCGCGATCAGCGACGAGGACCGCCTCGATCGCAGCGAGACCAACCGGGTGCTCCGCCGCTCGGTCGAGTTCGCCGAACCGTACAAGCGGTGGATCTACCTCGCGATCGGGTTCGTCACCGTGTCGACCATCTGCACGGTGGCCGGACCGCTGCTGGTGAAGTTCGCCTACGACCAGGGCCTGGCGAAGGAGAACGCGTCGGCGCTCAACACCGCCATCGTCGCCTACCTCGTGGTCGTCGCGGTCAACTACGTCGTCGGGCGCCAGCAGTACCTCGCGATCAACAATGCAGGTGAGGGCTTCCTGCGCGACCTCCGCGTGCGGGTGTTCGACCGGTTGCAGGCGCAGTCGATGGCGTTCTACGACCGCAACAAGGCCGGTGTGCTCGTCGCTCGCATGACAGCTGACATCGAGAGCATGAGCGAACTCATCCAGTGGGGTCTGCTGCAGTTCGTGCAGGCCGGCCTGCTGCTCGTGATCACGCTCGTCGTGCTCGCCGTGATCAGCTGGGAGCTGACGCTGGTGGTGCTGGTGGTGCTGCCGATCATCATCGTCGCGTCGGTGCGCTTCCAGCGGCAGTCGAACAAGGCCTACCTCGACGTGCGCGAGAAGGTGGGCCAGAACCTGTCGTCGCTGCAGGAGAGCATCGCCGGTGTGCGCGTGATCCAGGCCTACGACCGCCAGGACGAGCAGATCCGCCGCTTCCACGTCACCAACCGGGCGCTCTACGGCTCGCACCTGCACAGCGTGCGGATCAGCGTCTGGTACTTCGGCCTCGTCGAGTGGGTGGGTGTGTTCGCGATCGCCCTCATCGTCGGCGTCGGCGGCTGGCTGTCGCACCAGGGGAGCATCACCGTCGGCACCGTCGCCGCGTTCGTACTGCTGCTCGCCAACCTGTTCGAACCGGTGCAGCAGCTCTCGCAGCTGTACAACACGGTGCAATCGGCGGCCGCCTCGTTGCACAAGCTCTACGCGTTGATCGACGCCGAGCCCGACGTGGCCGAGCACCCCAAGCCGGTCGTGCTGCCGGCTCGCGGCACGCTCACTGCGCACGACCTCACGTTCCGCTACGACGGCGCCGAGCGATCGGCGCTCACGCACGTGTCGATCAGCGTCGCTCCCGGGGAACGGCTCGCGCTCGTCGGCCCCACGGGTGCCGGCAAGAGCACGTTGGCGAAGCTGCTCTCGCGGCTCTACGACCCGACCGAGGGATACGTCACGTTCGGCGACATCGACCTGCGCCTCGCGTCGATGGCGTCGTTGCGCGAACGGGTGGTGGTGGTGCCGCAGGAGGGCTTCCTGTTCGGTGGCACGATCCGCGACAACATCCGCGTCGCCCGGCCGGGCGCCTCCGACGACGAGGTGGCCCAGGCGCTCGACCGCATCGGCGCGCTCGAGCGGTTCGAGGAGTTCGCCGACGGGCTCGAGACCGAGGTGCGCGAGCGTGGGTCGCGGTTGTCGGCAGGGGAGCGACAGCTCATCTCGCTCGCACGCGCTGCGCTCGTCGATCCCGCGGTGCTGGTGCTCGACGAGGCGACGAGCAACCTCGACCCCGGCACCGAGGTGGTCGTCGAGCGTGCGCTCGAACACCTGATGACCGGCCGCACGGTGATCGTGGTGGCGCACCGCCTGTCGACGGTGCGCCGCGCCGACCGGATCGCCGTGGTCGACCATGCCAAGCTCGTCGAGCTCGGCACCCATGACGAGCTGGTCGCGCTCGGCGGCCGGTATGCGGCACTCGCCGATGCGTGGGCCCGCAGCCAGCCCAACGTCGGCTGACGCGCCGGGACGACCCGGCGTCGGGCACACGCTCGGCCGCATAGGGTTCGGGGATGGGAGAGTTGCCACTCATCGGCCGAGGGCGAGCTGCTGACGTGTACGACCTGGGCGGCGGACGGGTGCTGCGTCGCTACCGCACGGCGGCGGCCGGGTCGGTCGAGATCGAGGCCAGAGCGATGGCGCACCTGCGCGCCCACGGCGCTCCCGTGCCCGAGGTGTTCTCCGCTGACGGCACCGACATGGTGATGGAGCGTCTCGACGGACCCTCGATGCTCGACGTGTTGAAGTCGAAGCCGTGGCGTGCCGCCGCGATCGGCCGGCAGCTCGCCGAGCTGCAGGCACAGGTGCACCGTGTGCCGATCGACGGCCTCGAGCTGCGGCGGCACAGCGACGGCGAGTCGATCCTGCACTTCGACCTCCACCCCGACAACGTGATGCTCACGTCGCGCGGACCGGTCGTCATCGACTGGAGCAATGTCGCGATCGGCGATCCGTTGGCCGACGTGATGTACAGCTGGATGGTGATGGTGACGAGCTCTCCCGACGGTGTGCCGATCCTGCTGCGGCCGTTGCTCCAGCGGGTGCGCAATGCGCTCACCGATGCCTTCGTCGAACGGATTCCGCTCGACGATGCGGCGCGTCGATGGATCACCGAGGTGTGCGAGCTCCGCCTCGCCGACAAGAACGCGTACGACCGCGAGAAGGCACGCGTGCGGGCCTTCGCCGCGGCCCACGGGCTGCCGGGCTGAACCGGGCAGCCCGGCAGGCTCAGTCCTTGTCGAAGACGAGGACGAACTCGAGGAGCCCGTTGTCCTTCACGGTCGCGAAGCCGTTCGACGGGTCGGGGATCGAGTAATCGGAGAACAGGATCGGGATCGTCCCGAGCACGCCGATCCGGCCGCCCTCGAGCTGCGCCGTCACCTCGAAGGTGACGGAATTGGTGACACCGCGCAGGGTGAGGTCACCGGTGGCCGTCGCAGTGATGGGCTCGCCCTCGGCCGGGACGGTGCCGAAGTCGATCGGCGCGGTGAGCACGAACGTCGAGATGGGGAACTCGCTGGTGCTCATGATGCGATCGTTGAACTGGCCATCGCGGCGGTCGC
This sequence comes from Actinomycetota bacterium, assembly GCA_963169665.1. Classification (GTDB taxonomy): domain Bacteria; phylum Actinomycetota; class Acidimicrobiia; order Acidimicrobiales; family Ilumatobacteraceae; genus VFMC01. The sequence continues at coordinate 65,824 of CAUJET010000056.1, read as the reverse complement.
TGTCGCTGGTGATCGTCGCCATCTGGACGGTGAACTCGGCAGCGGTGGCCGCGGTGCCCTCGATGGTGAGCGTGCCGGTGACCTGGTTGGTGCGGCCGGCGCCCTCGGTGTCGACGCCGCCGAGCACCTCGCTCACGCGGTAGCCGAGCGTCGAGTCGGTGCTGATGTTCCACACCCCGTCGACGCCGTCGGTGGCAGAGGCCTCGGTCGCGGTGGGGGCCTCGGTCGCAACGGGGGCCTCGGTCGCCGTCGGGGCCTCGGTCGCGGCGGGTGCCTCGGTCGCCACCGTGGTCTCGCTGTCGGCGCCGAGCGCGGCGTCGAGGTCACCCGCGTCGAGCGCGTCGGGGGCGTCTTCCTTGATGAACAGGATGTAGCCGTAGCCGACCACGACACCGATGATGGCGACCGCGCACAGGGCGAGGACGATCTTCTTGGGCTTGCTCATACGGGGCTGCTCCTCGTGAGGTCCGGGGGCTTGGCGGGGTGCGGCGATGGGGTCGGCGCGCTCGGACGGCCTCATGATGACAGAGGTTGCGGGCGCAAGCACGGGGCAGCTGGTGAGAGAACGGTGAGAGATGGTCGTACGACCATCGTCCGATGGCGGGCCGGACGGCCATCGTGAGCAGCCACTCCGGGCCCGATCTCCCATGCCGGGCACGGCGTCGGTACGGTGACCGGATGCCCCGCGAACGCATCTACACCAAGGCCGGCGACGACGGGAGCACCGGTCTCTTCTACGGCGGACGGGTGCCGAAGGACAGCGAGCTGCCCACCGCGTACGGCACGGTCGACGAGGCGCAGGCGGTGCTCGGCCTCGCCCGGGCCCAAGCCGGTGCGGGGTCGCCGATCGACTCGCTGCTCGTGCCGATCATGCGCGACCTGTACGTGCTGATGGCCGAGCTGGCGACGCTGCCCGAGAACCGTGAGAAGTTGCAGCCCGGCATGTCGTCGGTGACCGAGGCGATGGTCGATGCGCTCGAGCGCACGATCGACGATCTCGACGAGCAGTTCGAGCACCCCACCGAGTTCGTGGTGCCCGGCGGTGACGTGGTGGCGGCGTGGCTCGACCTCGGCCGCACGGTGGTGCGGCGGGCCGAACGCGTGGCCCTGCGCGCCGCTGAGCCGCCGTCGCAGGTGGTGCCCTACCTCAACCGGCTGTCGGATCTGCTGTGGACGATGGCCCGTTGGCACGAGGGCACGAGCATGATCGCCAAAGAACGCTGACGGGTGGTCGGCGTCGGCTCCACCTCCACCGCAGCACTGCGACCGCCACATGACCTGAACCGCGGCTCCGGGCACGTTTTCCGGCAGACTTCGTGCCCATGAGCAACGTGTCCCCCAGCGAGATCAGCCGCGAGATCAGCGTCGAGATCGTCAAGTCCGTGCCCCGCACCGTCGAGGCCGTCGGCGTCCCGGTCGCCACCTCCGGTGCGGTGCCCCGCCAGCTCGGCCTCACCCGCGCGGCGCTCGCCGCGCACGGCTTCGAGGGCAAGGCCGGCCAGGTGCTCCTCGTCCCCACGGCGTCCGGCCCCGCATTGATCGCGCTCGGCATCGGCGACCCGGCCGAGCTCACCGCGAGTGGCCTGCGCAACGCAGCGGCGGCGCTGGTCCGCGCCGCCGGCAAGCGCGCCAGCATCGCCACGGCGCTCGCCGACATCGAGGGCGTCGACTCCAAGACCGCAGGCCAGGCGATCGTCGAGGGAGCGCTCCTCGCGGCCTACAAGTACATCGGCCTCAAGTCCGACACCTCGGGTGGCACCTCGCTCGCACAGCTCAGCCTGGTGGTCGGCGACAAGCGTGGTCCGGGCGTGCGCGCGGGCGTCGAGCGCGGCCAAGTGACAGCGACGGCGACCTTCCTCGCCCGCGATCTCGCCAACACGCCGCCTGCCTACCTCACCGCTCGCAAGATGGCAGAGCGCGCCGTGGCCGTCGCCGCGGAGACGGGCCTCGGCGTGGAGGTGTTCGACAAGGACAAGCTGCTCGCGATGGGGTGCGGCGGCATGATCGGCGTCAACCAGGGCAGCGTCGAACCGCCCCGTATGGTGAAGCTCACGTACACGCCGAAGAACCCGACTGGTCACCTCGTGCTCGTCGGCAAGGGCGTCATGTACGACTCGGGTGGCATCAGCCTCAAGCCCTCCGACGGCATGCACGCCAAGATGAAGATGGACATGAGCGGTGCAGCGGCCGTGCTCGGTGCGATGAGCACCCTGAAGGCGCTCAAGTGCAAGGCTCAGGTCACCGGCTATCTGATGTGCACCGACAACCTCCCGTCGGGCAGTGCGTTCAAGCTCGGTGACGTGCTCACGTTCCGCAACGGCAAGACCGCGGAGATCCACAACACCGACGCCGAGGGTCGCCTGGTGCTCGCCGATGGCCTGTCGCTCGCAGTCGAGGACGGGGCGGACGCGATCGTCGACATCGCCACGCTCACGGGTGCGGCTGTCGCGGCACTCGGTCCGAAGATCGCTGCGGTGATCGGCAACGACCAGCCGTTCGTCGACAAGGTGAAAGCCGCCGCTGGTCGCACCGACGAGTCGATGTGGCAGCTGCCGCTCGCCAAGGAGTACCGCAAGTTCCTCGACTCGCAGGTGGCCGACATGAAGAACGTCGGTGGCCCGTACGGCGGTGCCATCACGGCGGCGTTGTTCCTCAGCGAGTTCGTCGGCAGCACCCCGTGGGCGCACCTCGACATCGCCGGTCCGATGGACGTCGACGGTGACGACGGCTGGATGTCCCGCGGCGCCACTGGCTACGGCACCCGCACCCTCATCGACCTCGCCACCTCGTTCAGTCGCTGACACGTCGTGAGCGCGTCGACGATCCCCCTGCTCCTGGTCGGGCTCGTCTGTCTGGTCGCGGGCGCCGAGTTCCTCGTCAAGGGTGCGGCGGCCATCGCCGAGCGGCTCGGCATCGCGCCGGTCGTCGTCGGCCTCACGGTCGTGGCGTTCGGAACGAGTGCGCCGGAGTTCGCCGTCAGCGCGAGCGCTGCGATCTCCGGAGAGACGGAGGTGGCGCTCGGCAATGTGGTCGGCAGCAACATCGTGAACGTCCTGCTGATCCTCGGTGCCTCGGCCGTCGTGAGTGGCCTGGTCGTCTCGGCGCGGATCATCCGGATCGACATCCCGATCATGATCGGGGTCGGCATCGTCGCCTTGGTGATGTCGCTCGACAACTCCGTCGGCCGCGTCGACGGTGCGATCCTGTTCGCCGGCATCATCGCCTACACGGTCTGGCTCATCCGGGCTGCGCGCAAGGAGCAGCAGACCGTCTCCGACGAGTACCGCACCGCGAACGAGGCGATCGAGGGATCGGTGCGCGAGCGGCCGATGTGGGCGCAGATCGGCCTCGTCCTGGTCGGACTCGGCATCCTCGTGCTCGGGTCACAGCTGCTCGTGGGTTCGGCCACCGACATCGCGGTCGAGCTCGGTGTGAGCGACCTGGTGATCGGCCTCACCGTGGTGGCGGTCGGCACCTCGCTGCCCGAGTTCGCCACCTCGATGTTGGCGGCGTTCCGTGGTCAGCGAGACATCGCGGTCGGGAACGTGGTCGGCTCGAACATCTTCAACCTGATGTGCGTGCTCGGTGCCTCGGGACTCCTCGCCGGCGACGGCATCCCGGTGAGCGACGCTGCGCTGCGCCTCGACTTCCCGGTGATGCTCGCGGTGTCGTTCGTACTGCTGCCGATCGTGTGGAACGGGTTCATGATCAAGCGATGGGAGGGCCTGCTCCTCTGCGCCTTCTACGTGGTCTACGTCGTGTACCTGATCCTCGACTCGAACGATCATGAGGCGTCGAGCGTGGTCGGCCCGGCGGCGCTCTTCGTGAGCGCGCTCGTGCTGCTCACGTTCAGCGTCGCCGGCTATCAGGGCTGGCGACGCCACCAGGCGTCGGGGCTGCCGATCCCCTGACGCCTGCGAGCGGCCGTGTGACCTCACCGTCCCGGTCGCGTACGGTGTCCGTCGATGAAGGTCCTGTTCGCCACCGCTGAACTCGCTCCACTCGTCCGCGTCGGCGGGCTCGCCGCAGCCGCGGCCGGCCTCGCCGACGAGCTGCGGCGCCAGGGCGTCGACCTCGAGATCGCGTTGCCCGACTACACGGGCCTGGCCCTCGAGGGCGAGGAGATCGTCGAACTCGACGTGGTCGAGTGGGCACGTCCGGCCCGGGCAAGGCGTGGCCGCACGGCCGACGGACTCGACGTCACGCTGATCGACGTGCCCGGCATCGCCCGTCCGCATCCGTACCTGCAGCCCGACGGGCAGGGTTGGCCCGACAACGACGACCGGTTCTTCCGGTTCTCCGCCGCCGTCGCGGCGCTGGCCGACCTGCGCGGCCCCGACGTGCTGCACCTCAACGACTGGCACACGGCGAGCGCGCTCGCACACCTGGCCACCCGCCCGCCGACGATGCTCACGATCCACACGCTCGGCTACCAGGGTCGGGCCAACGGCGGCTGGCTGCGGGCGTTCCCGCACGAGCGCGACGCGTTCGAGTTCGTGGGCGACGTGAACCCGCTCGCCGGGGCGATCCGCCTCGCCGACGTCGTGGTGACGGTGAGTCCCACCTACGCCCGCGAGATCCTCACGCCCGAGGGCGGCTTCGGCCTCGACGGCCTGCTCACCGACCGGGGGCGTGCGCTGGTCGGCATCCGCAACGGCATCGACACCGAGGCCTGGGACCCGACGACCGACCCGCACCTCGCGGCCACCTACGACGTGGGCGACCTCGCCGGCAAAGAGGTCGACCGGGCTGCGTTGCGGGCCGAGCTCGGCCTCGCCGAGCTGCCCGGGCCGCTCGCCGTCGTCGTTACCCGGCTCGCCGACCAGAAGGGCGTCGACCTCATCGTGCCACTGCTGCCGCTGCTCGACCGGCTGCCCGGTCAGGTGGCCGTGCTCGGGGACGGCGACGCGCATCTCGCCCAGTCGTTGAGCAGCGCCGCCGGCGCCCGGCCCGATCGGGTCGCGTTCGTGCGGGGGTACGACGAGGCGCTCGCCCACCGGCTGTTCGCGGGCGGCGACCTGTTCCTGATGCCCAGCCGGTTCGAGCCGTGCGGCCTCGCGCAGATGCAGGCCATGCGCTACGGCACGTTGCCGGTGGTCACCGACGTCGGCGGCCTGCACGACACCGTGGTCGACGTCGACGCCGACCCGGGCCGCGGCACGGGCGTGACGGCGGCCCAGCCGACCAGCATCCACCTGCTCGACGCCTGGCACCGGGCCGCCCGCGCACACGCGAACCGGCCGCGACGCGATGCGATGCGGCGCCGTGGGATGACCGCCGACTGGTCGTGGCGCGAGCCGGCGCTCGCCCACATCGAGCACTACGAGCGCATCGCGACCAGCTAGCCGGAGAGCCACTACTGTCCGGCACGTATGGCCGCTCCACGCATCCTCGTCGTCGTCCTCGCCGGTGGAGAGGGGCGACGACTCGCTCCGCTCACCACCGACCGGGCCAAGCCGGCCGTGCCCTTCGGTGGGTCGTACCGCATCATCGACTTCGTCCTGTCGAACTTCGCGAACGCGGGGTACCTGAAGATCGTCGTGCTCACGCAGTACAAGAGCCACAGCCTCGACCGCCACATCTCCCAGACCTGGCGGTTCTCGACGCTGCTCGGCAACTACGTGACGCCGGTGCCGGCGCAGATGCGTCGTGGCCCGCAGTGGTTCTCCGGTTCGGCCGACGCCGTGTACCAGAACCTCAACCTGATCTCCGACGAGAAGCCCGACTACGTGTGCGTCTTCGGCGCCGATCACATCTACCACATGGATCCGCGGCAGATGGTCGCCGAGCACATCGAGAGCGGTGCCGGCGTCACCGTCGCGGCGATCCCGGTGCCGATCGAGGAGGCGCCGTCGTTCGGCATCATCCACGCCGACGCGGAGAACCGGATCGTCGAGTTCCTCGAGAAGCCCAAGAACCCGCCGCCCATGCCGGGCGACCCGACCAAGTCGCTCGCGTCGATGGGCAACTACGTCTTCACGACGGAGGCGCTCGTCGACATCGTCACGCCGCTCGGCGACGACAGCGGTCCCACCGACATCGGTGGCGACGTGATCCCCGCGCTCACCCGTGCCGGGGTCGCTCGCATGTACGACTTCTCGCTGAACACGATCCCGGGCCAGGCCGATCACGAGCGCGGGTACTGGCGTGATGTCGGGAGCCTCGATGCCTACTACGAGGCGAACATGGACCTGCTCGCGCCCGTGCCGCCGTTCAGCCTCTACAACAAGGAGTGGCCGGTCTACAGCCTGCAGCTGCCGCTGCCCCCGGCCAAGCTCGGTCACGGGTGGGGCGGCGAGGATGCGCGGGTCGTGAACAGCCTGCTGTGCGCGGGTTCGATCGTGTCGGGCGGCATCGTCGACCGTTCGATCCTCAGCCCCGACGTGTTCGTGGATTCGAGCGCGGTCGTGACCGAGTCGATCCTGTTCCCCGGCGTCACCGTGGGCCATGGCGCGAAGTTGCACCGCTGCGTGATCGACAAGAACGTCGTCGTGCCCCCCGGCTATCACATCGGCTTCGATCCGGTCGCCGACGCCGAACGGTTCACGATCTCCGATCGGGGCATCGTGGTCGTGGAGAAGGACCGCCTGCTCACCTGAGCCGCCGCGCCCCTGATGCCATGCGCACCGGGGGCGCTCCCGGACGGTGGTGTGCGTGAGGACGGTTCCTGCTCGACGCGGCGCGCCCGTCGTGCCCTGCCGCGACCACGGCTTCTCCCTGGTCGAACTCGTGGTGGCGGTCGTGGTGGTCAGCGTGCTGTCGGCGGTCGCGGTGGTGGGCGTGGGCCGCCTGACATCGCAGGGCACCGCGGCCGCGTGTTCGGCGTCGGCCGACGCAGCACGAGCGGCGGCCACGACCCACTTCGCGATGATCGGCGCTCATGCGACGACGTTCACCGACCTGGAGAGCTCGGGAGCGATGGGCCTGCCGGAAGGCGCCGCGATCGACGCCGGCGGTCTGACGATGTCGACCGACTCGTGGGATCTGCGCCTGCTCTCGGGCGCGCCGCCGACGTTCGTGTGCGGCGACTCGTTGCCGATCAGCGGCGCCGTGGCGCACTTCGACGCGGCGAACGCGGCGTCGATCGACTCAGCGACGCTCTGCTCGAACGCGGTGCGGTGGACCGATCGCAGCGGCAACGGCAACCACCTCGAGGCTCCGTCGCCGTCGTACGGCATCGCCTGGTCGGCGACCGCACAGGGCGGTCGCCCTGCGGTGACCACGACCGGCTCGTCGGTGCTGCGGAACACGTCGCTGACGGCGAACGAGGGGTCGATCTTCGTGGTGGCGAGCCTGACCGGTGGTCGGAACCAGCGGATCCTGTCGGGGTGGAACAACAACTGGTTGCTCGGGTGGCGGATGGGGTGGCGTGATGTCGCGTACTTCGAGGGTTGGTTGCCGAGCACGTCGGTCGCTGCGGACACCTCGACCCGGCTGTACTCCGCGACGATCCTGCCCGGCGTCCGTTCGACCGTGTGGCGCGACGGCACCCAGCTCGCGACGAGTGCGACGGCCACCGCGATGCCTCGCGGACTGGTGGTCGGTGGGGCCTACGTGCAGACGTCGGAGTTCAGCGCCTCGGCCGTCAGCGAGGTGCTCGTGTACGACCGTGCCCTCACCGACACCGAACGTCAGCAGACCGAGCGCTACCTGGGGGCCAAGTGGGGACTCACGGTCGCCGGGACGGAGCCCGCGGCGATGGCGCCGAACCCGAGTGCTTGGTTCGACGCGACCTCGGAGACGGATCTCGTGGAGACCGCCCTCACGTGCGCGCCGGCGGTGACCGCATGGCGCAGCTCGACCGGGTCGCGCGTGCTGGCACCGCATCTCGGCAGCCCGGCGGGGGTCTACGACCCTGAGGGCTTCGCCGGGCGTCCGGCGGTGGTCACCAGCGGCACCAACAACCTCGTCGATCCCGGGCTGTCGCTGCCCGGCGACGCGACGATCGCGGTCGTCGCGCTGCCCATCGGTCAGGCGTCGCGCATCCTCAGCTCCACCGGCAACAACTGGCTGCTCGGCTGGTGGGCCGGGCGCGAGCGGGTCGCGCACTTCGACAGCTGGCTCACCAACGCCGGCGGCGCACCCGCAGCTTCGGGCGCCCATCTGTACACGGCGGCGATCGATCGTGGCGTGCGGGCCGAGGTGTTCGGCGACGGCGCGCTCGTGGTGTCGTCGACGTCGGCGACGACGACCCCGGTCGGGCTGTCGATCGGTGGGTGGGCGGCCTCGGAGTTCACTGCCGCCGCGGTCGCCGAGGTCGTCGTGTTCGACCGCGTGCTCACCGTCGAGGAACGTCGGACGCTCGAGGCCTATCTCGCGGCCAAGTGGGGGCTGTCGCTCGCCTGATCTCAGGCCGCGTCCGGCGGCCTCGTCGAGAGCTCCTTGGCCACGTCGATCGCGGTGACGGGAGGGATGCCGAGGCCGAGCAACTGACGCTCCACCGCGTCGTTCGGGTCACCGGCGCGCAGCATCGCCTCGGCGAGGATCCGTGCCCGCTCGGCCTGCGCTTCTGTCGCCGGCGTGCGCCGTTGCCAGAGCTGGTGTGCGGCGCGCAGGTACGGGGGCATCCGCTGGAGGTGGCGTGAACTCACCGGTGGGAGGCGTCGACGCACGGCGAGGCCGCCGGGCACCGGTTGGGTCGCGCCGAACATGATGGTGCGGTTGATCGAACGGGCGAACGGGTTGCTCGCACCGGGGGTGAAGACCAGACCGAGCGCGCCGGCGGTCTGCTCGAGGTCGAGCTCGTAGCCGCCCGGGTACTCGTCGAGCCCGGTGACCATCCGCCGCAGGATCCAGGTCGAGGTCGGTCCGAACACGTTCAACCAGAACGTCTCGACGTAGGGGGAGCGCGGGTCGTAGCCGATTCTGTCCACGACGTCGTCGTGCCAGGGCACGATCACCAGGACGGGTTCGTCGAGGGTGAGCTCGGGTTCGCGGTGCGTCGTCATGGGTGCCTCCCGTGGGGCGGACGTGAGCGGGTTCGGAACGCGGGGACGCACGCACCACCGCGGTGCCGGTGAGGGCCGACGGCATGGCACCCCACAGAGGGACAGCGGGAAGCCGGCTCCGGAAACGCAGCGTCGCCGACGCTGTGCAAGAGTGCCGATGATGAACGAGGGACCGGCCGTCACGACCGACGCAGGAGCCGGCGAGCGAGTCGGGCGGGCACGGGAGTGGATCGCCGAGGCACGTCGCGTCACGGTGCTCACCGGCGCAGGCATCTCCACCGATTCGGGCATCCCCGACTTCAGAGGACCCAACGGGCTGTGGACGCGCAACCCGTTGGCCGAGAAGGCGTCGACGCTCGAGCACTACCTGAACGATCCGCTGGTGCGTCAGGCGGCGTGGCAGCACCGACTGGTCTCGCCCGCGTGGCAGGCCGAACCGAACGCCGGTCATCGTGCGCTGGTGGAGCTGGAGCGCACCGATCGGCTGGTCGCGCTCGTCACCCAGAACATCGACGAGCTGCACCAGAAGGCGGGCCACGACCCGGCGAAGGTGATCGAGGTGCACGGGACGATGTGGTGGTCGCGGTGCTGGCGCTGTCAGGACCGGCGGCCGATGCACGAGGCGGTCGAACGGGTGCGGCAGGGCGATCCCGATCCGCACTGCCTCGCGTGCGGCGAGGGGATCCTGAAGAGTGACACCATCTCCTTCGGTCAGGCGCTCGTGCCGGAGGTGATCGAGGCGGCGCTGGTCGCGGCCGAGGCGTGCGACGTGCTGCTGGCCGCCGGGTCGTCGCTGTCGGTGTTCCCGGCGGCGAACATCGTGCCTCGGGCGAAGGCGGCGGGGGCGCGCGTGGTCATCGTGAACGGCCAGTCCACCAAGATGGACCGGTACGCCGACGAGGTGGTCCTCGGCGAGCTCAGCGAGCTGCTGCCCGCACTCGTGACCGGCTGACCCCACGGAGACGAATACCTGACCGAGTTGGTAGTCTTTCACGCATGGCCACCTTCCGCGACCTCCTCAACGCAGCGAAGTCCGAGATCACCGAGATCGACACCGCCACCGCCGCCGAGCGCATCGGCGCCGGCGCCGTGGTGCTCGACGTGCGTGAGCCCGACGAGTACGACCAGGGCGCGCTGCCCGACGCGATCCACATCCCTCGCGGTCACCTCGAGGCGCAGGTGGAGGGCCGCCTCCTCGACAAGACCAAGCAGGTCGTCGTGTACTGCGCAGGTGGCGTGCGCAGTGCGTTCGCGGCGAAGACGCTGCAGGAGCTCGGGTACGCCGACGTGTTGTCGGTGGCCGGCGGCTTCGGCAAGTGGAAGGACGAGGGCCGTCCGTGGAAGACGCCCGTCGTGCTCACCGCCGACCAGCGCAACCGCTACCAGCGCCACCTGCTGCTGCCCGAGGTGGGCGTGGCCGGCCAGGCCAAGCTGCTCGGGGCGAAGGTGCTGATGCTCGGTGCCGGCGGCCTCGGCTCGCCCGCTGCGCTCTACCTCGCTGCCGCCGGTGTGGGCACGATCGGCATCGTCGACATGGACGAGGTCGACGCCTCGAACCTGCAGCGCCAGATCCTCCACAACATGGATCGCATCGGTGACCGCAAGGTCGACTCGGCGAAGAAGACCATCGCCCTGCTCAACCCCGACGTCAACGTGGTCACGTACGACACACGTCTCGATGCGTCGAACATCATGGACATCATCGCCGGCTACGACGTCATCGTCGACGGCGCCGACAACTTCCCGAGCCGCTACCTGCTCAACGACGCGAGCGTGAAGCTCGGCATCCCCGTGGTGCACGGCTCGATCTTCCGCTTCGAGGGCATGGTCAGCGTGTTCCACCCGACCGAAGGCCCCACGTACCGCGACATGGTGCCCGAGCCGCCGCCGGCGGAGCTGGCCCCCAGCTGCGCCGAGGCCGGCGTGCTCGGTGTGCTGCCCGGCATCATCGGCAGCATCCAGGCGCTCGAGACGATCAAGGTGATCCTCGGTCTGGGCGACGCGCTCATCGGCCGCATCCTCGCCGTCGACACGACCGAGATGACGTTCCGCACGTTCAAGCTGCAGGCCGACCCGTCGAACCCGGTCACCTACGCCAACCGCGACAAGATCCTGATCCAGGACCTCGAGGGCCTCTGCGCCCCCGGCCTCGCCCACTGACCCTGGTCGCGTCTGGTCGCTGGCGCGTCACGACGACGCGTCGGCGAACATACGCCGGCCGAACGGGCGTGTGCGCGGCGCTGCGTCCCGAGTCGCGGGATCAGGTCTCGCGGGCGAGCGAGCGGGTGACGAGGCCGACGATCGTGGCGCCGTCGAGGCCGAGGCGACGTGCGCGACGAACGATGTCGTCGACCTCGGTGGCGATGGCCGCCGGCGCGTCGGCCGCTCGTGGTGCCGGCGCGACTGCAGTGCCGCGTCGGCCACGTGAGCGGAGGAACCCGTCGGACTCGAGTTCGCGGTAGGCGCGCGCCACGGTGTTCGGTGCGACATCCAGGTCGCCTGCGAGCTGGCGGATCGTGGGCAGCTGCGTGCCGGGCGCCAACTCACCGGTGGCGACCAAGCGGCTGATCGCCAGCTTCAGTTGCGCGTATGGAGGCTCCTTCGACTCGGGGTCGAGCTCGATGATCATGCGGTCTCCGGTGGCACTGCGGGGAGTCGACGCCAGAACGGAGCGAACCGCGGGATGGCTCGCCACGAGAGCATCAGGCCGATGAACGTGGCGAAGAACCCGATCACGTGCACCCAGCCGTGCAACGAGCGGAGCGCGACGTCGGTGCCGGATGCCAGCCACGACACACGCATCGCGAGGAACATCGTCCCGGCTCCCGTGAGCATCAGCCCGCAACCGGTGAGGGACACGATGGCCGAACTCCGGATCGCGTGTTCGACCGCGGCGATCTCGCTCGACTCGACCCGCTGGGGACGGCGGGCGAGGAACTGTCCGAGCACCACCGTGATGCCTGCGCCGAGCAGCAGGACCGCAGTGATCACGATGGCCGTCGTGCGATCGAGTTCGACCCACGGCGGGTCGACACGGTCGACGTGCATGGCGTCGAGTTGGAGGAATCGCGCGAGCGCCACGACCGTGGCTGCTGCACTCGTGGCCATCGCGACGAGCACCCAGGGCCGCACGTAGTCGGTGATCGAGCGGACCTCGAGCGAGGCTCGTGGCCGGTCGGGCCGCATCGGTCGTGGGCGGAACACCTCGCCGATCGTGGCCCCGAGGGCATAGCCGACGCCCAGCACCAGCACGCCGGCGAGGTCGGTGGTGTCGGTGAACGCCTCGATGATCTGCGCGACCACGAACGCGACGACGGCACCGCCGATGCGCCACGCCCTGCTCCACCAGATGTACATCGCGAGCGGTCGGCGGTTGTCCGATGTGATCGGCACCTCGTAGGCGCTGCCGAACAGCGCCAGATGTCGGTCGGTCGGCCAGACGAGCGCACCGTTGAAGAGCGCGACGCCGATCAGGAGCACGATGACGCCCTGGATCACCACGGTGGCGGTCTCCCCGGTGTTCATGGCGATCATGGGAAGTTTGTATCAGATGTGTTGCTACAGATCAACATGATCTCGGGGTGGTGCGGCACGTGCCCGACCCCCCATTTCCGGGTCGTCCAATTTCTCGGTTGATCGAACACATGTTCGTGTCGAGGTGATAGTGTGCTCCGTGTTCCGAGTTCCCCCGGGACGATCATCGAACCCGTTCGTCGGGTTCCTCCAACCGAGTGTGATCGATTCCTTCGACGTCGCGTCTGGCGTGTGGGAAGGGGGTGAGCGGTGGATGTCGTGGCTGTCGTGAACCGACTGGCTGGGGTCGATGTGTCGCTGTCGTCGCGTGACGCCGTCGTGGATGCCTTGCGTGACGTGACGTCGTGTCGGAACTGGCTCACCGCGCTCGAGATCGCGTGCCAGTCTCGGTTGGAAGCGCTCGCGTCGGTCGATGCGTCCGTGAACCCGGATGCGGACAACGCGGCCGCGACGAACCGATCGGCGCGTGCCGGGCAGACCACCTCGCGACGGGCGCGGGCGGCCCGGTCAGCGCCGGCGTTCGAGGAACGCATGGCTGCCGGGGAGCTGTCGGGTGAGCACCTCGACGCATTCATCGCCGCGCTCAACTCGATGCTGGTCGCGGCTCGCCCCAGGTTGTTGGCATTGCAGGCGCGCCTCGCGGCGCTCGCGTGTCGGATGACGGTCGAGGACTTCCGCGACCACCTGCGTCGCGAGGTCGCCTCGATCGAGGCCGACGACGGCCGATCACGCCTCCAACGACAACGTGGCGCGACACGGTTGCGGCAGTGGACCGACGCTCGTACCGGCATGGTCCACCTGTCCGGCCAGTACGACCCCGAAGCAGGCCTGGTGCTGGCGTCCGCGTTGCAGCAACGGTTGGAGGCGGTCTTCCATGCTCCGCACCCGGCGGGCGCACCGGACGATCCGATGGAGAAGCAGGACTTCCTCCGCGCTCACGCGTTGTTGTCGTTGATCCGTGGTGAAGGCCGGGGGGCCGGGGCGCCGGAGTTCATCGTGGTGATCGACGAGGACACCCTGCTCCGCGGACGTCATGCGTCGAGTCGGGTCGAGTGCGGTCGCGGGATCGATCTCCCGATCGACACCCTGCGAGAGATGGCCGGACGCTCCCGGTTCGTCCCGGTCGTCGTCAACCGTGGAGGCGTCGTCATCCGCCAGGGCCGGCCCGTCCCCACCCCGGAGCAACTCCGCGAGTCGCTCCGTACACCCGTGTCCTTGCACGCCGGCCGATCACGTCGCTTCGCGACCCGCGACCAACGACGGGCACTGCGAGCCATGTACCGGCACTGCGCCATCCCCGGCTGCCACACCCACGTGTCCCAGACCGAACCCCACCACACCCACGACTGGGACCACGGCGGCAACACCGACATCGAACTCCTCGTCCCCCTCTGCAAGCACCACCACGACCAACTCCACGCCCGCCACTGGCATCTCACCCTCGACGACCGTCGACGGCTCACCATCACCACCCGCGACGGCGCCATCGTCATGACGACCGGACCACCCGCACACCAATGGGCCTGACAGCCCACACCCAGGTCGGCCACGCTCCAGACCACGACGGCGGAGCACACGACCCCACGGTCGCGGCGGCTGGCCCGCACCTTGACAACCAAAGATGCCCGCTCCGTGCTGGCCGTCGCGGCTGCCTCCGTGTCAGGCGGGGGTGGTCTCGAGTTCGGCGACGGCGAGCACCTCGCGCTCCTGGCTCACCACGCCGGCGATCACGAGGGCGGCACCGAGCAGGTCGACCGGGCTCGGCCGTTGGTCGAGCGCGATGAAGCCCACCAACATCGCGGTCACGGGCAACAGCGCGAGCAGCACGGCGAAGCGTCGCACCGGCACCCGCCGCAGCACGTGCTGATCGATGCTGTAGCCGACCGCATTGGAGAAGATGCCCACGGAGAGGCCGGCGAGCAGCCAGGCGGGGTGCACCCACACGTCGCCGCTGCCGGGCAGCCCGATCGGTGCGAGGACGAACGATCCGAACACCATGCCCAGCGCGAGCCCGCTGACGCCGCGCTCCTGGGCGGCGACGTGGCGTCCGATCATGATGTACGCCGCCCACATCGCCGAGGCGAGCAGGATGTACACGAGACCGAGCGGTTCGGTGTCGATCTCCACGCCGCCGAGCACCATCACGCCGGCGACGGCCAGCAGCAGCGCCGCGGTGTTGCGTCGGCTTCGGGTGAACGCGGCGGCGACGGCGATGGGCCCGATGAACTCGATGACGACGCTCTTGCCCAGATCGATGCGGTCGATCGCGAGGTAGAAGAACAGGTTCATCAGCGCCGTTGCCGCGCCGAACACGGCTGCGGCACGAACGTCGGCGCGTGTCCAGTTCCGTTGGCTGTGCCAGGTGAACGCCATCAGCACGATGGCCGCGCCGATCACGCGAAGCAGTGCCATGGTCGCCGGGCTCACGTCGTCGAACAGCGACACGGCGATCACGGCGCCCGTGTACTGCGAGATGCCGGAGACGACGAACAGGGCTTCGGGCGAGAAGCGATCGAGCGCGCCCGGAGCGCCCTCGTTCACTCGAACAGGTCGGGATCGGTGCGGCAGATCTCCTGCCACAGCGGCTGGAAGCTCAGCCAGCCGGCGATCGGCGACGCGGTCTGCTCGCGGGTGTAGGTGGCGTCCTCGTGGGGGATGGGCTGCGGGGTGCCAGCGGCCATGGCGAGCAACTGGGCCTGGCAGCTGCGGTCCATGCTCAGGAACCAGAACGCTGCCTCGTCCACGCTCTGGCCGACGGTGAACAGGCCGTGGTTCTGGTGGATCGCCGCCTTGCCCGAAGGGAACTGCGACACGAGCTCGCGCCCGTCCTCGACGCCGAACTGCACCCGACCTCGCTGGGCGGTGACCACGACGTGGTCCTCGTAGAAGATGCACGAGTCCTGTGTGATCGGGGCGAGCGGGATGCCGAGCGAGCTGAACGCCTTGCCGTGCACGCTGTGGCTGTGGGCGGCGGCGATCACGTCGGGGCGTGCTTCGTGCACTGCGGAGTGGATCACGAACGCCGCACGGTTGACCGGGCGGGTGCCGTAGACGACGTTGCCGTCGTGGTCGACGAGGATCAGGTCGCTCACGCGGATGTGGCGGAAGCTCACGGCGAACGGGTTCACCCAGAACAGCTCGGGGAACTCCGGGTCGCGCACGGTGATGTGTCCGGCGACGCCCTCACCGAAGCCGACCCGTCCGAAGATCCGCAGGGCGGCGGCGAGCTTCTGCTTGCGGTGGAGACGCTCCTCCTCGACCGTCGCGAAGGTGACGGGCAGGTCGAGGCCCACCTGCTTGGGGGTGAGCTCCACCCCGTCGATGGTGCGGACGCCGGTCTCGGTCGTGGTCATGGCACGAGCTTACGCGCCGTCCTCTCGACGGCGTCGAGGGATCGGTCGTCCCGCGTGGCGGCCGCCGGTGCGCACCTCGGCCACCGTGCCGTCCTCGACGTCGGCCCAGTCGATCGGGCTGATCAGCCGTGCGGCGGCGACGAACTCGGCGTGGTGCATGATCGGGCACCAGATCGACGGGCTGACGGTCAGCTGGACGCCGTTGGGCAGCACCACCACCAGCGATGCGACGGGGAAGGTCATCCGGCCGCGCCAGCGGTCGCCGTGCACGACGGTGGTCTCGATCGCTGCGACCCGCTCCCAGGGCACATGGCGGGTGACGAACACCGACCGCCACACCAACCCGTCGACGTCGCACCGCACGTACTCGGTGGCGATCGCGACCCGCCATCCGACCGCCGCAGCGAACACGGCGATCAGGAAGCCGTCGGTCGATCCCTGCACGATCTCGACACCACCGAGGACGACGAAGACCCATGACATGACCCCGAAGAAGCCGGCGGTCCGAAGTCGCGCCACGGTCGTTCGCCGCAGCTCGGCCGTCTGCGGTGCGGGGTCCGGCATGGGGCGATCGTAGGGGATCAGGGTCGATCTCCCGCTCGACGATGTTCATCGACCGTTCGCGAGGGACGGCCGGCCGTGGATCGGGGCTTTGCCACACTGACGGCATGAACACGCCGATCCTGCCCCCGACGATGGCGCCGCCCGCCGCGAACTATGTGCACGCGATGCTGAGCACGGACGCCCGTCGCATCCTCCATACGTCGGGGGTGGTGCCGACCGCCCCCGATGGCACGACGCCCACCGACATCGCCGAGCAGGCTGCCGTGGTGTGGCGCAACATCGACGCACTGTTGACCGAGGCCGACATGTCGATGAGCAACATCGTCAGCATCACCACCTACGTCGTCGTCGACCATCTCGCCTCGCTGGGCCTCGTGATGGCGGCGCGCGACGCAGCGATGAGTGGGCATCGCGCCGCGAGCACCTTGGTGACGGTGCCGTCCCTCGCCCGACCGGAATGGCAGATGGAGATCGCAGTCGTCGCCGTCGCCTGATCGGTGGCGGTCACCTCGGTCAGAGCAGCGCGATGAGTTGGGCGAGCACGATCTTGAGCAGCATCGCCACCGGGAACACGATCGCGTAGGCCGTGCTCACCCGGTCGTCGTCGGACTGCTCGTTGGCGAAGGCGAGCACCGCCGGTTGCGTCTCGAGTCCGGCGAGCGTGCCCGTGAGGCGGGCGCCGCCGAGTCCGAGGAGCCGACGCCCGGCGAACACGAGCATCGTCGCCGTGGCAGCGACCACGACCACCGCGGCAGCGGCGAGTTTGATGCCCTGGCTCGACGACACGGCATCGACGAGGGCAGAACCTGATCGGCTGCCGACCGTGCCGAGGAACAGGATCGTGCCCAGTTGGCGGATCGAGAGGCCGGCGCCGTACGGCGGCTGCCAGGTGATCGGACCCGTCCGTTCGAGCCGGCCGAGGAGGAGGCCGACCACCAACGGTCCGCCCGCCGTGCCGAGCGCGAACGACGCGCCGCCGCCGAGGGGCACTTCGACCAGGCCGATCAACGATCCGAGCGCCAGGCCGAACATGTAGCCGACGGCGTCGAGCTCGCCGATGCGGCGTTCGGAGTCGCCGAGCAGGGTGCTGATCGCCCCCATGTGTTCGCGCGGCGCAACCACCCGCACGCGGTCGCCGGGCTGGAGGGTGAGGTCGTCGTGGGCGAGCAGATCGACGTCGCCGCGGCGCACCCGGGTGGCCACGGCACCGAACCGGTGGTGCAATTCGAGGTCGCCGAGGCGGCGTCCCGTGAGCTGGCGTGCACTCACCACGATCCGACGCATGTCGAGGCGGGTGCGGTCGTGGCTCAGCTGCGCCTCGACTGCTTCGCCGAGCAGGGCGGTCACCTCGTCGAGTACCGCCAGTGGCGCAGTGACCGCCACGAGGTCGCCGGCTCGGACCTCGAAGTCGGGTCCGGGCACCATCTGCTCGCCGTCGCGCTCCACCCGGGCGAACACCGCTGCCGTGGCGCCGAGGTCCTGCAGGGGCGGGTGTGCGCCCGGGCCGACGCGGATCGTGCGGGTGCCGAGGGCGAGCGGCACATCGCGGTCGTCGGCGTTCGGGCGCTGCCGTGCGATGCGCAGCGCGATCGCGGCGGCGAGGATCATGCCGACCACACCGATCGGGTAGGCGACCGAATAGCCGACGACCGGTTCGGTCGAGCCGTCGAGGGCGTCTCGCGCTGCGGCGAGGGCCGGGGTGTTGGTGAGCGCGCCGGCGTACAGACCGGCGACCGTGCCCTGTCCGAGCGACAACAACCGGCCCAGAAGGTGGACGAGGCCCGCGGCGGCGACGAGGCAGAGCGCGACGACGCCCAACGATCGCGCCTGTGAGCGCAGCGACGAGAAGAACTGAGGGCCGCTCGACAACCCGATGCCGTAGGTGAACAGCGCGAGGCCGACACTGCCGACCACCTCGGGGATCGCGAGGCGCTCGTCGACGGCGGAGAGCGCGAGGCCGGCGAACAGCGCACCGGCGGGCCCGAGCGACACACCCTTCACCCGGACGGCTCCCAGCGCGGCGCCACACGCGAGCACGGTGAAGATCAGCGCGACCGGGTGGTCGACGAGGAGGTCGATCATGCACGCCGCCGATCGATCACCGTCACGTGGCCGAGCCTACGACGCCGTGCCGGCGGTCCTGATGAGCCCTTGGTCCCGTTCGCGATCGCCTCGGGACGGGCAGCTCGTCCGCTCGGTCGGTCGCCGGGGTAGGTGCTGCAACGACGGTTCTCCTACGCTCGCAGGCGTGAGCGACGAGAAGCGGACCGATTCGGGCATCGAGGTGAAGGCGTTGTACGACGCCTCCGATCTGGCGGGATGGGACCCGGCTGCGCAGCTCGGCGCTCCCGGGCAGCCGCCGTACACCCGCGGCGTCTACCCGACGATGTATCGCGGCAAGCTCTGGACGATGCGCCAATACGCCGGCTTCGGCACGGCGGCATCGACCAACGAGCGCTTCAAGTTCCTGCTCGAGGCCGGCCAGACCGGCCTCAGCTGCGCTTTCGACCTGCCGACGCAGATGGGTTACGACAGCGACCACCCTCGCGCCGAGGGGGAGGTGGGCAAGGTGGGCGTGGCGATCGACTCGATGGCCGACATGCGAACCCTGCTCGGTGGCCTGCCGCTCGACAAGGTGTCCACGTCGATGACGATCAACTCGACGGCGGCGATCCTGCTGTTGATGTACGAACTGGTCGCCGAGGAGCAGGGAGTGCCCAGCACGGCGATCAGCGGCACGATCCAGAACGATCTGCTCAAGGAGTACATCGCCCGCGGCACCTACGTGTACCCGCCGAAGCCGTCGATGCGGATCATCACGAACATCTTCGAGTACTGCGCGCAGCACGTCCCGAAGTGGAACACGATCTCGATCTCGGGCTACCACATCCGTGAGGCCGGCTCCACGGCCGTGCAGGAGATCGCGTTCACGATCGCGAACGGCATCGCCTACGTCGACGCCGCCATCGCGGCCGGTCTCGACGTCGATGCGTTCGCTCCTCGGCTCAGCTTCTTCTGGAACGCGCACAACAACTTCTTCGAGGAAGTGGCGAAGTTCCGGGCGTCGCGCCGCATCTGGTACAAGCTGATGACCGAGCGCTACGGGGCGAAGAAGGAGAGCAGCAAGCTGCTCCGCTTCCACACCCAGGTGGGCGGGTCCACCCTCACCGCCCAGCAGCCCGAGAACAACATCGTGCGCGTCGCGGTCCAGTCGATGGCCGCGGTGATGGGCGGCACACAGAGCCTGCACACCAACGGCTACGACGAAGCGCTCAGTCTGCCGACCGAGCGCGCCGCACGCATCGCCCTGCGCACCCAGCAGATCATCGGCTACGAGAGCGGCATCGCCGATACGCCCGACCCGCTGGCCGGCAGCTACTTCGTGGAGACGCTCACCGACGAGATCGAGCGGCTGGCGATGGAGTACATCGCCCGCATCGACGAGATGGGCGGCGCGGTCGAGGGCATCCTCGCCGGCTTCCAGCAGGACGAGATCGAGCAGGCCGCCTACGAGTACGCCAAGTCGATCGACGACGACGAGCGTGTCATCGTCGGCGTCAACAAGTTCACGGTCGACAACGAACCCGAGCCCGAGGTGTTCCCGATCGACCCGACGCTCGAGCAGGGCCAGCGCGAGTCCCTCGCCGCCTACAAGGCCAACCGCGACCACGAGCTCGTGAAGGCACGTCTGCAGGACGTCGCCGATGCCGCCCGTGGCACGCAGAACCTGCTGTACCCGATGAAGGAGGCGTTGCGCGCCGACGCCACCCTCGGCGAGGTGAGCGACGCCCTGCGCGACGTGTTCGGGGTGTACCAGCCGGGTCGCTGACGCCTCGGACGGGTGTGGCACCCGTCTGACAGACTCGCCGCATGGGCCTGCCGGACAGCTTCCTGATCGTCGGCGACGACAGCAACACGCGCTGCTGGTGGTGCGGCACCGATCCGGTCTACGTCGCGTACCACGACGACGAGTGGGGCCGCCGCGTCACCGACGACACCCGGCTGTTCGAGAAGTTGTGCCTGGAGGGTTTCCAGTCCGGGCTGTCGTGGCTCACGATCCTGCGCAAGCGCGAGAACTTCCGCGCGGCATTCGACGACTTCGACGTCGAGAAGGTCGCCTCCTACACCGATGCCGACGTGGCCCGGCTGCTCGGCGACGCCGGCATCGTGCGTCACCGAGGCAAGATCGAGAGCACCATCAACAACGCGCGCCGGGCGATCGAGTTGCACGAGGCCGAGGGCAGCATCGCCCGCTACGTCGAGCAGTACGCGGTCGACACCCCGGTGCGCACCGACGGTCCGATGCCGATTCCGTCCACGAGCCCGCAGTCGATCGCCATGTCGAAGGATCTGAAGCGGCGGGGGTGGAGCTTCGTCGGACCCACCACCATGTACGCGTTCATGCAGGCGATGGGCCTCGTGAACGACCACCTCGACGGCTGCTGGGTGCAGGACGAGTGCGGCCCGCGTCGCTGACGCGAGTCCGCCGGTCGGATCAGGCGAGGCCGAGGCGCTCGAGTGCGTTCGCGGTGAGGCGCTTGTAGTCGAGCTTGCCGTTCGCGGCCCGGCCGACGGTGTCGATCGGCAGCACGCGCTTGGGTGCCTTGTAGTGCGCGATCTGCTCCTTCACGTGGGCGATGAGTGCGGCCTCGTCGACGGTGTCGCCGGCGTGTGCCTCCACGAGTGCGGTGATCGCCTGACCGAACCGTTCGTCGGGTACGCCCACCACCGCGGCATCGGCGACGGAGGGGTGGCGCTTCAGCACCTCCTCCACCTCTTCGGGGAAGACCTTCTCGCCGCCCGTGTTGATGCACTGACTGCCGCGGCCGTAGAGCTGCAGCGTGCCGTCGGCCTCCACCTCCGCCCAGTCGCCGGGGATGCTCCAGCGCACTCCGTCGACCATCACGAACGTCGCAGCCGACTTGGCCTCGTCCTTGTAGTAGCCGATCGGTGTACGACCCCGCAGCGCCACGCGGCCGCGCTCACCGCTGCCGGGCTGCACCTCGCGACCGTCCTCGGTGAGCACCTTGGTGTTGGGGCCCAGCGAGAAGGTTGCCGTCTTGGCCGGGGCCGCCGCGGTCTCGGCGGTGGTGGTGTTGCTGGCCATGCCGATCGCCTCGCTGCTGCCGAGGCTGTCGATCATGATCAGCCGCTGGTTGTGGCGCAGCAGCCCGGCCTTGGTCTCCGCCGCCCACATGACGCCGCTCGACACGATCACGCGCAGCGACGAGATGTCCCACCGGTCGGGTTCGGCGTCGAGGGCGCGCAGGATCGGCTTCGCAAACGCGTCGCCGACGATCGAGATCGAGTTCACCTGGTGCTGCTGAATGGTGTCGAGCAGCTCGATCGGATCGAAGTGGCGGCCCACCATGGTGACGACCGAGCCCGCCAGGGCGAGGTTCCACATCGCGTTGAACGCGCCGGTGCCGTGCATCAGCGGCGCCGCCGGCAGGTTGCGCGGGCCGGGCTTGGCCATGCGGGCGTCGAAGGCGTCCCAGCCGGGCACCGCCGGCAGCGGGTGCTTCGACGGTGCGTCGAGGCTGCCGATCATGTCGTCCTGGCGCCACATGACACCCTTGGGCATGCCGGTGGTGCCGCCCGTGTAGAGGATGTACAGGTCGTCGGGCGATCGGCCCCACGGGGGGATCACCCGGCCGGTCCCGGCGGCGATCGCCGACGTCGCCGCGGCCTCGTAGTCGATCGCCCAGTCCGGGCACGGCTCGCTGCCGTCGTCGACCCAGATCCAGGTTCGTACGCCGGGCACCCGGTCGCGCAGGTGGGCGCAGCGCTCGGTGAACGATCCGTGGAAGATCACGGCGACGGCATCGGCGTTGTCCCACAGATAGACGAGCTCGTCGTCGCTGTATCGGTAGTTCGTGTTGACCGGCACGAGCGCGGCCTTGAAGAGGCCGAACATGCTCTCGAGGTACTCGGGGCAGTTGTAGAGGTAGTGGGCGACCTTGTCCTGACGGCTCACGCCCGCGGCGAGCAACGTGGCGGCCACCCCGTCGGCGCGTCGGTCGAAGTCGGTCCAGCTGCTGCGCCGTTCGCCGCACACCTGGGCGATGGCGTCGGGGAACCGGTCGGCGTTGCGTTCCCAGATCTCGGCGACATTCCAACCCGGCGTATGCACGACCACCGACAGTAGCGTGCCTGTCGAGTTCTGCCACACTCCGGAGTCACAGATGGTGTCCCCCGCCCCGGTACCCCGCAATTGTTGCGATTCGTCAGAGACTTGGAGAGTTTGTTTGCGATTGTGTTACATTGACGGCGCGGATGGGTCAAGTTCTCGGTCAGTGGTGCCGATAGAGAACTGGGCGATGAATGACGGAGGCTCCCTCACATGAGACAATCCTTGAAGTTCCTTGGGCTTGCGTTGACACTTGCAGCATCCGCATCCGCATGCGCTGTGCCGACCAATCCGACGACGAACGCCAATGGCGTGGCTCCGGCCGCAGCGCCGGCGACCCCGACGGCTGGTCAGGTGCCGGTGTTCAGCGGCGGTCCGTGGATCGACAACGGCCAGATTCCGACACGTGCCGAGGGCGCCACCTCGGCCCAGATCGTCGGGGCG
Source organism: Actinomycetota bacterium (assembly GCA_963169665.1). Lineage (GTDB taxonomy): Bacteria > Actinomycetota > Acidimicrobiia > Acidimicrobiales > Ilumatobacteraceae > VFMC01. The sequence continues at coordinate 42,851 of CAUJET010000056.1, read as the reverse complement.
ACACAAAGCCCCCACGTCTCCGATGGCACCGGGAACTTCCGGACGTTCTGCTTCTACTCGCACATGGCGTTCGACGACCCGATCGTCGCTCCCGGCCAGCCCGGGGCATCGCACCTGCACACCTTCTTCGGCAACACGACGACAGATGCGTTCTCGACGGCGGACTCGATCGCCAACAGCGGCGCATCGACCTGCCGAGGCGGCATCCTCAACCGCTCCGCCTACTGGGTGCCGTCGATGATCGACACCTCGACCGGCGCGCCGCTGCAGCCGTCGTACATGATCGCGTACTACAAGACCGGCTACGGCGGCGTCGATCCGTGGGAGGTCGTCGCCATGCCCGCCGGTCTTCGAATGATCGCAGGCCGTCCGGCGACTGCGACCGAAGCGGATCCCAACCCCGCCTACCTCCGCCATCTCTCGTGGCGGTGCACGTACGACCAGCGGGGCAACGGCACGGACACGACGCCGGGGATGCAGCAGTGCTCACCTGGTTCGTGGGTGACGATGGGTGTTGGATTTCCCCAATGCTGGGACGGACGGAATCTCGATTCGCCAGACCACCGCAGCCACATGGCCTATCCCGATGGTTCCGGCTGTCCGGCATCGCATCCCGTCGCGCTCCCGGCGATCGGCATCAACGTGTCCTGGCAGGTTCCGTCCAGCGGCAACGGCAGCTGGCGCCTGTCGAGCGACACGTACTCGGGTGGCGAGGGCGGCTACTCGGGCCACGCCGACTGGTGGAACGGCTGGGATCCGGCGACGATGCAGACCTGGATCGACAACTGCCTGCGGCAGGGTCTGGACTGCGACGTCGAGGTCCTCGGGAACAGCACCCAACTCGGCTGATCGTCATGCGTCGGCCCGGGCAGTTCTCGGGGCGCTGTAGGTTCTGCCTATGGACTTCCAACTGCCCGGGGCCGACGATCCGCGCCGCCTCGAGGTGCGCGCATGGCTGTCGGCACACCCGGATCCGTCGGGCGCCGAGCTGGCAGCAGCAGGGCTGGTCGCACCTCACTGGCCGCGACCATGGGGTGTCGAGGCCGATCCGATCCAGCAGCTGATCATCGATGACGAACTCGGTGCTGCCGGCGTTCGTCGACCCGTGAACCCGATCGGCATCGGTTGGGCAGGGCCGACCATCCTCTACGCGGGCACCGAGGAGCAGAAGCAGCGGTACCTCATGCCGATGCTGTCGGGCGACGACTACTGGTGCCAGTTGTTCAGCGAGCCTGGTAGCGGCAGCGATCTGGCCAACCTCGGTACCCGCGCGGTGCGCGACGGCGACGAGTTCGTGGTGAACGGCCAGAAGATCTGGACGAGCGGCGCGCAGTACGCGCGCTTCGGCATCCTGATCGCCCGTACCGACCCCGACGTCGCGAAACACAAGGGCATCTCGTACTTCGTGTGCCCGATGGACCTGCCCGGCATCGAGATCCGCCCGATCACCGAGATCACGGGCGGGCACACGTTCAACGAGGTGTTCTTCACCGACGTGCGGATCCCGGCGGAGAACCTCGTCGGCGATCTGAACGACGGCTGGCGCCTCGCGAAGGTGACGCTCGGCAACGAACGGGTGTCGCTCAGCACCGGTGGGGTGCTGTGGGGCAACGGCCCGACGGCGCTCGAGGCGATCGAATCGATCCGTGCGGCGCATCCGAGCGGGGTGACCGACCCGCACGCGCGTCAGCGCATCGCCGAGGTGTACATCGAGCACACGCTGCTCGACCTGATCCGGCTCCGCACGCTCACCGCTGCGTTGAAGGGCGAGCAGCCGGGGCCTGAGGCGAGCATCCGGAAGATCCTCGCCGACGAGCACGGCCAGCACGTGATGAGCCTGGTGCGCGACATGATCGGCGCGCACGGGATGCTCACCGGCGGCGATGGCAGCGAGGTGTTCGTGCCCGGCACCGACACGAAGGGGCTCGGCCCCGACAAGCCGGGCGACGGGCTCGATCATCCGGGTTGGTACGACGGCTACATGTTCAGCCAGGCGCTCACCATCGGTGGTGGCACCGGCGACGTGCAGCGCAACATCGTGGCCGAACGGGTGCTGGGTCTGCCCCACGACGTGAACGTCACTGCGGGGATGAGCTGGTCGGAGGCGCAGCGCGCCGCAGGGCGCGCGTCGTGAGCGCCGGGACGGCCGGCCTCGTCGAGGCGGCCGAAGGGTTGCAGGAACTGGTCGAGGCTCACGCCGACAAGGGCGAGCAGGGGCGACGGCTGCCGAAGCGGTTGGTGCAGGCGCTGCGCGACGCACAGCTGTTCCGCATGTGCGTACCGGCGGCGTACGGCGGGCCGGAGGCCGACCCGATCACGATGGTGAGCGCGATCGAGAAGATCGCGATCGCCGACGGTGCCGCTGGGTGGTGCACGATGATCGCATCGACGACGTCGTCGATGAGCCTGTTCCTCGAGCCCGAGATCGCCCGTTCGATCTACGGCGACCCGAAGATCATCACCGGTGGCGTGTACGCGCCGAACGGCCGAGCGGTCCGCGACGGCGACGGGTGGCGCGTCACGGGCAGATGGCAATGGGGGAGCGGCTCGCAGCACTGCAACTACCTCACCGGCGGCTCGGTCACCGACGACGGCGAGTTCCACCTGATGTTCCTCGACATCGCCGACGTCACCATCCACGACACGTGGTACTCCACCGGGCTGAAGGGCACGGGCTCCAACGACTTCAGCGTCGACGGCGCCTACGTGCCGGTGGGCCGCTCGGTGCAGCCGCTGCTCGGCAAGCGCCAGGTCGACTGCAACCTCGCAGCGTTCCCGAACTTCAGCCTGCTGGCCTCGGGCGTGGCAGCGGTGTCGCTCGGTGTCGCTCGTCATGCGATCGACGAGTTCACCGAGCTCGCCCAGGGCAAGCGTCCGCTGTTCAGCTCGCGCACGCTCAGCCAGTCGGGATCGGCCCAGGCCGAGCTGGCAAAGGCCGAGGCGACACTGCGGTCGGCGCGGGCGTTCCTGCACGACGAGCTCGCCCAGGCCTGGGCGAGCTCGACGACCGGCGACCGGATCGACGTGACTACGAGGGCCCGGATCCGTCTCGCCTGCGTGCACGCCGCACAATCGGCGGCGCACGCCACCGACGTGGTGTACACGCTGGCGGGCGGGACCTCGGTGTTCGAGACCAGCCCGCTACAGCGGTGTCTGCGCGACGCCCATGTGGCCACGCAGCACCTGATGGTGTCACCGCGTCTGTACGAGACCCTCGGCCGGATGTTCTTCGGCATCGACATCGACACCGCGAGCATCTGACGACCGGTCGCCGCCGAGCTCGCGCCGGAACCGCCCGCCCTGGCGGGTGAGCAGCACGGCGATCGCCACGAGCAGGGCACCCGACACCAGGATCAGCAGCGGAGCCCTGTCCTCACCGGGGAAGTAGTGAGCGATCGTCCACGGGACGAACACGAGGAGGCCGGCCGAGCCGAACAGCGACATGAGCACCCGACCCGGGAACATGCCGGCCATCACGAACCCGACGGCCGTGGCGACACCGAACAGGGTGGCGACGCCGGCCGACTGGATACCGGTGATCGCGGCGCCGCCGATGACGGCGACGCTGCCGAGCACCTCGATCGCGACGGCGGCACAGATGCGCCGGCGGGCGGCGACGGCGACGAGGCCGACGCCGATGCTCCAGACGACGAGGCCGGTCGCGATGCCTGCGTCCTCGGCGAACCAGGCGATCGCCGACGGGACGCCCTGCAGCAGACCGAATGCACCGACGACGGCGAGGACGATCCGTTCGGTGGGCAGCCGTTGCGCCGACGGTGTGACGGCCAGACCGACGAGGACCGCAGCGTCCACGCACACGAGGGGGAACCCGAGGCCTTCACGACCGCTGGCGACGACGAGCGTGCCTGCGACCGTGGTGATCGCGCCGGCGGCGAGGGTGATGATCGGCAGGGTCGTCAGGCGGCGCATGCCGAGGATCGTGAGGGCCGCGCCCAGCACCCACAGCGTGGTGCCGGTGGTGACCTCGCCAGCGAACTCCTCGACGAACAGGGCGGTGGCGAGGGCGAACCCGCCGAGCATCGTCACGTGCTGCACGGGACGAGGCCGGTTCCACCAGAGCACCGCGCTCTCGATCGCGACGGCCATGGCGACGGCGAGCGCGATCCGCTCGTCGGGTTCGAGGCCGAGGGTCCGGTCGGCGATCACGCCGACGAACAGGCCGGTCGCTGCGGTCGCGGCGAGCCAGAGCGTCCAGCGCAGTCGGGCGAACGCCGGGTCGGCCGCTTCGTTCACCATCCACCCGGCGATCACGAGGCTGACGGCGGCGGCGCCCGCCAGACCGAGACGGGTAGGCGTGGCGAGGTCGTCCCAGGAACGGGCGACGAGGAGGACGAGCCCGACCGTGCCGAGGATGCCGCCGATGTAGCCGAGGGCTTCGGCGACGACCGGGATCCGTCGGGTGGAGACGGTCGCCGGCGGGCGGCCGGCGGTCACGGGGCCAGCGGGTGCCGGATGAGTGCGCCGTTCATGGGCGGCGATCTCGTCGGCTTCCAGCGGCGTGAGGAGGCCGGCGGCGACCCAACGATCGAGCTGGATGCCGAGCTGGGGGTCGACGTCGCGCGGCTGATGATGCCGTGCGACAGCGCGATCGGGAGGGCGGCGGTGGGCCGTGGGCCCGACGGCGGAGGTGCTCGCAGACTCGCGGTCGACCATCGGTGGCCGGCGTCGGCCGGCGGTGAGACCCATCGCGACCACGGCGACGAGCATGACCAGGATCAGGGTGGCGGCGATCATCATGACGGCCCCCTTCGGGTCGGAGCGGAACGGTGGTTCCTGCCCCCAGCGTCCGTCGGCGGGGCGCCGATCCCCAGTGCCGGAGGTCCCGTCGTGATCAGGGCGTCATGGTCAGGGTGTCGTGATCAGGGTGTCGTGATCGCCGGCGCGGCGGTGCCCGGTGTCGATCCCGCGACCGACCCGGTCGTGGCGGTGGTCGGGTCGTTCCACGACTCCTGGCCGAGGCGGGCTGCGCGCAGGCCGTCCCAGGTGAGCGGGTCGTCGTTGCCGAGCGCCCACAGCGCCACACCGTGGAGATCGTTCCGGTGGGCGAGCCAGGCCCGACGGTGGACCGCGACGGCGTCGAGATAGTGGACGCGGCGGCTCACGGTGCACGACACCGGGGTGCCGGCCGAATCGGTGCCGGTGAGCGTGTCGACGTAGTCGAAGGTGCGTTCCTCGGTGACCGGGTCCCACACGGGCGTGATGCCGCGCTCGGCGATGGTGCGAGCGGCACGCACGGTGGACATCGCCTTGGTCTCGGGTTGCTGGTCGGCGGGGCACACGCCTGCCACGGAGAGCACCCAGTCGTAGCCGTAGGTGGGCACCCCGAGGTCGACCTTCTCCGGTGGCACGAGCTCGGTGATCGCGTCGACGAGCGACCGCACCCAGTCGATCGGAGCGATCGGCCCCGGCGAACCGCCGGCGAAGGAGTAGTCGTAGGCCATCACGCGGATGCGGTCGACCACCTCGCCCATGGCGGCGTAGTCGTACACCCAGTAGCCACTTGCGTCGGTCTGCCCGCCGTCGTACACCGGAGGCACGCTGACGATGAGTTGCTTGTCGATCGGGTCGAGCCGGGCGGCGAGCTCGGTGAGGAACGCGATCCAGTTCGGTCGAGTGCTGGCCCAGGTGTCGCGTCCGTCGGAGAACGCGAAGGTCTCGTAGTCGAGGTCGACGCCGTCGAAGCCGCCGTTCACCACGACGTCGACGACGGTCTGCACGTGGGCGCTCCGGGTGGTCGGGTCCGCGAGGATCGCGGCCATCGTGCCCGATGGCGAGTCGTCGAAGATCGTGGCGATGAGCGGGGTGCCGACTGCGACGGTGGCGGCCCGATAGGTGTCGATCGTGTCGTCGGGCAGCCCGTCGTAGGTGGAGATGGTGGTGGTGTCGGTGGCCGAGAACGCGACCACCGACACGTCGGCGAAGAGGTCGCTGTTGGCCTGGTACGACGCCAACGCCGTGTCGGGCTGCCAGTACGGCGCCCAGCTCGCCACCCGGATGGGTGGGCCGCTGCGTTCCCAGGTCTCGCGGGTGGCGGCGAAGCCGAGGGCGCCCACCACGCCGGCCACGGCCAACGCGGCCGTCGCGAACAGCCCTGTCCTCCGGCCGGTGGCGGGCGGCGGTGACGGGACGCGCACGTCCGCCGCATCGTGCTCGGGCATGAACCGACCCTAGTGGCGACCGCTACGGTCGGAGCGTGCAGGCGATCCGACTCGAGCGACGTGACCATCTCCTGATCGCCACGATCGACCATCCCACGTCGGCGATGAACGCGGTCGATCAGCTGCTCCACGACGACTTCCGTGAGCTGTTCGCGACGCTCAAGCGAGAGGCCGATGCGCGGGCGATCGTGCTCACCGGTGGGGCGAAGCGGGCCTTCAGCGCGGGTGGTGACTTCGACTGGTTCCCGCAGCTCCGAGACCAGACCAAGCTCGACTCGTTGCGGCGCGACGCGAAGCAGATCATCTGGGACCTGCTGGACATCGAAGTGCCGATCGTGTGCGGGCTCAACGGGTCGGCAGCCGGGTTGGGGGCGTCGATCGCATTGCTGTGCGACCTGATCGTGATGAGCGAACGGGCGGTGATCGTCGATCCGCACGTGAACGTCGGATTGGTCGCCGGTGACGGTGGCGCAGCCATCTGGCCGCTGCTGCTCGGACCGTTGGCGGCGAAGCGGCACCTGTTGCTGGGCGATCCGTTGCGTGCCGACGAGGCGGTCCGGCTCGGCGTCGCCGTCGAGGCGTGTCCGGCCGAGGAAGTGGCAGTCCGGGCGCTCGCATGGGCGGAGCGCATCGCTGCCCAGCCGCCGCTCGCCGTACGGGGCACGAAGATCTCGGTGAACCAACAGTTGAAGCGTGCGTTGCTCGACAGCTTCGACCTGTCGACGTCGTTGGAGATCCCGTGCTTCCTGTCGCACGATCACGCGGAGGCGGTCGACGCGATCAAGGAGCAGCGGACGCCGAGGTTCGAGGGGCGATGACGGGGCTGGCAGCGGCGGCCGTGCGCCCCCGCTGACCGGGTGAGCACGAGGAGAGGGGATCACGATGGACACGATCGAGGCGATCATGACCACACGGGCGATGCGGCGCTACAGCGACCGGCCGGTGGAGCAGGCAGACATCGAGACGTGCCTGCGGGCGGCGCAGCAGGCGCCGAGCGGTGGCAACGTCCAGCCGCAGCAGTACGTGGTGGTGCAGGATCCGGCCAAGCGGGCGGCGCTGGGTGAGCTGTACCGCACGGCGTTCGATCGATACGAGCGGTCGTTGCCCGAGCCGTCGACCTTTGCCGACGAGCGGCAGGCTGCGGCGTGGCGGCGCACCCGCGACGCGAGCCGTCATCTGGCCGACCATCTCGGTGACGTGCCGGTGATCGTCGTGTTCCTGCAGCCGCTCATCCCGTGGTCGCCCAGCGACGAGGAGGGGCCGATGGACATCGGGCGGCTCGACGCGAGCGTCTATCCGGCGGTGCAGAACTTCTGTGTCGCCGCTCGAGCGCTCGGGCTCGGGACCGCGCTCACGACGGTCATCCGTATCCACACCGCCGAGGTGCTCGCCCTGCTCGGCGCGCCCGAGGGGCGCTACGAGGTCGCCGCGCTCACCCCGCTCGGGTACCCGACCGGCAACTTCGGGATCGCGCCCCGCAAGCCCGCAGCCGCCGTGACGCACTGGGATTCGTGGGGCGACAAGCGCCGCTGATGTCAGCCGACGGTTTCGATCACCCCGTCGACGACACCGTCGGCCACGTCATCGGCTGCGCGTGACCGCGCCGACCGACGCCGCGGTCGGCGCACCCGGCCCGTGGTCACCGCTGCGGGTCCGGCTGTTCCGCAACCTGTGGCTGGCGTCGGTCGTGTCGAACGTGGGCACGGTGATGCACACCGTCGGCGCGAGCTGGGCGGCGACCGAATTGACCGAGTCGCCGACGTTGATCGGTCTGGTGCAGACCGCGTGGGCGGTGCCCGGGTTCCTGGTGGCGCTGCCCGCCGGTGCGCTCGCCGACGTGGTCGACCGCCGTCGGCTGATGATCGTCACCCAGCTCGTGTCGATGGCGCTCGCCGGTGCGCTCGCAGTGCTTGCCGGCGCCGACGCCCTGGCGATGCCGGTGCTGCTCGCGTTCACGTTCGTGCTGTCGACGGTGCTCACGCTCGCTGCGCCGGTCTTCATGGCGGTGACGCCCGAGCTCGTCGATCGTTCCGAACTCGGCAAGGCGATCGGCCTGAACGTGATCTCGAGCAACGTCGCCCAGTCGCTCGGGCCGGCGTTCGCCGGCGTGATCATCGCGATCGCCGGTGCGGGCGCGGTGTTCGCCGTGAACGCCGCCTCGTTCCTCGGGATCGTGGTCGTGGCCCGCAGCTATCGGCCGGTGCCCGATCCCGATCGAGGTCCCGAGCACGTCGCCGAGCCGGTCTGGCAGGCGGTGCGCACCGGTCTGCGGTACGTGCGCCACACGCCTCGGCTCCCCGGACTCGCGGCCAGGATCGCGCTGTCGATGCTGTGCACATCGGCGTTGGTGGCGCTGATGCCGGTGGTTGCACGGCGTCAGCTCGACGTCACCCCCTCGCAGTTCGGTCTGCTGTCTGCAGCGATCGGCGTGGGTGCGGTCGGTGCCGTGTGGTTGCTGCCTCGCGTGAATCGCCGGCTGCCGCCCGATGTGGTGGTGTTCATGGCGGCGGTGGTATGGGCATCGGGTGCCGTCGTGGTGGGCGCCACCCACTCGCTGCCGGTGGCGATGGCGGGTCTGGCGCTGGGCGGTGCCGGCAGCATGGCGACGCTCAACGTCGTGTTCACCACCTACACCGAGCTGTTGCCGTCGTGGGTGCGTGGGCGGGCATCGTCGATGGTGATGCTCATGGTGTGGCTCGGCACCTCGGTGGGTGCTGCGGCATGGGGCGCGATCGCCTCGGCGACGACGGCCGGGACGTCGCTCACCGTCGCCGCGGTGAGCCATGTGTGTCTGACGGCGTTCGCCTCGTCGAGGCTTCGCATCGCACCGCGCTGACGCACGTCATCGCCCGCACGTCGCGTCGATCGATGTGACCCTCGACCGCGCCGGTCGAGGAACCCGTGCCCTCGCCCGAAGCGTCCTACATCTCTGCACCGTTCGGTGCCGATCGAGCAGAGGGCCCGATCGTCGAAGAGAGGAAGCGATGTCGTTCGATCAGGTGCCGGCGTGGTCCGTGGGGTCGCAGTTGCTGATCGCTGGTGCCGCCGCGTTCGTGGTGGTGGAGCGGGTGGGGCTGGCACGCCGGGCAGGGCGCGATCGCAGCGCACCCTGGCTCGCCGGCCTGGCGTTCGTGCTCAGTGCCGGCCTGCTCTCGAACGTGTGGATGTTGTCGTCTCCGGCGCACCGCATCGACCAGATCGCGTTCGTGCGGTCGGTACTGCTCGTCGCGGCCGCGATCGTCCTCGTGCCGGTGGCAGCGCGGCTCGCGGGTGTGCACGTGCCCCGGTGGACGATGCTCCTGCTGGGGTGCGTGGGCGCCGTCCGCCTCGTGCTGTGGCCGATGAGCGAGTTCGTGTCGCGCCACGACGTGGCTTCCTCCGGCATGCTCCGGTACGGGTCGTTGGTGGCGGTCACCGCCGCGCCTGCGGCCCTGCTCGTGGTTGCGGGTCTGGTGTCGGTGTGGTCGCGGTGGGACGATCGGGTGGAGCGCGCGACGTTCGCTGCCGGGGTCGGCGGCGCGATCGCGATCCTGGTCGCGTCGTTCCTCGTGGAGCCGGTGCTGGCTGAGTTGCTGACCGGGTGGGGGTCTGCCCCGCTGGTGGTGGCCGTCGTGGCGATCGTGCTGCGCCAGCACCGTCATCGAGACGAGCGGCTCGACGTGTTGGAGGTGGAGACGGCGGTGGCCGGCGAGCGGATCGGACGGCTCGCGGTCCGGAGCGATCTCGCGTGTGAGGTCGCCGAGGTGGCGTGGTGGGAGTACCAGCCGGCGTCGGGACGCTTCGTCGCGAGCGGCGCGGCGTGGGAGTTGCTCGCCGACGGGCGTGTCGGTACCGAGCGCCGGCACGACGACGAGGGTCGGTCGCTCGACTCGGTGCTGCAGTCGTTGCGGGTGGATGCCCGCCTGCCGGTGAAGCGGACGTTGCTGACGATGGCCGCTGACGGGCGCGTGGACGCCCGTGTGCCGTTGCACGGCAACGACGACCGGTGGATCGACGTCTCGGCGTCGGTGGCCGACACCGACCCCGCGTGGGTGGTGGGCGTCGCGTCCGACGCCTCTGCCGACCAGCGCGCCCTCGACGAGGCCGCCGCCCAGCACCGGCGCGGCCTCCACGTGGGCGCTGGCGCGGTCGAACGGATCGGCCGGGTCTGCGACGGATGGCTGGCCGCAGGCCGGACGGTGTTCGTGCTCGTCGTCGAGGTCCGTGGGCTCGATCGGGTCGGCATGGTGCTGGGCGATCGGGGCGAGGCTGCCGCGCTCGACAGCGTCCTGCAGCGCCTGGGATGGGCACGTCCGGTGGGTGCTCATGTCGCACGGTTGAGCGACCGGCACCTCGTCTTCGTGGTGCCGGCGGTCGACGGTGCCCTGACCGTCGACCCGTTGCAGATCGCTGCGTCGGTCCACGGCCTGTTCGACCGGCCGGTGTCGGTCGGGGTCGAGCAGGTGCATCTCTCGGCGAGCATCGGCATCGCAGCGGGCCCCGACGACGGCAGCCGGTTCGGGCTGCTCGCAGCCCGGGCTCGGGCCGTGGCCGCTCGGACGGGAACCCCGTCGGCGACCTCGCGCTTCGTGCCGGGCGACGTCGACGCGGCCGAGGTGGCGCTGCACACCGATGCACATGTCGCCTGGGCGATCCGCCACGACGCGATCCATGTCGCGTACCAACCGGTCGTGAGCGCGCGCAGCGGTGAGATCCGGTCGGCCGAGGCGTTGGTGCGGTGCTGGCACCCCGAGCTCGGCGACCTGCCGAGCGAGCAGATCGTCGCGGCGGCAGCGAGCCAGGGCGCGGCGGCGGAGCTGTTCGGCATCGTGCTGCGCCAGGCGCTCACTGCATTGCGTCGTTGGCGGTCGGACGGCCTGCTCGAGTCGGTGTCGGTCAACCTGGCACCGAGTCTGCTGTCGGATCCCCGGACGTTCTCGCTGGTCGAGCGCGAACTCGTCGAATCAGGAGTGCCGTCGGACTCGTTGGTGCTCGAACTCACCGAGCACGTGGGGCTCGAGGGGCTCGCTGCCGACGCGGCGCGGTTCCAAGCGCTCGGCGTCCGCCTCGCGATCGACGACTTCGGGGTCGGCCGCTCCACGGTCGGCCGTCTGGCCGGCATGCCGATCGATCTCGTGAAGCTCGACCGCTCGCTCGTCTCGGGGCTGCACGAGGACGAGCGTCGCGAGCGAGTCGTCGCGCTCGCCAACGACGTCGCGCACCATCTCGGTGCGCTCGTGATCGCCGAGGGTGTGGAGACTGAGCCGGAGGCGTCGGCGCTGCGAGACGTCGGCATCGACGGCCTGCAGGGCTATGGCCTGTGCCGGCCGCTGCCGTTCGCCGAGTTGTCGGCGTATCTCGCGGAGATGCGAGCGGCCCGCGGGCGTTGACTCCCCGTCGACCGTTCCGCCTGTGCCCACTACATTTCGGGCCATGGGGATCAACACGGTGTCGGACATCATTCGCGTGCACGGAGCCGAACGGGCCGACCAGGTGTCGCTCGTGCAGGGCGATCGGCGGGTCAGCTGGGGTGAGCTGTACGCACGCGCAGGGCAGGTGGCCAACCTGTTCGCTGCAGCAGGGGTCGGCAACCAGGACCGCGTCGCGTTCCTCGACAAGAACGGCATCGAGCACTTCGAGGTGTTCTACGGCGCCGCGCTGCTGAACGCGGTGTGCGTCGACGTGAACTGGCGGCTCGCTCCGCCCGAGGTGGAGTACATCGTCAACGACGCCGAAGCGAAGGTGCTGATCGTCGGCGCGGAGTTCGTACCTGTGCTCGACGCCATCCGGGCCAACCTCACCACCGCGACCACGATCCTGGTGATCGGCACGGACTACGAGGATGCGGTCGCAGCGCAGCCCACCGCCGATCCGGGCACACCGAGCGCCGACGACGACGTCGCGTTCCAGCTGTACTCGAGCGGCACGACCGGTCGTCCCAAGGGCGTGATGCTCTCCAACGCGAACTTCTTCGGGCTGCTGCCGTTGGCGAAGGAGATGTGGGAGCTGTCGCCCGACGCGGTGAATCTGGTGGCGATGCCGCTGTTCCACATCGGTGGCGGTGGTTGGGCAGTCGCCGGTCAGTACGAGGGGGCGCGCAGCGTGATCGTGCGCGACCTCGACCCGGCGGCGCTGATCGGGCTCATCGGTGCCGAGGGCATCACCCACGGGTTCCTGGTGCCGGCCGTGCTGCAGTTCATGCTGATGATCCCCGGTGTCGACCAGGCCGACTTCTCGAGTCTGCGGGTGCTCGTCTACGGCGCGTCGCCCATCAGCGAAGAGGTGCTCGCGAAGAGCGTGCAGACCTTCCAGTGCAAGTTCTGGCAGGCGTACGGCCTCACCGAGACCACGGGTGCCGTGGTGAACCTGTCGCCCGCCGACCACGACGTCGACGGCCCGAACCGGCACCGCCTGCGCAGCTGCGGCCTGCCCGGCCCGGGTGTGGAGGTGCGCATCGTCGACACCGACACGTTCCAGGACTGCGAGGTCGGCGAGGTGGGCGAGATCTGGATCCGGTCGAAGCAGGTGATGAAGGGTTACTGGAACATGCCCGAGGAGACCGCCAAGTCGATCGACGCGGACGGCTGGTTCCGCAGCGGGGACGCCGGCTACCTCGATGCCGACGGCTACCTGTTCATCCATGACCGCGTGAAGGACATGATCGTCAGCGGCGGCGAGAACGTCTACCCGGCCGAGGTGGAGAACGTGCTGATGGGGCACCCCGCGATCGCCGACGTCGCCGTGATCGGCGTGCCCCACGAGAGGTGGGGCGAGACCGCGAAGGCCGTCGTCGTGCTGAAGCCCGGTGTCGAGGTGAACGATCAGGAGATCATCGACTACGCCCGGGAACGCCTCGCCCGGTTCAAGTGCCCCACGAGCGTCGACTGGGTCGACATGCTGCCGAGGAACCCCAGCGGCAAGATCCTGAAGAAGGATCTTCGTGCCCCGTACTGGGAGGGTCGCGAACGCATGGTCAACTGACGCTCCTGGCGGCACGACGACCTGCTTCCTCCGCCTGCCGGGGGCTACACGCCCATCCCGGGCTGACGGCGCAGCGCTTCGCGCCACGTGAGTCGGCTGCCTCGGTGGAGCAACGTGCGCGAGTAGACCGACCCCGCGAGCCGGATCATGCCCCACACCGCGAGCGCGAGCAGCAGCGCGGCGATGGCCACCTCGACGATCGAGGCTGCTCCGGTCACCATCCTCAACGGCATCAACAGTGGCGCGAACGGCGGCAGCATCGACAGCACGGTCGCGGTCGTTCCCTCCGGGTCGCTGCCGAAGGCGAACACCAGCACGTAGCCCACCGAGAAGGCCGTGGTGATGGGGGCGGCGGCGCTCTGGGCGTCCTCCATCCGCGACACGAACGAGCCGGCGAGGGCGAACAACGTGCTGTACAGCAGGAACCCGCCCGTGAACCAGAGCACGGTCGCAGGCAGGCCGGTCCACAGCTCCGACGGCACGTCCACGCCCGAGACCTTGAGCGAGATGAGCCCCGCGATCACCGCGGAGGTGAACTGGGCCAGCGCCACGGCGCCGATGCCGAACACCTTGCCGGCCAGCAGTTGGTGCGGCTTCATCTGGGAGAGCAGGACTTCGATCACACCCGTGCTCTTCTCCTCGACGACGCCGGTGAGGACGTAGCTCCCGAACGTGGTGATCGAGATGAACAGCAGCACGGCGCTCGCGAAGCCGACGAGCTGTCCGACTCCTGGTCCGTCGTCGGGGTCCACCACCTGGGAGGTGAGCGGCTGTGGGTCGAGGATGGCATCGACCTGGGCGTCGTCCAGTCCGGCGGCACCTGCTGCTGCGACAGCGGCTGCCGTTCGCCATGCCTGGTCGAGCACGATCGCCAACTCGTCGGTCTCCTGGCCGTTCCACGTGAGGCTGCTCGCCTCCGTGTCGAGCAGCACGTCGATGTCGCCGTCGTCGAGCGCCTGTTCGGCCGCAGCGCGATCGTCGAACGACGCAACGCTCACGTCGATGTCGGCTTGCTGCTCGGCCAGTTCGAGTGCGGTGTCGAACGCTCGCGGTGCATCGCCCAGAGCACCGACCTCGTAGGACGGGCGCGAATCGTCGCGGAGCGCGGCGAAGAGGATGCCGCCGCCGATGATCCCGACGACGAGCAGGACGGTGGACACGATGAACGACGGCCGGCTGACGCGAGTGCGCATCTCCCGGATCGCGCTGAGGCGGATGGCGCTGCTCATGCGAACCTCGCGCCGGCGGTCGCGTTCGTCGCGTCGGGACCGCCGGTCTCGCCCGGCTCGGCGCCGGATGAGTTCGACTGCGTTCGACCCACCGACTGCACGAACACCTCCGACAGCTCGGGCGGGCCGAACGAGAAGTCGACGATCTCGCCATGGGCAGACAGGCGAGCGACGATGTGCTCGAGGTCGGTGCCGGCGGGCACGCTCAGGGAGATCGTTCGTCCGTCGGCACGATCGACGACCCACCCGGCTGGCACGCTCGGGCGCTCGACGTCGTGTGCGTACTGTGCCTCCACGCGACGGAGGGGCGACCGTTGGCGCAGGAGGTCGATGTCACCGTCGAGCACGACGCGGCCGCGATCGACGATCACCACCTGTCGGCAGATGTCGGCGACGAGATCGAGCTGGTGACTGCTGAAGAGCACAGCCACGCCGCGTCCGGCCTGTTCGAGCAACAGGTCCTTCATCGTCTCGACCGCCACCGGGTCGAGGCCCGAGAAGGGCTCGTCGAGGATCAACAGGTCGGGGTCGTGGACGAGGGAGATCGCGAGCTGGACCCGTTGCTGGTTGCCGCTCGACAACGACTGGACCTCGGCCGTCGCCCGATCGGTCAGGCCCATCCGCTCGATCCAACGATCGGCCGCCTCGATCGAATCCGGCAGCGAGCGACCGGCGAGACGTGCGAAGTAGACGAGTTGGTCGCGCACGGCCATCTTCGGGTACATCCCGCGCTCGGCCGGCATGTAGCCGAACCGGCGACGACGATCGGCGTCGACCGGCTCCCCGTTCCAGTACACCGCACCCGAGTCGACTGCGATGAGCCCCATCACGGATCTCATCGTCGTGGTCTTCCCCGAGCCGTTCGGGCCCAGGAAGCCGACGACCTCGCCGGACGCGACCCGCAGCGACACCCCGTCGAGAGCAATGGTCCGACCGAACCTCTTCGAGATGGACTGCACGTCGAGCATGGGACAGGTTGTCCCCCAGGCCGGGGTCGTGGAAACGCCAGGAGGGCCGCGGCGCCACCTGTCACGCCTCCGAGCCGGTGTCGGTGTCGGCCTCGCCGTGCCCGCAAGATGCGAACGGGGCAGCGTCGCTCAGCGGCGACCGACTCGAGCGGCGAACTCGTGTCGGAGGGCGGTCGGCCCGTCGATGAGGCTCACCACCTCGTCCGCGGTGTGGCCGAGCGTGAGGATGTCGGCGGTCCGTGCACGGCTGCCGAGGGCGAGATCCCCGATCGTCCAGATCGAGTCCGGGTCGGTCGACGGCGCGCCATCGCTCGTCGGGACACCGGCGACGGAGGCGATGATCGCGTGCCCCGTCTCGAGGAAGGGTGCGTCGGTGAGCGAGCCCAACCCGAGCGCTCGACGGATCTGCGAGTGGTGCGCCCACCGCTCCAGGTACTCCCGGGCGATCGCATGCCAGAACGGCGAGGCACTCCCGAACGGCACCCCGAACATCGGCACCGGCTCACCAGGAGTGTTCGGGTCGACGTCGCAGTAGTAGCGATACGTCCACTGCCCGGCGAGATCGAGCAGCTGCAGCAGGAGCGCCGGGCTCAGGAATCGTGTGGCCTCGACCCACTGATCGTTGAACCCGTCGAGCAGCGATCGGAAGTCGGCGCCCGGCATCCGCTCCGCGATCAACACCAGACCTTGCACGGCTCCGTCGCGCTGGCGGCTGAGCAGGCTGAGGTCGTCGCCGAGGATGTGGCTGGCGATGCCTTTCACCGAGTACGCCGGACACTCGGTGGGCAGCGCCCACTGCTCGTCGTCGAGGCCGGCGAGCAACTCGATCAGTCGTGCACGCTCAGGGAGGTACACGTCCAAGACGGTGGAGATCGTGGCGTCGTCGATGATCGGCACTCCGTCATCATCGCTCACCGGCTGCCCCGTGCGAGGCCCGACTTCACCACCGCTGCCGACGAGTCGGACGGAGGAGCCGTCGTGGACCCATGGAGCGATTCGATACGGTTCGGACGTGACGTCGATGCTTCCTGTAGCTGGTCGTGGTGTTGATGATGTCCTCGCCGAGCTCGCGCTGAAGCGCGAACGCGATGTCGACTGGGCGTCGGGTCGGGCGTTCGGCATGGTGTACGACGGTGGCCCGTCGGTGCACGAGGTCGCGGAGCGCACGGCGATGGCGTTCCTCCACGAGAACGCACTGAACACCAAGGCGTTCCCGTCGTTGGGGTCGATCCAGTCGGAGGTGGTCCGGTGGACGGCCGGCCTGCTGCACGGGTCGGCGACGACCAGTGGATTCCTCACGTCGGGCGGCACCGAGTCGATCCTGTGTGCCGTGCTCGCCGCTCGGGAGCGAGGGCGGGCCGAGCGTGGGATCACCGCGCCGGAGATGGTGGTGGCCGAAAGTGCACATGCTGCGTTCCACAAGGCCGCGCACCTGTTCGGCATCACGGTCCGCAAGACCGCTGTCAAGCCCGATTGGACGGCAGACGTCGACGCGATGGCTGCGGTGCTGAACGCAAACACGGTCCTCGTCGTGGGATCGGCACCTCAATACCCGCAAGGCGTGGTCGATCCGATCCCCGAGATCGCCGCACTGGCGGGCTCGGTGGGGGCGAATTGCCACGTGGATGCGTGCATGGGCGGCTTCGTCCTGCCGTTCGCCGAGATGCTCGGACGCGACGTGCCGCCGTGGGACTTCCGGGTGGAGGGTGTCACGTCGATCTCGGCCGACGTGCACAAGTTGGGGTACGCACCCAAAGGCGTGTCAGTGATCCTCCACGCCTCGGCCGAGTTGCGTGCCTACCAGACGTTCGTGTTCGACGATTGGCTCGGGGGGTTCTACGCGTCCCCCAGCATCCAGGGCACGCGGCCCGGCGCGCCGATGGCGATGGCCTGGGCCGTGATGCGACACCTCGGTGTCGAGGGCTACCTCGCGCTCACCCGGACAGCGCTCGAAACGGCAGACCGACTGCGGGCAGCGATCGGCAGCATCGACGGCATTCGCGTCGTCGGCGGTGGGGCGTTCCACCTCGTGGCCATGGCCGGAGATCCCGACGCGAACGGCGGGCCGATCGACGTGTTCGCGCTCGGCGACGCGCTGCAGCGGCGCGGCTGGTTCCACGATCGCCAGACGCCTCCCGATTCGTTGCACTCGACCGTCTCGAACGGCAACGCGGCGGTGCTCGACGACTACATCGAGGCGCTCACCGAGTCGGTGGCGGAAGTGCGCGACACCACCGCCGCCGACCGATCCACCAACTACGCCACGTTGGAGTGATCGGCGTGAACACCGACGACGCCAAGCAGCAGGCGTGGGCGGCGATCGACACGATCGCGTCGGAGCTGATCTCCATCAGCCATGCGATCCACGCACGGCCCGAGCTCTGCTACGAGGAACACTTCGCGGCCGGCGAGCTGTCATCGGCACTGCGGCGTCACGGGGTCACGGTCGAGGCGCCCGCATACGACCTCGCCACGTCGTTCGTCGGCCGGGCCGGACGGTCGGGACCGCACGTCGTCATCTGCTGCGAGTACGACGCGCTGCCCGGTATCGGTCATGGATGCGGTCACAACATCATCGGCACCGCCGGCGTCGGCGCGGGCATCGCCATCGCGCCGCTCGCCGACGCGCTCGGCGGGCGTGTCACGATCCTCGGCACGCCGGCCGAGGAGGGTGGCGGCGGCAAGCTGCGTCTGCTCGAGCGTGGTGCCTTCGCCGGCGCTGACGCGGCGATGATGATCCACCCCGAACCGGCCAACGTCGAAGTGGCGCCGTACCTGGCGAACGAGACCCTGATCATCACCATGCACGGTCGCTCGGCGCACGCGTCGTCGTCGGCGCGGGCCGGCATCAACGCCCTCGATGCACTCGTGCTCGGCTATCAGGGGGCGCAGCTGATCCGTGCGAACCTGCGGCGGGACGAGCGCGTGTTCGGCATCATCACCAACGGAGGCGACGCCGACAACGTCGTTCCCGCGGTCGCCGCCGCTCGCTACCGGATCCGGGCGCGCACCGCCGACCGGCTGGCGGGCCTCCGCGACGCCCTCGCACGTTGTTTCGAGGGGGCGGCCAGCCAGGTGGGCGCGACCTGCACGATCGAATCGCTCGGCGGCTACCTCGATCTCCGTGCGAACCAGGCACTCGCCGCGGCGTTCCGAGTCAACGCAGAGGCGCTCGGCCGTGTGTTCATCGATCCGGCGTCAGTGCCGATCGAGGCCGCCGGTTCCACCGACATGGGCAACGTCAGTCACGTGATGCCGGTCATCCACCCTGTCCTCGACGTCGGGACGCGGTGCGCCGGGCACAGCATCGAGATGACCGCTGCCTCGATCACTCCGGAGGCCGACCGGTGCCTGCTCGATGCGGCGAAGGCGATGGCTGCCACGACCATCGACTACTGGACGAGCGCCGATCTCCGCCTCGCCGTCGCCGACGAGTGGAACGCCTCCACCGCGAGCGGATCCTGATGCTGACGGGTCTGCGCCACGAGTGACCGTGGCCGGCATGTGTGGTCGCCGTTGTTCAGAGGCGGTCGCCGGGGCGGACGAGTCCGGTCTGGTAGGCGAGCACGACGAGTTGTGCGCGGTCGCGGGCGTTGAGCTTCATCATCGCCCGGTTGACGTGGGTCTTGGCCGTGAGCGGCGAGAGGTAGAGGCGCTCGGCGATGTCGTCGTTGGTGAGGCCGAGCGCGGCGAGTTTCATCACCTCGCGTTCGCGATCCGTGAGGAGGCCGAGCAGCGACTGTCCCTCGCCCGGGTCGACGGAACCGGCGGTGGCGCCGGCCTCGTGGGCGAAGGCGGTGAGCATCGCCCGGGTGGCCTGGGGCGAGAGGAGCGCCTCACCGTCGGCGACGACGCGGATCGCGTCGAGCAGATCGGCCGGTTCGACGCCCTTGCCGAGGAAGCCCGAGGCGCCGGCCCGGATGGCCTCGAGGACGTGCTGGTCGATCTCGAACGTGGTGAGGATGACCACCTTCACGCCGGCGAGATCCTCGTCGGAGGTGATCTGTCGGGTGGCCTCGATGCCATCGGTGCCGGGCATGCGGATGTCCATCAGCACGACGTCGGCCCGCGTGCTGCGGACGAGCTCGACGGCCTGGTCGCCATCGCTCGCCTCGCCGACGACGGTGAGGTCGGGTGCGGGGTCGATGAGCAACCGGAAGCCGGCGCGGATGAGTGCCTGGTCGTCGGCGAGCACCACACGGATGGTCATGCGTCCCCCCGGTCGCTACTGGTCGGGAATCGGGCGTCGACGGTGAAGACGCCGTCGGGGCCGGCCCCGACGGTGAGCGCGCCGCCGGCCGCGTGCACACGTTCGCGCATGCCGATGAGGCCGAACCCCGAGCCGGGACCGGCCCCTGCCGCCGTCCCGCGGCCGATGCGATTGGTGATCGTGAGCTCGATCTCATGGCGGCGTCGGGCGAGTCGCACCAGCGCGTTGCCGTCGCCGTGTCGGTGTGCGTTGGTGAGGCCCTCCTGCACCGTTCGGTAGATGGCGATGGCGGTGGTGTCGCCCACCGGGTGGTCGTCGCCGCTCGTGTCGAACGTGACGTGCAGGCCGGCCCGCTCGTAGGAGTCGATCAGGCCCGACAGGTCATCCATCGTGGGCGCAGGACTGGTGCCGGCGGGGTCGTCGGTGGTTCGCAACACGCCGAGGATGTTGGACAGTTCGTCGAGGACGTGACGGGCCGACGAGCGGACCGTGCCGAGCGCCTCCATCGCCTGTTCCGGGTGTTCGGTCAGCAGGTGTGCGGCCACGCCGGCCTGCACGTTGATGACCGCGATCTGGTGAGCGACCACGTCGTGGAGTTCGCGAGCGATGTGCAGCCGCTCCTCGGCCACGCGGCGACGTGCCTCCTCCTCGCGTGTCGCTTCGGCGCGGGCCGCTCGCTCCTCGGCAGCCTCGATGGCTTCACGTCGGCTGCGGACCGCGTCTCCCGCGGCCACCGCCAAGGCCGGCCATGCCAGACCGGCGAGCAGCTCGGGGCCGAAGATCTCGCTCGAGGCGATGATCACGACGCAGGCGACGAGCGAGACGAGGCCCGCCACGCCCGCACGGATCGTCGTCCGACGATCGGTGCCGACGGCCACGTTGTACAGCAGGAACACCGTCGCCGGCAGCATCGCCGTCGGGCGGCCGACGATCGCCGTGGCGATCACGGCTGACGCGAGGCCGGCGGCGAGTGCCGGGATCGGCCACCGGCGGCGGAGGAGCAACAGCACGAGTGCGACGAGGGCGACGACGGCG
Organism: Actinomycetota bacterium; assembly: GCA_963169665.1. Lineage (GTDB taxonomy): Bacteria > Actinomycetota > Acidimicrobiia > Acidimicrobiales > Ilumatobacteraceae > VFMC01. The sequence goes on along the minus strand of CAUJET010000056.1, from coordinate 22,270 downwards.
TCGATCCAACGGAGGTCGCTGCGGTCGAGGAACGGACTGGCCACCACCGGCACGCACGAGGCGAGCCAGACGCCGACGTCGAGCAGACGCGCCTGCGGGGCGGTGACCGCTCGACGCTGCGACCGGGAGGGTGTCGCCGACGTCGTGGTGGTCACCGCCCCACGGTACCGAAGGTGGTCTGTCACCTTCGGCGATCTCTCGGTGCCGGTGGGTGTCATGCGTCCCGTCGGCGCAGCACGATCACGGCTGCCGCCATCAGGCCGATGGCCCAGGCGGCGAACACCGCGAACCCGGCCGACGACGACAGCAGGGTGTCGCTCCGTTCGACGGCGAGGAAGGCCTGTCCGGCGTTGCTCGGTAGGTACTTGCCGATGCTCTCGCTCACCGAGTCGGGGAGGAGGCCGACGAGGCCCGGGGCGATCATCAGCGTCGCCACGAGCGTGCCGATCGCCGCTGCGGTCGAACGCAGGACGAAGCCGAGGGCGAGGCCCATCAGGACGATCCCGGCGCCGTAGACGCCGCCGCCGAGCACGGCTCGCAGCACACCCGGATCGGTGAGTGCATAGGTCGCGCCGTCGCCTGCATAGACCGCCTGGCCGGCGAAGAACACGGCGACCGAGGCGATCGTCATCACGATCCAGCTCGACACACCGAGCACGACTGCCTTGCCCCGCAGGATCGAGACGCGTCCGGCGACGGCGGCGAACATCGTGCGGATCATGCCGGTCGTGTACTCGCCGGCGACGAACACGGCACCGAGGACGCCGAGCACGAGCTGGCTGAGGTTCATGCCGCCGAAGCTCATCGAGAGCGAGTCGGTGCCGGCGGTGGCGTTCGGCGGCAGCGCTTCGCCGCTGCCGGCGAGCGAGGAGAACAGGGTGCCGAACAGCACCAGCACGACACCGGCGGAGGCGAGTGCGATCACGTTCGATCGCACCGAGCGGAACTTGATCCACTCGGCGACGACCACCGAGCGTTGGGTGACGCGACGCTCGTCGGTGACGGCGACCGCAGCAGGGGCGGTGGTGGGCGGGGGAGTGGTGAGGGCGACGCTCATGTCAGGCGGCCTTTCCGGTCGTGTTCGTGGGAGTGGTGGCGGGGCGGTTGGAGTGGGTGGCGGACGTGGCGTGGTACTGCACGCTGTCCTGGGTGAGTTCCATGAAGGTCGACTCGAGGGTGTCGGTGGTGGGGGTGAGCTCGAACAGCACGAGCCCGGCCTCGGCCGCTCGCCGACCGATCGAGTCGCTGTCGAGGCCGGTCACCTCGTAGCCGTCGGCGACGTCGCTCGAGTTGGTCACCTCGACGCCGTCGGCGGCGAGCACCTGGCGCAGCAGCGGTCCGCTCGGGGTGCGCACGAAGACACGTTCGCCCGACGACATGGCGGCGAGCTGGGCTGCCGAGACGTCGACGATCAGGCGGCCGCGGCCGATGATCACGAACTGCTCGGCGGTGAGGGCCATCTCGCTCATGAGGTGCGACGACACGAGCACCGTGCGCCCCTCGGCGGCGAGGTCCTTCAGCAGGTTTCGGATCCACAGGATGCCCTCGGGGTCGAGACCGTTGACCGGCTCGTCGAGCATCACCGTCTCGGGATCGCCGAGCAGTGCGGAGGCGATGCCGAGCCGCTGACCCATGCCGAGCGAGAAGCCGCCGGCGACTCGGTCGGCGACCTCGGCGAGGCCGACGATCTCGAGTACCTCGTCGACCCGACGGGCACCGATGCCGGTGGTCGCGGCGAGGGCCCGGAGGTGGTTGCGGGCGGAGCGCTTCGGGTGGATGGCCTTGGCCTCGAGCAGCGAGCCGATCTGGGTGAGTGGTGCCGGGTGGTCGGCCAGCACCTTGCCGTTCACGGTCGCACGGCCCGAGGTCGGCCGGTCGAGGCCGAGGATCATGCGCATCGTGGTCGACTTGCCGGCGCCGTTCGGCCCGAGGAAGCCGGTGACGATGCCCGGCCGTACTGCGAACGAGAGGTCGTCGACCGCTCGTGTCGACCCGTAGGTCTTGGTCAGGTGTTCGACGTGGATCATGCACCCATCGTGAACCGATCGGCCGTCGAGCGAATCCTCCGCGCGCAGGCTCGTCGACTACTGCGAACGCAGTAGCCGTGGTGGTCCGGGGCTTGACATCCGACCCACGGTGCGTGTCGGCGCGTGACACCTCGGGTACACGCGGCCATGCACATCGTCATCATCTCGATCGCCGTCGTTGCCGTCGTCGGACTCCTGATGTGGTTCGTCCTCAACGACCGCCATCCGGAATCAGCCTCGACTCATCTCGGATCCCAGGGCGAGGCCGGGAATCGTGCGGGTTCGGCGGCCTTCTTCGGCGATACGAACGATCGGCCCGCAGGTCCGGGTGCGGAAGCCGACGGCGTCGCCGGACGAGGGCGGCCGGCTCCGGGTCCGAGCGCCGAGGGGGCCGACGACGGTCAGGTGATGTGAACGGCCGGAGGCGCTCGCGTCAGCGCAACAGCTGCCAGCGGCCTGAGTCGAGCTCGTCCCTGGTGACCGTGAGCGTCGGCACGCCGGGCATCGAGTAGTAGTCGAGCGCGAGCGTGACCGAGGCGGGATTCGCCTCCTGGATGCACACGATCTGCTCGTCGCCGGTCGAGCCGTCGCGCAGCGTCCAGCGCTCGGCCAGACACGCCAACCCCTCGGTGAGGACCTGCTCCACCGCAGCTTCCCGGTCGTCGTGGCGGCCGAGCGCCGAGCCGAACACCGCGAGCGCGCACCAGCTGTCGTCACGCTGGACGACGTGTCCGCACAGCTCACCGTCGTGATCTCGTCTCACCTCGTCCATCCGTGGTCCCTTCGTCGTCCCGCCGTGGTCGCGCACCGATCGCCCGCGTCGGCGAGTGTTGCAGCAGCGGTGGCTGTCGCCCGGCCGATTTCGCGAACGTCGATGCGGTGAGGTCAGTGACGCGTCGCCGGCTGGAAGAGCTCGACCGGGTTGCCGGACGGATCGTCGACCACGACCTGCTGCCCGCCCGGACCGGAGATGATCTCGCTCCGGAACGACACGCCGTCAGCGGTCAGCCGGGCCACCTCCGCTCCGAGGTCGTCGACCACGAGGTGGATGCGGTTCCACCCGCCCGCGACGGGCTGGCGGCCGTCGGGCAGGGCCCTCGCCCCCGAGCTCGCGGGGCCGCTCAGCAGCAGGCGCAGGTGTCCGCGGGTGACGTCGGCGAAGGCGGGCGGGAAGTTCGTCGCCACGGTGAAGCCGAGGCGGTCGCAGTAGAAGGCGACCGAGGCGGCGACGTCGTCGACGATGTATCGAACGCTCGCGAGTTCATGCTCGGGGACGCGCGCTCGCGGGTCGCGAGGTGTGTCGTCGGTCGTGTCGTCTGTCATGGGTGGACTCCTCTTCGGTTCGTCGATCGATGTCCGCCACGAGGTACCGGACACGTGTGCCGATCTCGTCGGCGAGCTCGCGGAACACCGCCGTGGTCGGGCGGTCGGTGAGCGTGCTCGGATCAGGCAGGCTCCAATGGATCCGGGCGCGACTCGTCGGGAACTCGGGGCACACCTCGCGGACCTTGTCGCACAGCGTGACGACGAGATCGACGTGCACTCCCTCGAACTGCGACAAGGGCTTGGAGCACCGATCGCTGATGTCGATGCCGCGTGCGGCGAGCACTCGGACTGCGTCCCGGTGGATCGGCTTCGGGTGACTGCCGCCGCTGATCGCGTCGATGCGGTCCCCTGCGACGTGCTGCAGGAGAGCCTCGGCGATCTGCGAACGCGCTCCGTTGCCGGTGCACGCGAACAGCACCAGCGGCCGCCGGCCGGATGGGCTGGTGCTCTGCACCGGGGCCGAGGCGGTCGCGGGAACCGTTGCAAGCCCTGGGTGCAGGGATGCAGCAGACACGGACAGTGCCCGCCCGCAGACGTCGAGGTCGAGGCGGTAGTAGCTCGCCCGGCCGTCGTGGCTGCTGCGTCGCGAGGTGACGAGCCCGGCGCGTCTGAGCAGACCGAGGTGGTAGGAGACGAGCGGTTGCGGCCGGCCGGTCGCCGCCACCAGTTCGTCGACCTGGCGGTCGCTCCGTGCCAACTCCGACAGCAGCGACCACCGCACCGGGTGACCGGCGAGCGCGAAGAAGTCGGATCGTGGTGTCGTGTCGCTCGCGATGGGACGGCCGGGCATGGGTCCGAAGATAGATCAATTCGGATTGATGCATCAACGGGCATCGGCGCAACGCGCCGAGGGTCAGAGCAGGCCGAGTTCGCGTGCGGTTCGCACTGCCTCGGCGCGATCCGCGACGGCGAGCTTGCGGTAGATCGCGGCGCAGTGCGTCTTCACCGTGTTGAGCGAGACGAACAGCTCCGACGCGATGTCGCGCTGCGAGAGCGTGCTCGGCAGGTAGCGGAGCACGGCGAGCTCGCGCTCGGTGAGCGCCTCGACCAGCCCGACCGGACGCGGCAGGGGCTCGGGCGCGAGCCGGTGCCGGCCCTCGATGCGCAGCAGGACCCGGCGGGCGACGCCCGGGTCGGGGCACCCCGCCAGCACCGACCGGGCCTCGGTGATCATCGTCGCGCCGGTGTCGTCGCCGAGATCGAGCAACGTGTCGCCGCACACCGCGAGGGTGAACGCGTGGCCGAGGATCGTGGCCGCCCGTCGGGCCAACGCCACGCCCCGCTCCGCATCGGCCCGTGCGGCGACGGGATCGGCGGCAGTCCGCGCGAGCACCGCGTACGCGGGGGCGGTGCCGTGATAGCCGGCCACGCCGAACGACTCGGCGACCGCGACGGCACGTGACGCCATCGCATGCGCAGCGGCCGCGTCTCCGGTCTCGAACTCGAGGATCGACAGTGCGACCAACGACATCACGTGTGCGGTGTTGCGTCCTTCTGCGACGGTGCGATCGAGAGCGACGGCCAGCGCCTCGCGGGCCTCCTGTTCGAACCCGGCCCACAGGAACGCCACGCCGACCGCATTCGCGAGCTCGCTCGGTCTCGTCGGGAGATCGCCTGCCTCCATCACCGTGCGAGCCGCGACGAGCGCTGTCGAGACGTCGCCCCTCCCGACCGCCACGTTGAGCCGCAACGGCATCATGCGCATCAGGTCGAAGTCGGAGGGCGCGTCGGCGATGGACACGTCGAGCCAACGCTGCGCTTCGTCGTACCGGCCACCGAGGTACTCGCACCAGCCGAGCAACAACGCGCAGACGGAGTCCGCGGGAGCGTCGGCGGTCAACTCGTCGAGCAGGGTCCGCAACGTCCGGATCTGGCCGAGCCCGAGCAGGTCGGGGCCGACGAACCGCATGAGATGCCGCGCCGCGTCGAGGTCGCCTGCCGCGAGGTGGTGGGCGACGGCCTGCACCAGATCGCCCGCCGCTTCGAACCACTCGGCGGCGCGCCGCTGGAGCTCGGGGAGCCGGTCGGGCAGGGTGCGGCGCGCCTCCAGCAACAGCAGGTCGTGGAAGAGGTGGTGGTATCGGAACCACTCCCCGGTGCTGTCGAGTCGGACGACGAGCTGGTTGGCGCCGGCGATCTCGAGCAACCACGACGCGCCGTCGTCGGCGCCGGTCACGGCATCGACCAACGACCCGGTGAGGCGCGGCAGGACCGATGTCTCCATCAAACGGCGGCGTTGCTCGGCCGTGAGGCTGGCGAGGAACTCGTCGCCGAGATAGCCGGCGACCAGCTGATCGTCGCCGCGGAAGTCCTCGACGAACCTGCCAGGGTCCGCAGCCCGCTCGAGCGACAGACCGGCCAGCACGAGGCCGGCCGCCCATCCCTCGGTGCGAGCGCACAGGTCGTCGATCAACGACGGCGCCAGTGTGTCGCCCGCCGGGCCGAGCAGCGATGTCGCCTCGTCGCTCCCGAACCGCAGATCGGTCGCACGTACCTCGCACACCCGACCGCGCACACGGAGCCGCCCGAGTCGGAACGGGGGATCGACCCTGGTGGAGATGACGATGGTGAGCGACGGTGGGCACCGATCGATCAGGTGCTCCACCCCGCGGTGCACATCGGGGTCGGCGATCAGGTGGTAGTCGTCGAGCACCACGACGAGGTGCTCGGCATCGAGCAGGGCGTTCACGATCGCAGGGACCACCACGCGGTCGTCGCCCTGGGAACCGGCGACGATCGGCGCCACGCCGGCGGCTTCGGTGGGACGGCGCCGCGCGATCGCGGCGACGACCGATGCCCAGAAGCGGGCGGGGTCGGCATCGCGCTCGTCCACCTGGAGCCAGGCGACCGAGTCGATTCGGGAGGCCGCCCACGAGGCGAGCAGTGTCGACTTGCCCGAGCCTGCCGGTGCACTCGCCAGCACGAGGGGCATCGCGCGCGCCATGCCGTCGTCGAGACGTTCTGCGAGCCGGCTGCGGGCGACGAGCCGGAACGGCAGCGCGGGCGGTTGCAGCTTGGTGGCTGCCATCGACGCCCCGTGATCGCTGCTCATCGGTCGAAACCTACTCCTGTCCCCGCCGGAATCACCCGGGTGAGGTGGGGGAGGGGGTGAGGCGTACTCACCCGGTGCAGCGCGACCGTGATCGTGTGCTCGAACCCACCACCTACGAGATCGTCATCCGGGGCCGGGTGAGCGCCCGTGTCCTGCTGCCGATGATCGACGACTTCGTCCTCGACCGCACCGACAGCGGCGTCACCCGCCTGCGTGGCGTCGTCCGCGACGCCGCCCACCTGCACGGACTCGTCGCTCACCTCGGTTCGGTGAACGCAGAGCTCGTCTCGATCACACCGCTCACCGGCACGACCGTCACCGGCACGTCGTTCGACCCGTCCACCCCATCCACCCCATCCACCCCATCAGACCGGAGCCCCACCTCATGATCACCGTCTCGTCCCTCACCAAGAACTACGGCGACCGCGTCGCCGTCGATCACCTCTCCTTCGACGTCGCCGCCGGCCGCGTCACGGGCTTCGTCGGCCCCAACGGCGCCGGCAAGTCCACCACCATGCGGATGATGGTGGGCCTCACCCGCCCCGACACCGGCGAGGTGCGCTACCACGGCATCGCCTACGACCAGCTGCAGCACCCGACCCGGATGGTGGGCAGCGTGCTCGACGCCCGCAGCATGCACCCCGGCCGCACTGCCCGGAACCACCTGCGTTCCGTCGCCGCGCTGGCCGCGATCGACCCGAAGCGGGTGGACGCAGTGCTCCACCAGGTGGGCCTCGACACCGCCGCCGACCAGCGCGTCGGTGGGTTCTCGCTCGGCATGCGTCAGCGGCTCGCCCTCGCCGGCGCCCTGCTCGCCGAACCCGAGGTGCTGCTCCTCGACGAACCGGCGAACGGCCTCGATCCCGACGGGATCCGCTGGCTGCGCACGTCGCTGACCGACTTCGCCGCACGGGGCGGCACCGTGTTCGTCTCGAGCCACTTCATCGGCGAGCTCGCGATGTTCGCCGACGACCTGGTCGTCGTCGGCGGCGGCCGGCTGCTCGCCGACGAGCCCGTGACGGCGACCCTCGCCCGCGGCGGCAGCACCGTGAACGTGCGCACCCCGGTCGCCGGCGAGCTCGCCCGGCTCCTGGAACGACACGAGATCGCGGTCGAGCTCACTGCCGGCGGGCTCGTCGCCCACGACAGCACCACCGAGGCCGTGTCGACGATCGCGTTCGAGCACCGCATCCAGATCCTCGAGATCGTCGAGGCCGCGCGGTCGCTCGAGGAGATCCTGCTCGAGATGACCGGCGAGAGCGCCGAGTTCGCCGCCGCCTGACCTCGAGCAACTTCCAGACACTCCGATGACCACCCCGACTCACACGACCATCGCTCGTCCCATCTCCGAGGAGAACCCCATGAACACCGCACCGACCACCACCTCACCCGCCCATCTCACGTCCCTCACGGACGCCGGTGTCTCCGGCTCGACCCGACACCCGGTCCGCACCGGTCGCGACGACGTCCGCTCGCTCCCCGCCGCACTGCGCAGCGAGTGGCTCAAGACCTGGACGCTGCGCTCGACGCCGACGATCCTCGGCCTGTCGTTCGCGATCGGCCTCACCCTCACCGCCGTGATGGCGATCGTCGTGGAGAACGACCCGTTCGACGACCGGCCCTTCACCGTCGCCGAGCTCTTCTTCGTCTCCACGTTCCTGTCAGGGATCCTCGCCGTCGTGATCGGCGTGCTGTCGTTCACCTCCGAGGTGCAGCACGGCACGCTCGCCGGTGTCGTCACGGCCCGCCCGGCCCGATGGGTCGTGGTGATGGCGAAGGCGGCCAACGCCGCCGTCGTCGGGTTCGGCATGGGCGCTCTCGCCATCGCGGGCGGGCTCATCGGCAGTCTTTCCGGCGGCCTCGAGATGGGCGACACGTCGGGCATGGTCGTCGACGCCGTGAGCGGCATCGTGCTCACGACCGTGGCCGCCGCCTTGGGCGTGGGTGTCGGCGTCGTCATCCGCCACAGCTCGGCCGCCGTCGCCTCGGTGCTCGTGTGGGCACTCGTCGTCGAGAACCTCCTGCGCAGCATGGCCCCCACGCAGGTCGCCCGGCTGCTGCCCTTCAGCGCAGCGAACGGCCTGCTCGGCACCCGTCAGGCCACGGACACCGCCGAGATGATCGCTTCGGCCTTCTCCCGGGCACAGAACGCAGCGATCTTCGGCGGCTACACGCTGATCGCCCTCGTGATCGGCACCGTGCTGCTGTCCCGGCGGGACGTGGCCTGATGTCCGCCACGACACCGGTGCGCACCGGTCGTCCCGACGAACCTGCCGGCAACGGCAGGTTCGCCGCGTTCGCCGCACCGAACTTCCGCCGCTACTTCATCGGCCAGGTCATCTCCAGCATCGGCACCTGGGCACAGTCGTTCGCCGTCACCTGGTCGGTGCTCGAGATGACCGGCCGCAGCGACCGCCTCGGGATCGCCGTCGCCCTGCAGTTCCTCCCGCTGCTGGTGCTCGGTGCGCCGGCCGGTGTGCTGGCCGATCGGGTCGACAATCGGCGGCTCCTGGTGGGCACCTCGATCGTCTCGATGGTCGTCGCGCTCGCCTTCGGAATCGTCGCCTCCACCGGGCACGCCACCCTCTGGTGGATCTATGCACTCACGGCGATCTCGGGCATCGTGATCGCCGTCGAACGGCCTGCGATGCAGGCGATGGTGTTCCAACTCGTCGGTCGCGAGTTGCTGCCGAGCGCGGTGGCGGCCAACAGCACCATCAACTCGGCGTCCCGGCTCATCGGCCCGGCGCTCGCCGGTGCCCTCGTCGCGACGGCGGGCATCGCCTTCTGCTTCTACGCCAACGCCGTCTCGTACGTCGTCGTGGCGGTCGCACTGGTCGGGATCCGGGCGGACCGACTGGTGCCCCGACCCCTCGCCGGCCGCTCGACGGGCTCGTTGCGCGAGGCCCTCGCCCACGTGCGCACCCGACCCGACATCCGGCGCCCGCTGGTCGTGATGGCCGTCGTCGGCACCGTGGCCCTCAACTTCCCGACGACCTTCCCGTCGATGGTCCGGTTCGGCTTCGACGGCGGACCCGGCGCCGTCGGCCTCGCCATGAGCGTCAGCGCCGTCGGCTCGATCCTCGGCGGTATCTACATCGCCGGCGTCACGCCTCGACCCCGCCGCACGCTCGCCCTCGTCCTGGCCGGCTTCGCCGCGGCGATGATCGCCCTGGCCGCGGCGCCGTCGTTCGTCTGGTTCGTGATCCTCACCATCCCGCTCGGCTTCGCCTCCGCATCGTTCCAGTCGGTCGACACGGTCGTGCTCCAGCAGGCGACCGAGCCGTCGATGCAGGGACGGGTGATGGCGCTGCACCAGCTCGCGTGGTTCGGCAGCACACCGATCGGCGCGCTCGCCATGGGCGCGGTGATCGAATCGACCTCACCACGGGTGCCGTTCCTGCTCGGAGCCGTCGCCGCGTCGTCCTGCGCCGTCGCCCTGCTCGGGGTGCCGGGCCGGATGTCGAGCATCCGCCGACGTCAGTCGAGGAAGGCGTGGGTGGGGCTCGAGTCCGACTCGGGCTGCCCCGGCTGAGCGGGTGCGACCGGAGCGGAGGAGGTCATCGCCGCCGACCGTTGACCGGGGCGGCGCAGCTCCCAGCGGGGGCGGCGCTCCTCGGCGCGGTGCTCGAAGTGCATGGTCTGGTCCATCGCGTACATGTCGTGTCCTTGTGAATGCTCGGAATCGAAACGGGATTCAGTGGAGGACTACGGACCGGGAGCGGATGCCCGATCGTGCTCGACGGCCAGGCGTGCAGCGCCCGAGCCGGAGCCCGGGGTCAGGTGAGTGCTGCAATGCGTACGACGATCGATGCCGCGGAGATCACGGTCGACAGGTCGGTACGCACGAACACGACTGTACCGGATGGGCGCCGATGTGCACGGGTCATTTCGCTGCAGTGCGGACGGACCGCGTTGACCGATGGTCAGGTCGGCCTCTCGCGGTCGCGTATCGTGCGCGGGATGGACGGCGTCGACGACGAGAGATGGCTCGTCGACGCCCACGGCGTACGCGTCTTCACCCGGTGGTGGACCCCTCCGACGCCGGCGGCTCCGACGGCGATCGTGATGGTGCTGCACAGCGTGGCCGATCACTCGGGTCGCTACGACGAGGTGGCGCGTCGGCTCAACGACGAAGGCTTCGCAGTGGTCGCGCTCGACCTGCGCGGCCATGGCAACACCGGGCTCGCCGCCGCGCGCGGACTCCAGGGCCTGCGCGGCGGACGCGCCGTGCTCGACGACATCCACCTGCTGCGTACCGCGGCCCTCGAGGAGTTCGGTGCCCTGCCCGTGTTCCTACTCGGCCACGCGACCGGTTCGCTCATCGCACTGGCCTACCTGGCCCATCACAGCGTCGGGTTGGCCGGGGCGGTGCTCACGGCGATCCCGGCCGACGTCGACGATCTCGCCTCGGTGGCCCAGCTGCTGCAGGGAGCCTCGGAGGCCGGCATGCGCGACGAGCGAGTGCTCGACCAGTTCGGCACGTACAACGGTCCGTTCGAACCCGCGCGCACGCCCTTCGACTGGCTGAGCCGGGACGAGGCCGAGGTCGACCGGTACATCGCCGACCCGACGTGCGGCGACGACCAGCCCGTCACGTTCGGGTTCCTCATCGACCTGTTCAACGTCATCGCTGCGGCGCGTGATCACTTCGACGAGTTCGCGTGTCCCATCCTGAATCTGGCCGGCAGTGCCGATGTGATGGGCGAGGTCGGCAGGTACGCGACGACCCTCGCTGCAGCGTTGGACGATGTCGGCGTCGACGTCTGCACCACCATCTACGAGGGTGCGCGCAACGACCTTCTGCACGAGATCAACCGGGCCGACGTCGTCGCTGACGTGGTCGCATGGTGCCGTGTCCGGATCGCTGCGCTCCCACGACCGACGGCTCCCTGATACGGCGCTACTGTCACGGCGCGCGGCATGGGGGCCGTGCCCTGGGAAACGAGGGACCGATGATCGCTCCACACCTGCCCGGACGTCTGGGTGACCCGGATCGTACGCTCGCGACCGACCCGCGATCCGATCCGCGCATGCTCGCCGTGATGCTGCCGCTCGGTATGTCCGAGCGCACGCCACCGCAACCGGTCACGATCGACTCGCCCCTCGAGGCGATCCACGAGTTCAACACCATGGCCGAGGCCGGCTTCGAGATGATGTTCTCCATGACGTCGGGCGACCTCGGTCCCGTCGTCGGCGTGGAGCGGACCATCGAAGTGATCCGCGGCATCGACGGCAACGACATCACCCTGTACATCCATCGGCCGGAAGGCACCTCGGGCCCGATGCCCGGCGTGCTGCACCTCCACGGCGGTGGCATGTCGATCCTCGAGGCATCGGGCTCCGGCTACCAGCGCTGGCGCGATCAGCTGGCGGCGACCGGCATGGTCGTGTGCGGCGTCGAGTTCCGCAACGCCAGCGGCAAGCTCGGCCCGCACCCGTTCCCGGCCGGACTCAACGACTGCACCTCGGCACTGCTGTGGTTCGCCGACCAGCGCGAACGTCTCGGCGTGTCGAAGATCGTCGTGTCGGGCGAGTCGGGCGGTGGCAACCTCACGCTGGCCACCACGTTGCAGGCCAAGCGGAACGGCCAGCTGCACGCGATCGACGGCGTGTACGCCCAGTGCCCGTACATCTCGGGCGTCTACGAAGCACCGCTGCCCGAGCTCACGTCGCTGTTCGAGAACGACGGGTACTTCCTCAGCTGCGAGCAGATGGGTGTGATGGCGATGCTGTACGACCCGACGAGGGAGAGCGCGACGAACCCGCTCGCGTGGCCGTACCACGCCTCGGCCGACGACCTCGCCGGGTTGCCGCCGCACGTCATCTCCGTCAACGAGCTCGACCCGCTGCGCGACGAAGGGCTCGCGTACTACCGCAAGCTCGCCGCCGCCGGGGTGCCGGTCGCGGCGCGCACGGTGAACGGCACCTGCCACGCCGGCGACTGCCTGTTCGAAGCAGCGATGCCCGAGGTGTTCCACGCCACCATCCGCGACATCAAGAGCTTCGCCGACTCCCTCTGAATCGGCGCCGGCAGGCGGCCTGAGCAGAGGCCAGGGATCACAGATCCCTCACAGGTTCTTCGTGAGTTCATTCGATCCGGGGAGTGTGATGCACACATCCCCCCGACGGACAGGTGTCCGCTCACGAAAGGAACCTCCCATGAACGCCCGCCTCTGCTCCCGATCCCTCGCCGCCATCGCCACCGCGACGCTCGCCGTCGGCGCACTCGCCGCCCCGGCCGGCGCCGCGGCATCAGCACCCGCGGTCGCCCCGGCGACCACGTCGATGACGGCCACCACGACCACGACCGGTTCGGTGTCGGCGAACCTCACGATCGGGTCGGTCACGCTGAACGGCACGAAGGGCTCGAACGTCACGTGCACCACGAAGGGCACGACCTACACCGTCAAGACCAGTCGCACGAGCGTGAACGGCCACCAGATCACCGGCAACGTCGTCGTCCGCAACTACACCGGCCCGGGCACGTACACCGCGACCGTGTCGCTGTCGGTGAAGGGTCCGAAGGTGAACGCAGCGGGCGCGGTGAAGGGCGTGCAGGTCACGATCGGCGACGACGGTGGCTCGTGGTCGTTCACGAAGACGGCGTCGGGCACCACGTACCCGAAGCTCCAGGGCAAGACGGTGTCCGGCACCCTCTCCTACGTCTGCAACGCCTGACCCGGGAGCATCTCACCCCGACGGTGCCCTGGCCACACGGCCGGGGCGCCGTCGCGCGAACGGATACCCGCGGGTGGGCGTCAGGGGCGCTTCTGGCCGAGGAGGGAGGTGTGGCAGGGATCGCACACCCACCACTGGGCCGGCCCGGTGACGATCTCGTCGGGATCGACGGGGAACTGCTGGAGGCAGCGCCAGCACCGTCTGGTCTTCGCGTCCGACACGACATCCGGATCGGCGTCGTCGGGGGTGAGGGCGGGGTTCGCGCTCACCGTCAGAGACCCTTCGGTCGGTTGTCCTTCTTCTCGCGTTTGGCGTCGCGCTTTTCCTTGAGCGACTTGCCAGGCTTCTTGGCGGACGGCTTCTGGGGTGACTTCTCGGGCACGGTGGCTCCTCGGTCGTCGAAAGGGCACCCTACCCCGGCGATCGCGCGAACGTCGGGGGCGTCGGACGGCACCGTGGCGTCAGAGCCAGTCGCGCCGCTTGAAGTTGCGGTAGAGCACGAGGCACGCCGTCACCATCAGGCCGAGGGCGAACGGATAGCCGAGGTTCCACCGCAGCTCGGGCATGTGCTCGAAGTTCATGCCGTAGATGCCGGCGATCATCGTCGGCATCGCCATGATCGCCACCCATGCCGAGATCTTGCGCATGTCCTCGTTCTGGCGCATGCCCACCTGCGCCACGTTCGCGTGCAGCGCGCTGTCGAGCAGCGCATCGAGGCCGTCGAGGCTCTCCGACACCCGCGTGAGGTGATCGAGCACGTCGCGGAAGTAGTCGCTCGCCTCCAGATGGATCGGCGCCGCACCGTGTCCGAGTTCCACCAGCGCCGGAGCGAGCGGGGCGATGGCACGGCGGAAGTCGAGCACCTCACGCTTCAGCTTGAAGATGCGCTCGGCGTGGGCTGCCTTCGGGCCGCTGAAGACCTCGAGCTCGATCTGGTCGATGTCGACGTCGAGCCCGCGCATGACGACGGCGTAGTCGTCGACGACCTTGTCGGCGAGGGCGTGGAGCACCGAGGTGGGCCCCCACCGGAGCCGGTCGGGATCGTCCTCGAGGAAGCCGCGCAGATCCGTGAGCGAGGCGGTGGTGCCGTGGCGGACGGTCACGACGAAGTGTTCGCCCACGAACACCATCAGCTGGCCAACCTCGATCACCTCTTCGGTGTCGACGTAGCGGGCCGGCTTGAGCACGAAGAACACCGAGTTGTCGTAGCGCTCGAGCTTCGGGCGCTGATGGGCGTGCACCGAGTCCTCCACCGCGAGCGGGTGCAGGTCGAACGCGTCGGCGACGTGGTCGAACTCCTCGTGGCTCGGCTCGTGGAGGCCCACCCACACGAAGCCGCCCATCGACACGGCCTTCGCCAGGATCTCGGGCAACGGCGCGTCGACGTCGACCCGCTGGCCGTTCACGTACACACCGCAGTCGACGATCATGGTCGCATTCTGGCCGAGGCACGGCGCGCGGCCACGCCATCGTGCGAGAGAGTCGGGCGGACCGTCAGGGCAGCAACGTGTACGAGGGGTTGGTGAACTCGAGCTGGGAACCGACCAGCGTCGCGACGCCCTCCACCCGGAGGCGGCGACCGAGGGTGACGCCGCCGATGGCGCGACGTCCGGTCCACACGGCTGTCGCTGAGCCGGTCGCGTCGGAGATGGTGACGGCGAGCGACGGCTGGCCGCTCGTGGGTCGCGCCCGCATGCGCACCACCTGGCCCTCGATCACGATGCGCCGTCGCGGTATCGCCGACGCGATCTCGACCAGATCGGGGTGCGCAGTCACCGACGACACCTGCTCGGCGTCGCGTCGTCGCCGCAGCAACGCCACGTCAGCCCACCAGGATCCGGCGGACGTCGGGCTCGGACTCGCCGGTCACGAGCACCATCACCTCGTCGCCGGCGTGCAGCACCGTGTCGCCACGGGGTACCACGACCTGCGACGTGCGGAGCACCGCCACGATGGTCGACTCGCGGGGCAGACCGAGTCGTGAGATCTCCTGACCGAGCGCAGGGGAGTTGTCGGCGAGCGTGACCTCGGCGAGACGGGCCTTGCCCTGGGCGAGGGTGAGCAGGCGGACGAACGAGCCGACGCTCACGGCCTCCTCGACGAGACCGGTCAACAGGTGCGGCGTCGACACCGAGACGTCGACACCCCACATGTCGGTGAACATCCACTCGTTGTTCGGGTTGTTCACGCGGGCCACCACGCGGGGCACGCCGAACTCCTGCTTGGCGAGCAGCGAGATGACGAGGTTGTCCTCGTCGTCACCGGTGACCGCGGCCACGACGTCGGCATCGGCGGCGCCGATGCGCGCCAAGGTGTCGATCTCACAGCCGTCGCCCTGCGCCCAGTTGACGCCCGCTGCGAGCGCGGCGTGACGGCTCAGCACGTTCGGGTCCTGGTCGAGCAGCGTCACCTCGTGACCGCCGAGCACCAACTGCCCTGCCATGTACCTGCCGACGCTGCCCGCGCCGGCGATGATCACCTTCATCAGTGCGCTCCTTCGTGGGTGCCGGCGAGCACGGCGTCGATGGCGCCGATCGCGTCGCTCGGCGTCATCACCTGGATCAGATCGTCCTCCTGCAGGAGCAGGGTCGTGGCCGGCACCTGGGCGTGGCCGCTGCGGGTGAGCAGACACACGCGACCGCTCGACGTTTCGACGTCGGCGACGGAACGGCCCGCACCGGCGGGCGGTACCCGCCGCTCGACGAGCACGTACGTGGACGTGGGATCGGTCCACTCCACCTCGCTGCCGTGCGGCAGCACCGTGCGCAGCACACGGGCGCTGGTCCACGCCACCGACGCGACGGTGGGGATGCCGAGGCGCTCGTAGACGACGGCGCGCTTGGGGTCGTAGATGCGAGCCACGACGTGCTGCACACCGAACGTCTCGCGAGCCACGCGGGCGATCAGGATGTTCGAGTTGTCGCCGCTCGTCACGGCCATCACCGCGCTCTCCGGCGTGATGCCGGCAGCGGTGAGCAGGTCCTTGTCGAACCCGATGCCGGTCATCGTGCGGCCGGCGAAGCCCTCGCCGAGACGGCGGAACGCGTCGGCCTTGCGGTCGACGACGACCACGTCGTGGCCCGCGTCGGACAGCTCGCGGGCGACGGTGGAACCGACGCGCCCGCACCCCACCACGATCATGTGCATGTGACTCAGACCTCCTCGACGACGCCGTCGTGCATGTGGACGGGCACCGAGACGACGGCGGTGTGCGGTCGGTGCAGCAGCTTCGCCTTCAGCGCGAAGGCACTCCCGTTGTGGAGCCACTGGCTGCTCCACGACGTGACGAACTCGGGGATGACGACCGTGATGATGTCGCCCTCGTGCTGGGCATCGAGCTCGTCGAGGAACTCGAGGATCGGGCGGGTGAGCTCGCGGTACGGCGAGTACACCGTGTGCAGTTCGATCGGCACACCGAAGTCGTGCCACTGCTGCTCGAGCCGCACCCGTTCCTCGTCGTCGCTCGCGACGGTGACGGCCATGATGCGATCGGGGGCGAGCGAGCGCGCGTACTGCACGCCGTGCAGCACGCCTTTGTTGATCCCTCCGACGAGCACCACCATCGTGTGCGTCTCGCGCTTCGGCCAATAGCCGGGCTCGACCGCGACGGCGGCACGACCCTTGGTGTAGTGGCGGCCGATGCTCTTGAACATCACGACCATGATCGGGATGAGGACCGCAGGGATCCAGGCGCCCTCGGTGAACTTCGAGACGACGACGATGACGGCGATCAGGCCGGTGGTGATGGCGCCGATCGCGTTGATGACGAGGCCCGCCTGCCAGTGGGGCTCACGGTGCTTGAGGTGGTGGCGCACCATGCCGGTCTGGCTGAGGGTGAAGCCGGTGAACACGCCGAACGCGTAGAGCGGGATCAGCTTGGAGATGTCGCCCTGGAAGGCGACGATCAGCGCTGCGGCGACGATCGCGAGGAAGAGCACGCCGTTGGAGAACACCAGGCGGGCACCCCGGTTGAAGAACTGCCGGGGCAGGAAGCCGTCCTTGGCGATGATCGACGCGAGGCGGGGGAAGTCGGCGTAGGCGGTGTTCGCGGCGAGGATCAGGATGAAGAACGTCGCGATCATCGTCAGCCAGAACATGACGCCCTTGCCGTCGTACAGGTACTCGGCCATCAACCCCAGGCCGTTGCCGTCGGCCTCGCCGCGGAACGGCTTGAGGTGCGAGGCCAGCACGGACACACCGAAGAAGCATGTGCCGAGGATCGTGCCCATCCACATGAGCGTCGTCGCCGCGTTCTTGCTCTCGGGCTTCTGGAAGGCGGGCACGCCGTTCGACACGGCCTCGACACCCGACAAGGCCACGGCACCGGAGGAGAACGCTCGCAGCAGCATGATCAGGCTGAGCGACCCCACCTGGGCGCTCTTCTCGATCGCCTCCTCCGACAGCAGCTCTGCAGGGATCGGACCGACGTGCTGGACGTAGATGCGGTACAGGCCCGTGCCGATCAGGATGATCAGCATCAGGATGTAGAAGTACGTCGGGCCGGCGAACGCAGCGCCCGACTCCTTCACGCCGCGCAGGTTCATCACGGTCATGATGAACACACAGAGCAGACAGACGGGCACGGTCCACTTGGTGTCGAACCCGAACGCCGTGCGCATCGCCAGCACACCGCCGGCCACGCTGACCGACACCGTGAGGATGTAGTCGACCAGCAGCGACGACCCGGCGACCAGCGCCGGCATCGTGCCGAGGTTCTCGCGGCTCACGATGTAGGCGCCGCCACCGGACGGGTAGGCGTGGATCGTCTGCCGGTACGACGTGACGACGATCGCCATCAGGATGCAGACGATGATCGCGATCGGCATCAGGGGGCGGAACGCCGTGGCGCCCACGCCGGCCTGCAGCACGATGACCACGAGGATCTCGTCGGTGGCGTAGGCGGTGGAGGAGATGGCGTCGGAGGCGAAGACCGGCAGTGCGATCTTCTTGCTCAGACGTTGGTGGTGCTCGTCAGCGCTCGAGAGCGGCTTGCCGAGGAGGATCTGCTTCAGTGCGGCCATAGGTGCCGACCTCGTCGGCTCGTCCACACTGCCGCTCCCCGGACGCCCGGCGACGGACGTTAACGGCTTCTTAGCGGTGCTCGTCCTCGACCGGCTCGAACCGGTACCCCATGCCCGGCTCGGTGTGGAAGTAGCGGGGCCTGCTGGGCTCGGGCTCGAGCTTGCGACGGATGTGGGCCATGTGCACCCGCAGGTAGTTGGTCTCGTCGCCGTATTGCGGACCCCACACCGCCTGCAGGAGTTCGCGGCTCGACACCAACCGGCCCGCACGGCGCACCAGCACCTCCACGAGATGCCATTCGGTCGGGGTGAGCCTGGCGTCGCCCGCCGGGGTGATCACCCGCTGGGCGGCGAGATCGACCGTGAAGTCGGCGGTCACCACCGCCGGCGGCTCCTCGGTGGGCACCGGCCTGCGGAGCGCAGCCCGCAATCGGGCCATCAGCTCGCCCATCCCGAACGGCTTCGACACGTAGTCGTCGGCACCAGCATCGAGGGCGCCGATCTTGTCGAATTCGCTGTCGCGAGCCGAGAGCACCACGATCGGCACCGACGTCCAGTGCCGGAGCGATCGGATGACCTCCAGGCCCGAGATGCCGGGCAACCCGAGGTCGAGGACCACCAGATCGGGCTTGGCCGCGGCGGCGAGTTCGAGCGCGCGCTCACCCGAGGGGGCGAGGTCGACGTCGTAGCCGCGGGCCCGCAGGTTCGCGCCCAAGGTGCGCAGCAGGTGCGGCTCGTCCTCCACGCACAGGATGCGGCTCACGGGCGCCCCCTGGGGCCGTCGGTCGACGCCGGCAGGGTGACGACGGCGGTGAGACCGCCGCCCGGCGTGTCGCGCAGCTCGAGCACGCCGCCCACCGCGGCGACGAAGCGGTCGGCGATGGCGAGGCCGAGCCCGAGGCCACCGCTGGCGCCGGAGTCGTCGAGCCGGTGGAACGGCTGCACCACCACGGCCCGCTGCGCGACCGGGATGCCCGGGCCGTGGTCGATCACGTGGACCTGCACGTCGCCGCCGGTGCGGTGCGCCTGGACGCGAACCCGTCGGTCCGGCGGTGACCAGCGCAGCGCGTTGCCGATGAGGTTGGCCATCACCCGGTCGAGCAGGGCCGGGTCGGTCTGCACTTCGGGCAGATCGGGCGGTAGCTCGATCGACACCCGGTCATTGCCGGCGCCGATCGCATGCAGCGCAGCCGGCACGATCTCCTCCATCGACGTGGAGCGGAGGACGGGACGGAGCACCCCGGCCTCGAGGCGGCTGAGGTCGAGCAGATTGGTGACGATGGAGGTGAGCCGGTCGGTCTCGTCCTCGATCGACGCGAGGAAGTCGTCGCGGGCCTCGGCCGGCCAGTCGACGTCGGGTTGTCGCATGCTCGACACCGACGCCTTGATGCTCGCGAGCGGTGAGCGCAGGTCATGCGAGACGGCGCGCAGCATGGCGGTGCGCAGCTCGTCGGCCCGTGCGAGGGCTTCGGCCTCGGCGGCGATCTCGCGCAGCCGTTGCTGTTCGAGCGCCCGGGACAGCTGGCCGAGGAACGCGCGCATCACACGGTGATCGTCGGCACCGAGCGCCGGACCGCGGGTGACGACCACGAAGCCGCTGGAGAGCGGCTGCACGTCGTCGGCATCGGAGGGTCGGTGCGGGGCGTCGCCCGCCGAGGCGAGCACCTGCATCGGCTCGTCACCGGGCGCCAGCACGGCCACGCCGTCGAGGTGGAACGCCCGTCGCAGCTGTTCGACCACCACGTCGGGGAGATCGAGCTGGCCCGAGACGGTGAGCGATGCGAGCGTCGCGGCTTCGCGCCGAGCCCGTTCGGCCTCGACGGAGCGACGTGCGGAGATGCTGACGAACGACGACACGATCGCTGCGACCGACAGGAACACCACCAGCTCGAGCACGTTCTCGCCGTCGGCGATGCGGAACGTGTGATACGGCGGGATGAGGAACCAGTTCGCGAGCAGTGGTGCCGCCACGGCCGCGAGCAGTCCGGGCACCGCTCCACCCGCCGCGGTGATCGCCACGACGGCCAGGAGGTACAGCGACAGCGAGGTGGCGACCGAGACGTCGTCGCGGGCGTCCGCGAGCACCCAGGTGAGCGCAGCGAGGCCAGCGCCTCCGAGCGCAGCAGCGATCAGCTGGCGACGCCTCGACAGCGATCGTCTGCCGCTCCACACGCCGTCGCCGACGGCTCGTTCATCAGTCGACACCACGTGCACGTCGACGGTGGTCGCCCGCCTGATCACCTCGTCGACCACCGTGGGGCGTACCGAACGGAATCGGCCGGCTCTGCCCGTGGTGCCGAGCACGAGCTGGGTGGCCCGTTCGGTGTCGGCGAACGCGATCAGCGTCTCGGCGACGTCGTCGCCGAGCAGTTCCTGGTAGGCGCCGCCCAATTGCTCGACCCGGCGGCGTCGCTCCGCCCGCCGGGGGTCGTCGCCGCCGGCGGCCGGGCGGACGTGCACACCGACCATCGGAGCTCGCGATCGCTGGGCGAGCCGCGCCGCCCGGCGCAGCACCACGTCGGCATTCGGGCTGTCCGTGACGGCCACGACGACCTTCTCGCGAGCGTTGCGCAGATCGCCCGGCCCGGCCGCCAACCGGTCGGCCATCCAGAACATCATCAGCGACCGCAGCTCGGCGAACGCGGTCGAGTTGAACAGGTCGGCGTCCTCCGGTCGGAGATCGTCGGGACCGAACACGTTGCCGTGCGCGATGCGGCGGCGGATCGCTTCGGGGGAGATGTCGACGAGTTCGATCTGGTCGGTGCGACCGAGGAATTCGTCAGGCACCGTGTCCTCGGGGGCGCGGCCGACGATGTCGCGCACCGGGTCGGCGAGCGAACCGATCTGCTGCACGGTGACGGTGGTGATCACGTCGATCCCCGCGTCGAGGAGCACGTCGACGTCCTGCCACCGGTGCGACCGAGCCGCCGTCGGCGGGTTGCGGCGGGCGAGTTCGTCGACGAGCACCACCGACGGCCCGGCAGCCAGCACGGCATCGACGTCGAGTTCGTCGGCCAGGCCGCCGGCGCTCCCGAGCCTGCCGAGCCGGTCGAGACGGTCGAGACGGTCCTCCGTGAACGGCCGTCCGTGGGTGCGGACGCACCCGACCATCACATCGGTGCCGCGACCCTGCCGACGGATGGCCTCGTCGAGCATCGCGCACGTGGTGCCGACACCTGCGGCGGCTCCCAGGTACACGCGCAGACGGCCTCGCTCCACGAGATCAGTGTGCCGCGCCGGATGCCTTCAGCGGCGGCGGGAGCACCGACGACAGTGCGAGCTCGAGCTGATCGACGAACGCGAACACGATGCGCCGGTCGAGTTCGATCGACCCCATGCCCGCCTTGGGGGTGAGCGTCACCTGGGCATGGCTGCGCGGGTCGACGAACGCGACGACCGCACCACCGTCGGGCAACACGAGGGTTGTCGACTCGTCGGTGTGTGGTCGCTGCCGGGCGATGGTCGGCAGCTTCGACGATCCGACGGGCTCGATGCGGCAGTCGACCAACGACATGCCGGCGCACATCGCCTGCACCGCCTCCGTCCACACCACGGCGACCGGCCGGTCGTGCGCACTCGCCGTGGCGAGTAGCGAGCGGTGCTCGGCGGCAGTGGTGGCGGTGTGCTCACGGGCGAACGAACGCACCCGTAGCGCGGTGGCGATGCTGACGGCGATACCGATGGAGGCGAGCAGCAGCACGGCGACCACGTCCGCCTGGGCCGTGATGCGCAGGGTGTGCACCGGCTCGGTGTGGAAGTAGTTGAGACCGAGCGCGGCGCCGATCGAGGTGGTGATGCCCGCGCGCCAGCTCACCGTGGCGACCGCGACGGTGAGCACCGCCATGACGAGGGCGACGTTGGCGATCGCCATGGTGTCGCGCACGCCGGTGGACGCCCACGCGACGCCGAGCACGGCGAGGGGTCCTGCGACGGTGAGAGCGCGACGGAACTGGTCGAGCGTCGACGTGGGGGTCGTGTGGGTGGTGCTCATGACAACCATCTGTACTCCCGCTCCGACGGGGCGGTGCGGGTGTTGACGCGTTCTTAGCGCCGGTCGCCGATCCGTCACGCCGGCTCGTAGCGGTAGCCGACGCCGGAGTCGGTGATGAAGTGTCGAGGCCGCGACGATTCGGCCTCGAGCTTGCGCCGGATGTGCGCCATGT
>CAUJET010000055.1 GCA_963169665.1 Actinomycetota bacterium | reverse complement strand
GGTGACGGCGTGCACGTCGCCACCGAGGGTGCGGGCTGCGGCCAGCGCCTCCAGGGAGGCCGGCGACAGCGTGCCGCGGTCGTGTTCGACGATGACCAACGTGCTCACTTCAGCACTCCCAGTTCCTCGAGGACGTCGACGACGGCGGCTGCGGCCTCGGGGCCCTTGCCGAGGATGACGGTGTTGCTCGACTTCTCCGCCGCCTGCAGCAGGGTGACCATCTGCTGGCCACCGGGTTCGGCGGACGGCGTCACCTGTGCGACGGCGACCTTCTTTGCGTTGAGACGACCCTTCATCGTGGGATAGCGCGGGAGGTTGATGCCCTCCTTCACGCCGAGCACCACCGGCATCGGGATCGTGTAGACCTCGACCCCTGCCTCGGCCTCGCGGCGAGCGCGGACCGAACCGTCGCCGACCTCGATGCCCTTGATGCCGTTCACGATCGGGCGGCCCAGGGCACGCGCCACGCGGACGCCCACCTGGAACCCACCCGAGTCGGCCGACTCGTTGCCGAACAGGATGATGTCGAACGCGCCCTCGGCCGCCTCGAGCTCACGGATCGCGCCGGCGATCGCCGCCGCGGTGCGCTGGGGATCCCAGTCGGCCTCGGTGATCGGCAACAGCACCGCCTTGGCCACGCCGAGGCTGGCTGCGTAGCGCAGCTGTTCGTCGGCCTCGGCCGGCCCGAGGGTGAGGACGGTGGCCTCTCCCCCGTGGCGCTCCACGAGCTGCACCGCCTCCTCCACCGCGCACTCCTCGTGCGGGCTGGTGGTGAACGCGAGGTAGGCAGTGTCGACGGCCTGGCCGTCGGCGGTGATGTTGATCTTGGCGCCGGGTGCGGGCACCCGCTTCACGCAGACGAGAACGCGCACGTCGACCTCAGCTCTTCATGCGGGCATCGGTGGGGTCGAACAGCGGCGTGGCGCCCGCACGCTCGACGGTGACCGGGTACAGCTCGTTCATGTACATGACCTGGAGCTTGGTGCCCTCGACGGCGTGCTCGGGCGGCAGGTACGCGAGCAGCAGGTACTTGCCCACCGAGGGGCCGGCACCGGCGGTGGTGACGCGGGAGACGCGGCCCTTGGCGTCGACGATGCGGTCGCCCGACAGGGTGAGGATCGGCTCGTTGCCACCGGTCGGGAAGCGGTCGTACCCGTCGGCGCACTGCTGGCTGTCCATCGACAGGGTGCACATGATCGCTGCCGGGCCCTCGTCGCGGGCCTTCCGGTAGGCGGCCTTGCCGATTAAGGCGGCGGCCTTCACCTTCGGGCGGGCGAGGCCGGCCTCGACCGGCGTGTACTCGCTCTCGAGCTCGGCGCCCATGAGGCGGTAGCCCTTCTCGATGCGGCCGGTGACGGCGTACACGCCGATGCCGACGGGGATGATCTCGAACTCCTGGCCGGCGTCCCAGATCGCGTCCCACACCTTCAGGCCGTGCTCCATGCGGGTGTAGATCTCCCAGCCGTTCTCGCCGACGTAGCTGATGCGGAACATGGTGCAGGGCACGCCGTCGATCAGGACGTCCTGGACGGCGCCGTAGGGGAAGCCCTCCTGGCTCAGGTCGTACGGGGCGGTCGTGTGATCGGTGGTGACCTTGGCGAGCGTCTTGGCCGCGTTCGGACCCCACACGCCGACGGTGCAGATGCCCTGCGAACGGTCGGTGAAGGTGGCCTGCGCATCGGCGTGATCGGCGTTCCACTGCTCGAGGTGCTTGTTGAACCAGTAGTTGTCGCGACCGCCGTCGAAGGCACCGGTGATCACACGGAAGTGGTGCTCGCCGAGGCGCTGGATCGTGAGGTCACCGCGGAAGCCGCCGTGCGGGGTGAGCAGCGGCGTGTAGACGCTGCGACCGACGGCCACGTCGACCTTGTTGACGCACACGTAGTCGAGGAACGCACAGGCGCCGGGACCTTCGAAGTCGAACTCGTTGAACGCGGTGAGGTCGACCATGCCGACGCTCTCGCGCATCTGCAGGTGCTCGGCGTTGGTGACCGGGTTCCACCAGCGGGCGTCCCACTCGTGGGTGCGGGGCGTGAACGCCTCGGGGAACTTCGCCTGCAGCTTCTCGTTGCTCGAGTACCACTGCGGCCGCTCCCAGCCGCGGGCGTCGAAGAACGTCGCGCCGAGTGCTTCCTCGCGGGCGTAGAACGGGCTGCGCCGCATGCCGCGCTGGCTGGCCCACTGCTCACGAGGGTGGACGATGCCGTAGGTCTTGTTGAAGTGCTCGTTGCACCGGGCGTTGATGTGCCACTCGGTCTTCTCGTGCGGGTAGAAGCGGCTGATGTCGCTGCCGTGCGGGTCGCACATGTGCGGGTAGCCGTAGGTCATCCACTCGGCGACGAGCTGGGCGATGCCGGGGCCTTCCTTGATCCACACCGCGGCGGCGCTCCACAGGTTGCGCACCTCGACGGTCTCGCCGAGCACCGGGTTGGCGTCGGGGGTGAGGCTGAGCAGGCCGTTGATGGCGTACTTGATCTCGGCGTCGCCGAGCATCTCCATCAGCTCGATGGCCTGCTCCATCTGCGGCTCGAAGTCGTCGTAGGTGAGCGGCAGTTCGGTGGGCGTGAGCGCCGAGGCCTGGTTGCTCGGGATGTCGTCCGGGCGCATGAGGATGGGACGGTGGGCGTAGCTGCCGACCTCCATCGAGCCGGCGGACTGACGCTCGTAGCAGAACGTGTCCATGTCGCGGATGATCGGGTATGCGAGTTCCTTGTTGCTCTCGACGAGCACGTCGATCGGGCCGACATCGGCCATCTGGTGGACGGCCGGGGTGAGCGGGATGTTCGCGCCGGCCATCGCGGCGATGCGGGGGCTCCACACGCCGCAGGCGATGACGACGTGCTCGGCCTCGATGCGGCCACGGTCGGTGACGACGGCGGTGACCTTGGGGAAGCCGCTGGGCAGCAGTTCGGTCTCGAGCGACAGCACCTCGGTGTTGGCGAAGACGCTGAGGTTGCCGGCGGCGACGGCCTCCTCGCGCATGCGCGTGCCGGTGGCGAGCGAGTCGACCACCGAGACGCTCGGGGTGTAGTAGCCGCCGAGGAGGATCTCCTCGTTGATGAACGGCACCATCTCCTTGATCTCGGCCGGGGTGACCAGGCGAGCGTCGATGTTCCAGGCCTTCGCCGACGTCATGCGCCGCTTGAACTCCTCGAGACGCTGGGGCTCACGGGCGACCTCGATGCCGCCGCAGGTGTTGTTCAGACCGTGGTCGATGTACTGGTTCTGGCTGTCGACCGTGAGGAACGCCATCTCCTTGTTGTGGTCCGTGGGGAAGATGAAGTTCGACGCGTGGCCGGTGGAGCCGCCGGGGTTGGGCAGCGGGCCCTTGTCGAGGAGCACCATGTCGGTCCAGCCGAGCCGGCTCAGGTGTCCGACGAGGCAGTTGCCCACGATGCCGGCCCCGATGACGACGACCTTTGCCGTCGAGGGGACGTCACGCGTGGCGGCCGTCTGTTCGCTCATGTTCTCTGGTCTCCCCGGGAGTCCTGCGCAGGCGCGTTGTGCCTGCGGGCTGCTTGATATATCTTCACGATATCACAGCACCCACCCCGCCCACATCGCTGAGCCAGCGTGCCTACGTCGAGATCCGCCGCATGATCGTGCGGCTCGATCTCGCGCCTGGGGCCGTGATCCGCGAGGACGAGCTGCAGGACCGGCTCGGCCTCGGTCGAACCCCGATCCGTGAGGCGCTCCAGCGACTCGTTCGCGACCAGTTCGTCACCGTCATCCCACGTCGCGGCATGTACGTGTCGAGCATCGACGTGGGCGAGCTCGCCACGCTGTACGAGACGCGTGCGATCATCGAGCCCTACGCGGCCCGCCTCGCGTGCGTGCGCGGCACGGCCGCCCACTGGCAGCGCATGCGCACCGTGCTCGACGCGGCCCACGTGCCCGGTATCCCCGGCGGCACGCTCATCGAACACGACCGCGAGTGCCACGAGATCGTGTGGGAGGCCGCCGACAACCGGTTCCTCACCGACACCCTCGACATGCTCTACGCCCAGAGCGATCGCCTCTGGCACATGTACCTCGCCGACGTCGACGACATGGAGCACGCCGTCGACGAGCACACCCAGATCCTCGAGGCCCTCGAGGCCGGCGACAGCGAGCTGGCGGCCTCCCTCACCGAGGCGCACATCCGCAGCTTCGACGAGCAGATCCGCACGGCGGTTCGTCGGCGTCTGCAGTCACCCCTTGCCGGCTGACGCCGCTGCTACCCTCGGCAGTGCGCCGACCACCTCGGCCGGGAGAGTCACGACGCAGCCAGCGTCGGGGCGCCGAAGGAGCAACCTCCCCGGAATCTCTCAGGCGAACGGACCGACCGAGCAGGCGCCGCTGGAAAGCATCCGGCCGTGGCTCGCCACGGACTCGGTTCGCCGACGGGGAAAGGGTCACGCCGAGGTCGGTGGGGCTCGAAGCTCTCAGGCATCGATGACAGCGGGGGAAGCACACCGACCGGACGTCCGCCGTCCGGCCCACACGGAGGCTTCCCATGACCGATCCATCGCACCCGTCGTCACCGCTCGCCGAGCTCGTCGACCGTGACCTGTTCGGCACCGACGACTTCGTCGGTCGCCACATCGGTCCCACGGCGGACGAACAGCGCCTGATGCTCGCCCTCGTCGGTGCAGGCAGCCTCGACCAGCTGCTCGCCGAGACGGTGCCCGGCCCGATCGCCGACGGCACGTTGCCGCTGCCGGCACCCCGCACCGTCGAGGACGTGCTCGGCGAGCTGCGCCACATCGCGTCGATGAACGCGGCTCGGACGAGCCTGATCGGAATGGGCTACTCGGGCACGCGCACGCCGCCGGTGATCCAGCGCAACGTGCTCGAGAACCCCGCCTGGTACACGGCGTACACGCCGTACCAGCCCGAGATCAGCCAGGGCCGGCTCGAGGCGATCCTCAACTTCCAGACGATGGTGGCCGACCTCACCGGCTTCGCGATGGCGAACGCGTCACTGCTCGACGAGGGCACCGCGGCGGCCGAGGCGATGACGATGGCCCGCCGGTTGTCGAAGCAACAGAGCGACCGCTTCCTCGTGCACCACGACACGCACCCGCAGACCATCGCCGTGCTCGCCACGCGGGCAGAGCCGGTCGGCATCGAACTCGTCGTCGGCGATCTCGGCGATCTCGACGGCACCGACGCCGACGGCAACGCCGGATGTTTCGGCGCGCTGTTCAGCCTGCCCACCTCCAGCGGCGCCGTGCCCGACTGGACCGACGCGATCTCACGTGTGCAGGCCCAGGGCGGCCTCACGGTCGTCGCCACCGATCTGCTCGCCTGCGTGCTCATGGCCACGCCCGCGTCGATGGGCGCCGACATCGCGATCGGGTCGGCCCAGCGCTTCGGCGTGCCGATGGGCTTCGGCGGTCCGCACGCCGCGTTCATCGCGGCAGACGACTCCGTCGCCCGCGCCCTGCCCGGCCGCATCGTCGGTGTCAGCACCGACACCGCCGGCCGCCCGGCACTCCGGCTCGCCCTGCAGACCCGCGAGCAGCACATCCGCCGCGAGAAGGCCACCTCCAACATCTGCACCGCACAGGTGCTGCTCGCCAACATCGCCGGCCTGTACGCCAGTTGGCACGGCCCCGACGGACTGCGCCGCATCGCCGAGCGCACCCATCGCCTCGCGAGCGTCGTCGCCCGGGCCGCGCAGGCGGGCGGTCTGCAACTCGTGAACGACACCTGGTTCGACACGATCCAGGTGCAGGTCCCCAACGCCGACCTGGTCCTCGAGCGGGGACGGGAGCACGGCTACGACCTGCGCCCCGTCTCCCCCACCGTCGTCGGCCTCTCCTTCGACGAGACGTCGGATCTGCACACCGTGCACGACGTGCTCGCCATCCTCGGCGTGCCGGTGCACGGGGTCGACGTCAGCCAGGTCGCCGGCGACATGGACGCGCTCCCCCATCGCCGCACCGACGCGATCCTCCACCACGACGCGTTCAACCGCTACCACAGCGAGCACGAGATGCTCCGCTATCTCCGGCGCCTGGCCGATCGCGACCTCGCGCTCGACCGCACGATGATCCCCCTCGGGTCGTGCACGATGAAGCTCAACGCGACCGCGGAGATGATGCCGATCACGTGGCCCGAGTTCGCCGACGTGCACCCGTTCGCACCAGAGGACGAGACGGTCGGCTACCGGGCGCTCATCGGCCAGCTGGAGTCGATGCTCGTCGACATCACCGGCTACGACGCGGTGAGCCTGCAGCCCAACGCCGGCAGCCAGGGCGAGTACGCGGGTCTGCTCGCGATCCGCGCGTACCACCGCAGCCGCGGCGACGAGCACCGCACGGTGTGCCTCATCCCGTCGAGTGCGCACGGCACGAACGCGGCGAGCGCCGTGATGGCCGGCATGCAGGTGGTGGTCGTCGCCTGCGACGTCCGTGGCAACGTCGACCTCGACGACCTCCGCCGCGCCCTCGCCGACCACGGCGACCGGGTGGCCGCGATCAAGGTCACCTACCAGAGCACCCACGGCGTGTTCGAGGAACGCATCCGCGAGATCTGCGAACTCGTCCATGATGCCGGCGGTCAGGTGTACGTCGACGGCGCGAACCTGAACGCGCTCGTCGGTCTGGCCCGCCCTGGCAAGTTCGGCGCCGACGTCAGCCACCTCAACCTGCACAAGACGTTCTGCATCCCCCACGGTGGCGGCGGGCCCGGCGTCGGGCCGATCGGGGTGCGCTCGCACCTCACCCCGTTCCTCCCCGGTCACCCGCTGGCCGAACGGACCTCGGGCGGCGTCGGACCCGTGTCCGCCGCGCCGTTCGGATCGGCCGGCATCCTGCCGATCTCGTGGGTGTACATCGCGCTCATGGGCGCCGAGGGACTGCGCGCCGCGACCGGTGCCGCGATCCTCAGCGCCAACTACGTGGCAGCGCGCCTGCACGACGCATTCCCGGTGCTCTACACCAACGAGCGCGGCCGCGTTGCCCACGAGTGCATCGTCGACCTGCGTGCCATCACCAAGGCCACCGGCGTGACGGTCGACGACGTCGCCAAGCGTCTGATGGACCACGGGTTCCATGCGCCGACGATGAGCTTCCCCGTGTCGGGCACGCTGATGATCGAGCCCACCGAGAGCGAGAACCTCCGCGAGATCGAGCGGTTCTGCGATGCGATGTGGGCGATCCGACGGGAGATCGACGAGGTCGCCGCCGGGACGTGGGCGGTGGCCGACAGCCCGCTGCGCCATGCGCCTCACACGGCCGCCGACCTGCTCGGTGAGTGGACGCGGGCGTACTCGCGAGAGGTCGGTGCGTTCCCCGGCGGTGTCGGTGGGCACGACAAGTACTTCCCGCCCGTGTCGCGCATCGACTCGGCGTATGGCGACCGCCATCTCGTGTGCAGCTGCGAGCCGCTCGAGGCCTACGCCCACGCCGCGCAGCAGTCGTCGGACGGCGCAGTCGGGCCGATCGATCAGGGCTGATCTGGGATGACGGCTAGGTTGCAGTCCATGGCTGACTCCTCCGTCCCTCCGGGCTTCGGTGACCTGCTCGGGTTGCTGGGCACCTCGAACCCGCTCGCCGGCATCTCGAAGTCGATCGCCCAGTTCCAGCGAGGCGTCGGCGACTTCTTGCACGCCGTCGAGAACTTCAACCAGACGATGGAGCAGCTCAACACGATCACGGCGCGGGTCAACCGTCTGCTCGACGACGTCGAGCCGCCGGTACGCGCGCTGCTGCCGCAGATCACTCGGACGATCAAGACCGCCGATCAACTCGTCGAGCAGATGAGCGCCCCGATCGAGCGGGTCGCGCCCGGCCTCGCCCGGCTCGCCGACACGTTGCAGTCGCCACAGTTCAACCAGTTGCCCACCCAGCTCGGTGACTTCGTCGGCACCCTCGGCGACCTCGCGAAACGGCTGCAGCCGCTGGGTCAGCTGGCCGAGTCGGCCGGTGGCCTGTTCGGTCTGCGCTCGCTCACCTCGCTGCGCTCGGGCGGCGCTGCGACCAGGCCGGTCATCCCGCCCCCGGCCGCCGAGCCCGCGCCGGCGAAGCAGCCGAAGCCTGCGAAGGCGACGGCCGCCAAGAAGCCGGCAGCTGCCACGAAGACCCCGGCCAAGAAGGCCGCCACGACGACGTCCCCGGCCAAGAAGTCCCCGGCGAAGAAGGCAGCCCCCAAGCAACGTTGATCCGTGAGCGAGATGCGCCGCAGGTGCGCATCCGGTTCACGAACGACGGTCAGTGCTTGGCGACGAAGGGCAGGTCGACGATGCGGCCGGGCAGGGCGCTGCCGCGCACGTCGATCGCGACCTCGGTGCCCGTCCCCAGATCTGGCGGCAGGAAGGCCAGCGCGATGCCGTGCTCGAGCACGGGTGAGAAGTTGCCGCTCGTCACGACGCCGACGGGCGCGCCGTCGAAGAGCACGTTGCAGTCGGCCCGCGGCGGGCGTCGGCCCTCGGTGGCGATGCCCTTCAGCAAACGGGCCACGCCTCGATCACGCTCGGCGATCAGCGCCTCCCGACCGCGGAACTCGTCCTTGCCGAACGCGACGACCCAGCCGA